>JAKJGY010000195.1 GCA_022704145.1 Verrucomicrobiota bacterium
TGCCTCGATGACGACGCCGTCGTCGAGCTTCACCACGCACCACCCCTCCGGCGGCTGCCGGTCCGGCCGGTCGACCGCGCACACGATCACCTGCACGCCCTCGTTGGCCAGCGCGTCGCCCAGGTCGTAGACGGCCAAGGCGAAGCGCTCATCGAGCGCCTCCGGGCTGTCGAGGACCACGACCCGGGCCCGCCGCGCGGCGATGCTCTGCAGCGCCCAGCCGAGCCGGACGCGCTCGCTCTCCGAGCAGCACTCCGCAGGCAGCCGCAGGATCTGGCCATCGGCGCCGACGCGCAGGAGCTGCAGATCGAGCCGGCCGCGCTCATCGAGCTCGAACCCGGCGCTGTAGAGGACTCGGTCGTCGGACGGGTCCTCGCCGAACAGCGTGCCGACCCAGCCCATGGCCTCGCGGAGCTCGTCCTCGAGCGCACGGAGCTTCTCCCCGAACAGCGCCGTGCGGACGGGCCCGTGCAGCGCCTCCACTAGCGCGTTGAGCGCATCGTGGTTCGCCTGCTCGCCATCCCAGTTGGCCTGCAGGCGCGCCAGCCGCTGGGCCTCACGCGCGGCCTCCTCGAGCGTCCGGCGCTGCTCCTCGAGCGTGGCCATGTCGGCGCGGATCTGCGCCAGCTCCTCGGTGTGTTGGGGCTCGAACTCGCCGAGCTCGGCCAGCGCGGCGGCCGCCTCGTTCGCCTGCTGCTGAAGCGCGAGCAGCGCGGCCTTGCGGCCCGGGTTACTCTCCGCCTGGGCGATCTCCGCGTCGATCTCGAGGATCCGCCGGTCGGCAGCCTCCCGCTCCCGCGCCGCGGCGAGCGGCGCCTCCAGCGCCTCGGCCTCAACGAGTTGGCCAAGCACCACGCGCATGTTGGCCAGGCCCTCGTTCGCCACGGCCAGTGCCTGGTCGTGCCCATCGAACAACGTCTGCAGCGTCCCACGCTTCTTAGTCAGAGCGTCCCAGGCGGCACGCGCCTGGCGGATGGATGCGGTCTCTGTTTCGAGTGCCTGCAGCCGCTCCTCGATCTCGGCCACCACGAGAGTGCTACCGCAGCGGTCGCACTCGATCTCCTCCATGTCGTCAACGCCGCGCAGGAGCTCCCGGAGCTGCTCCACCTTGCGCGCATCGTCGTGGTCACTGAACGGCATGGGGCCTGGGTCGCCCATCTCGGACAACTGCGCCTTGCCGCTCTCTACCTGGGCTTCCAAAGTGGTGATCGAAGCCTCTGCCGCGGCGATGGCCTTGCGCATCTCACCGGCAGACCCGTTCCGCCCACCCCGCAGCTCCGCGATCTCCGCCGCGATCTCCCGAGAGCTCCTCCGATCACCCTGAGGAGCGCCGTCCTGTGGCGCGTCTCGAAGGGCCGCCAGCCCCGCGCGCTCAGCGATCAACGCCTCAGTGTCGACGGTCCGCGACGCAGCCTGCGCCGCGCTGATCTGCCGCTGCAGGCTCTCCTGCTGCCGGGCCAGCTCGCGCCGCCGCCCGGCATGCTCGGCCCGGGCCGTGCTGTCCTCAGCGCACAGGTCGGTCGCGCGATCCCGCAGTGCGGCGATCTGCCCCATGCACGCTCCGAGGCCGTCTCCCTGATCGCCGGCACCCGACCGATCGGCCAGCGCCTGTTCATACGCGCCCCTGGCGCTCTTGGCGCCCAGCCCGGCCTCGTGTCGCTTGTGCTCCGCCGCCTTCACCGCGGCGAGGAACCCGCCGAGGCCGCCGTCCAGGTGCTCTCCGAAGCCTGTGATGGTGCTGGGGCAGCCTGCGGCCAGCAGCGACTCGAGGGTGATCGCCTCGATCCCCGCCAGCGCCATGAGCGCCTCGGCCTGCTCGCGCCCGTGCAGTGCATCGAACGCATCCGGGCGCACGGCCAAGTCGAAGATCCGCCGGCTCACGCCGAGTGACTCGAGGATCTCCTCCGCGCGCTCAAGCACGGGCTCCTGGGTGTAGGTCCCCCGCTGCGGGCCACGCGAGATCATCCGCTGCCCGATCCCGCGCGAGCACTGGCCGAGGCCGTCCACCGTGGCCGAGACCTCCATCGTCTCTGCGCCCGCGCGGATCACCGCATCGAGGCCCTTGCCGTCCGTCGTGGTCCCCCGGCATGCCCCGGTCACGAGGTAGCCGAGCGCGTCGGCGATGCTGCTCTTCCCGGCCCCGTTCGGGCCGACGATCGCGGTCTTGGTGCCGCTGAACTGTATGGTCTGGTGCCCGAAGCACCGGAAACTGTCGAGTGTGAGTTGCCGGAACATCATGCGACCGCCTTTCTCTCGTATCGCACATGTGCCTCGCCATCAGGGGTGTGGAACCGAGCGAACTCGGGGCGCTCCGCCAGTCCCAGCGCGGTCGCCCTCTTGCCGTCGATGTCGATGACGTGGCTCTCGTCAGGGTCGATGCCAGCCCGCCTGCACAGCTCTCGGAACTCGGTCAGATCGTCCGCGGACCTGGCGCTCCAGGTCTGCGGGAACACTCGCCGTGGGGCGATGACCATGCCGTCAGGGAACGTGAACTCCATGCCAGCGGCGTGCGCAGCGTTGAGCTGATCGCGTACCGCATCGCGGCACCGCTCGGCGTCCTTGCGGTCCTGCTCCAGGGCGCACCATGCCCGCGCCAGCGAGGGTAGGTCTGCGTCTTCCGCGCCGTTGGCCTTGGCCCATCGCGCGAGTTCATCGCACTCGGAGCGGAACGGACAGTCGCTGCAGTAGCGGTTGACCATCTGGGCCCACGCCACACCAGCGGAGACCCATCCCTCGGCCTTGGCGACTAGGGCGTCAAGCGCCGCCATCATCGCGTCCGCACGCTCGGGGTAGACCAGTAGCTCACGGAAGCCGATGTCCTCGCCCTTCGCCACGAATCGCCAGATGACGCGTACCGGCCAGCGGAACTCCCGGCCATGGTGTCGGTCGGCCAACAGATGCCAGTTGGCCTCCAGCATCACCGCGTAGATGTAGGGCGCGAACCCGTCCGGATCCTGGGGCTGCCAGCCGGTCTTCCAGTCCCAAATGGTGGGCGTTCCGTCATCGTCGATGCTGACAAGGTCAGGGATGCCCCAGATACTGAACCGGCCGCCCTCCTCGCAGATGGCCGGCCAGTGAGGAGCAGGCTGCGGGATCCCGTTGGCGCCGATGCGCGCGGGCTCGATCAGCAGCACATCCTCGCGCCAGGCCGGAGGCCGATGGCAGATGTGGAGCAGCGCCCTGATCAGATGGTCCATCTCATACATCGGTAGGCGCCCCGCCGCCGCGCGCCCCACCGCGGCCCCAGCTCGGTCCGGCGTGGGCTCGATGCCGTCGCGGACCCACGGCGTCAGCAGTTCGGCCATCGCCTCATGGAAGACCGACCCGCGTACCATCGGCACGTTCGTCGGCTTCTCGGCGGCCCGCTCAACCCGTAGCTGATACCACTGCCACGGGCAGTTGCTCAGGCTGTCCGCACTGCTCGGGCTCAGCCGGCCGAGCTGGGGCAGGAGCGCCATCACGCACCGCCGCCGTTCGTGCCGGGCACCGGCTGATAGCGCGCCGGCCGTCGCCCACTGCCAAGCCCCACGCCATTGCGCGGAGCCGGTGCGGGCGGGGCAGGCGGTGCATCGAGGACCTCAGGCTCGGTCGGCTCCGCACTAGCGGCACCAACAGCGATAGGCTCCTCGCCACTCGGGACGACCGTCACGCCGACGGGCGTGTGGCGTCCTGCCTCGGGCAGTGCTGGGCGCTCCGTCTCCTGGCCAGCCTCAAGGGCGACCCTGCGCTCTGGGAACACAAGCCGGTCATAGGGCACAACGACGTTCGTGTACATCGCGTCCGCGAGGTCGAACTCCTCATCGGTGGCGATGCGGATGCTGCTGACGGTGTACTTGACGTACTTGCCCTTCTTGCCCGGCTCGACCGAGGCGCTAAGTGTCGCCACGAGCGCCCAGTGGTACAGGTCACGTTTGTCCGCCTCGCCGTTGACGGCTTTGAATATGCCATCGCCCGAGCCAACGGGGATCGCCCGCGGCGGCCCGTCCTCATCATCGGCGCGCCGGACGATCAGAACGTGGCGTAGCTTGCACCCGGCGAAGGCGTGGGGGCACTGAGCGCACGGCCACTGCCCCACATAGATGCCGCCGGTCGGAATCTTGCCCGAGATCGAGCTGCAGATCATGGACCCGCTCACGTAGGCAATCTCCGGGAAGCTCTCCACCAGGGCCCGGAACTCGTTCTCCTCGCGCGGCTTCCAGAATGCGCGGGAGTCGTGGGCGCCGAGGAGTTGAACGTCAACGGTCTCGAGTTCCTCCCGGCGGAAGCCGTCCCAGAAGTTGCCCACCCGGCACCCGTAGTCGGTGACCACATCGTGCTGCGGGTGAATGCCGAACAGCGTGTCGAATGCCAACCCCTCGGCCGAGGGGTGGAACGTGCTGACCACCCTGCCGTTGCGCCGCATCCGCTCGTTCATGCCCCCACCGCCTCGCACTCCATGTCGACCATCGCGTCGTACGCCCGGTCGGGGTCTTCCTCGCTCGGCCGGTAGCAGTCGTCGCAGACCCACCGGTCGTCGTAGGGCCGGCACTCGTGCATCTCGTCGAGGCATCCGACGGTGCCGCACTCCAAGCACTCGTGGACGCCCTCGTCGCTGAACGTGTCGGCGATCAGCGACGCGAGCTCGGCCAGCAGCGGCGCGGTGTTGGGCTGGGCCTGCGCCCGGCCGTTGCGAGCGGCGTGGAGCATCTGCTCGACCAGCAGTTCGGCGAGCTTCGCGATGTGCGGCCGCAGACGGGCCAGGCCGTAGTCGTCGAGGGACATCTGCGTGAGGTAATGCGTGAGCTCGGCCGCGTCTCTCATGCCGACACCCCGCTTCTCCCTCTCCTCAGGGAGAGGGTAGGGGCGAGGGCGCCGTTGGCCAGCGCGATCGCCCGGTCTTCGTCAGCGATCCGCTGGGCCCGCTCCCGGGCCAGCTCGCGCAGGCGGAGGATCACGCCCTCCTCGCCGACGGCCACCGACTGACGCGCCATGCGCCGGTCGATGCTGTCGATGGGCCCCTCCGCCACCGGCAGCTGCTCGAGCACCCGCCGGATGTCATCCTGCAGCGCCGGATCCGCCAGCACCGCGGCTAGTGCGCTCCTGTCACATCGCATCTTGCACTCCGTCCTGCCCCGTGGTACTCTAGGGGCGCATACACATGGATCGCCTCACGCGGCCGCGGTCTGTCTCACCAGACTGCGGCCGTTCCCGTTCTCCAGCTCCATCAGGCCCTCCCGGGCCACATTCGTGTGGACCGTGTTCAGCCGCGCCGCTTCCTCCTGCAGCGCGTACATCTCGCGCTGTAGCCGATCCCGCTCCCGCGTCAGCCGCGCGATCTGCTCCTCCCGCCGCTCAATCTCGGCGCAGAGCTCCCGGATCTGGCCCAACCGACCGTCCTCAGCGAGAGCGCTCGCATGCACCACAGCCAGGCACTCGGCCTCGACCGTCTCCGGCGGCACCGGCCGCCCGCTCCGCAGCTTGCCCATCCCGTTCACCTCCTCGTGGCTCTCTCGACCAGCGCCATGTACCAGCACTTCCGGATCGACTCCACGGCATCCATCGACCGCAGGTACGCGGCCATCGAGTTCACGGCGTCGGCCGGCGTCTTGCCCTGCGAGCGTGTCCCGCTCGGCAGGATGACCTGATACCAGGTCTCCCGAGGCCACCCGGTACGCCGCTCCACAAGCTGCGCCGAGTGCTTGGCGATCCAGTACAGAGCCTGCTCGGCGGTCAGAAGTCCCACGGGAACACCTGCTTCTCGCTGAACACGAAGGCCGCCACGATCACGCCGACCACCAGGCCGATCACCGCTCCGAGCGCGAACCCTGCGAGCCACATGGCCGACTCCTCCAGGTGTTGCTGATCCCTGGCCCGTGTCCCCCGCCCCTAGATCCCCGCGCCCGCGTCCTTGCACCCTGTGGCACCGGCCTCCGTGCCGGTGGCCTGCCCCACGATCTCCCGCACCCGCGGCATCAGCCTCGCCAGCTCGTGTCGCGGGAACGCCTCCTCGAGCGTCAGCGTCCCGCCGTCGGGAACCAGCACGACCTCCGGCGCCGCGGCCGGCCGGTTGCTCCCCCTCGCCGTTGACGGAGAGGGGGTCGGTGGGTGAGGTGCCCTCACGCTACGCCGCCTCCTCGCTGCGTTCCACGGCCAAGCGCAGCCGGGCCCAGCGCCTGGCGCGCTTGTGCGCGCGCCTACGCTCGAGCCTGCGAGGATGCCTGCACCACTCTGTTGGCCAGTTGCCCTCGGGTCTCTTCATGGCTACGCCGCCTCCACTGCAGCCCGCTCGCGCTTCCGCGCGGCGATCGCCTCTACGGCGTCCATCCAGTTCTGCCGGACGGTGAGGGCGTCCGCGAGCACGAAGGAGACCCGCGTCTGGCCGACCTTCAGCTCCTCGGCCAACTCCGTCTGGGTGATGTCCCATCGGCCCATCTCGGCCTTCAGATCCGTCACCGCTACCCCGTTCATGGCCATCCGTCCTCCTTTGACTCTGCACCTTCAAGCCCGAGTCTACACGTTCAAACTTGGAAATGCAATAGCCCTGGCGAACTTTTTTTTCAGACTTTGGCATGGACGGGTTACAGGCGTATGACGCCGACAACGTGCTCCGGACGCGGTTCCTGCGCCGGATCATCAGCCGGATCGACGTCCCCGCGGACGGCGCCTTGGTGGTGCATCACCGGCTGATCACGCCCGGCCGCGCAAACAGCGGAGCCCCCGGCGATCTCGCCGAGGGCCCGTGTTCGAACGACGTACTGGAGTGGCTGGCCTCGTCAGACCTGGTTCGAACCAGGGTCGGGGCCTAGTTCTCGTCCCGCGGACTCAGAGAAGTTTGCGTGCCTCGATGACCGCTCGGTCGGCGAGCTTGGTAGATGCCTGCTTGCCCGTTACGCCCTCGACCCGCGCTATAGCCTGATCGGCGAGCTCGGCTGGCGTGATGGTTGATCTGCCCTGCGACCCGAGTTCGCTGATGATCGCTGCCAAAGCCTGGCGGACGAGCTCCAGCATGGGCTGCGGGAGGTAGCGTTTACCAACCCAGACCAGAGCGGCAGCCACCACGGGCACCACATAGATCAGGACCCAATCAGGAACAGTCGTCATGCGTCACCTCCCTACGTCGGTGGGCTCACGCCGATCGCCGGGTACTCCGATGTATCGACCTCGAACCCGAGCCCCTCGGCGACCTGGCGCAGCGGGACGTATGCCTGCTCGCCGATCATCGTGTACGGCACCCGGCCTACGCCCTCCCACGTCACTACGGC
>JAKJGY010000196.1 GCA_022704145.1 Verrucomicrobiota bacterium
CGGGTGCCGCCGCTCTCGCGGGAGCGGCGCTCGACCTCCGCGAGCAGCCGCCGCCCGATGCCTGCGTTCTGCAGGTCGGGACGCACGGCCAGCCAGTACCAGTCGAAGCTGCTCTGGGTGCAGGGCACGGGGCCGAAGCTGGTGTAGCCGACGACCCGGCCGGCGCACTCGGCGAACACGAACTCGTAGCCGGAGGCGGCGCCTTTGGCGAGGCGCTCCTCGACGAGTTCGACGGCGACGTCGGCCTCGCTGTCGGAGAAGTAGCCGGTGGCGGCGGTGACCTCGCGGACTGCGGCGATGTCGGCGGGGGTGGCCTCGTGCCGGAAGGTGACGTCGGCGGGGGCGGCGCCTGCGGCGCGCGGGGGCGTTCGGCCGGCCTCCGGCGGCGCGGCGGTGCCGCAGGCGTCGCGCACGATGCGCTCCAGCGCCGCGGCGTAGGGGATGCCGGCCTGGGCGAGCGCGGCGGCGAAGCCGCTGTCCGGGGCGAGGCAGGGGTTGGCGTTGACCTCCAGGATCCAGGGGCGGCCGAGGGCGTCCACGCGGAAGTCGACGCGGGCGTAGCCGCCGAGGGCGAAGACCTCCCAGCAGCGTCTGGCCAGCCGCGCCAGCTCGGCCGTGAGGGGCGCGTCGGAGGGGGCTTCGGCGAAGCGCCGGACGGTGTGCGCGTACTCGAAGGAGGCGGCGTCCCACTTCGCGCGGTAGCCGACGATACGGGGCTTGCCGGCGGGGAAGTCCTCGAAGACGATCTCGGCGGGCGGCAGGTTCTGGGGGCCGTGCGGGCCGGCGAGCAGGGCGAGGTTGAACTCGCGGCCGTCGATGAAACGCTCCGCGAAGGCGCCGGGCGGGAGCCGCTGTCGCACCTCGCCGGGGGTAAGGCCGCGCAGGACGCTGGTGTCGTCCAGGCCGATCGAGGCGTGCTCCCAGACCGACTTGACGATCCAGTCGCCGGGCTCGGTCGCGCACGGGGCGTCGGGCGGCGTGCCGGCCACCCAGTCCGGCACGGGCAGGCCTGCGGAGCGGAGGCGCTCCTTGGCGAGCAGCTTGTGGGTGGTGAGGTAGAGCGCCTCGGCGGAGCTGCCGGTGAAGGCGAAGCCGGCCTTCTCCCAGGTGGCGGGGGCCAGGTGGATGAGCTGGGCCGAGCCTTCGAGGGTCTCGACGAGGTTGAAGACGCAGGCGGGCTTGAGGACCTCGAGCTTACGGCGCACGTTACCGAGGTCGGTATCGCACGGCAGGGTCGAGACGGTGTGGCCGAGGCCGGTGAGGGCCTCGCGGATGGCGGCGGCCTGGTCGAGCACGTCGCGCTCGTCGGGCGGCGCGTCGTGGGGGACGGACTGGTGGGCGAGGGTGATGTTCATAAGAGCGGGCGGCGCGGTGTTCAGGGTGTGGTGCGGGCGGGGTCGCGGGTGGGGCGGAAGGTGCCGTCATCGTCGAGGATATAGATGCCGGAGGGCAGGCCGAAGGTGCCGGCGATGGTGGCGGAGGAGGCGCCGACGCCTGCGGCCTGGGCCGCGAGCGAGGCGCCTTCCTTGAGCAGGGAGACCAGGGCGGTCGTGTCCTGGTTGGCGGCCAGGGCTTTGAGCTGGCCCTCGTCGAACTCGATCTTGAAGTCCTGCTTGGCGAGGAAGGAGAAGGGGAGGACGTCATAGGCGCGGGTGTAGTCGGGCAGGAAGGCGAGGGTGCTCTTGCGTTCGGCGGCATCGACCAGCAGGTAGACCTTGGGGGGGTAGACGCGCACGCCTGCGGGGGCGGCGGCGAGGTCGGCCTTACGTGTGACGAGGGTGGCGCAGCCGGACAGGAGGCAGGTGCCGAGGGCGAGGAGCGTGGGGGCGGTGAGGCGTGTCATGGGTGTCCTTTCGTCGGGGTTTTGTCGTTGAAACAGCGGAGCGGCCGGTCGGCGAGCGCCTGGAGGGCGGCGAAGGCTTCGCCGAGGGGCTGGAACAGGCCCCAGCCGTCGGCGAGGCCGACGAGGATGCCTGCCGCGAGGGGGCCGTCGTAGAGCAGGCCGCCGGAGTCGCCGGGGCGGGGCGGTCGGTCGATGAGGAAGAGGTTGTCCGTCAGGCAGGTGTGGCGGCCGAGGGCGAGGGGCAGCGAGAGACGCGCGGAGGCGACGCGTGCGGCGGGCACGTTGGAGACGGGGAAGGCGCAGGCGAGGGCGCGTCCCGGGCGGAGGTCGGCGGCGTCGAGGAAGCCGGTCAGCTCGGTGTCGGCGCCGCAGACGCGCCGGCCGGGCGGGGGCGGGCGCGAGGGGCGGAGCTGCGCCAGCGCGATGTCATAGGCGAGGCGGCCGAGCCGGAGGGTGGTGTGGGCGAGGGTGTCGGCCGCGAGGGGCGGGCCGTTGCGGCGGGGCAGCGTGAGGCGGGCGTCGGGGGGCGGGAAGCGGGCGACGTCGCCGGCCACATGCGCGCAGGTGAGGAGGTAGCGGCCGGGGGCCTCGGGCGCGCGGTTACGGAACAGCAGGGTGAGGGCGCCGCCGCGGCCTGGGGCTGCGAGGGGCGAGCCGGCGGCGCAGGCGAAGCGCAGGCCGCGCAGCTCGATCACGTCGGTCGGGAGGCGGCGCGCGCGGTCGGCCGAGCCGTCGGGCCGGCGTGCGAGGATGAAGGCCGGCAGGTGGCCGCGGGGGGGCGGGCGGCGGGTCTTGCGGCGGACGTAGAACTGGAGGCAGAGCGTCTGGCCGTCGGTCTGGCCGTCGGTGTACTTGAGGCCCACGCCGACGCCGAGCACGTTCGGGAAGCGGCCGAAGCGGCGTGCGCAGGCGGCGCGTGCGCGCGGCCAGTCGGTCTCGTCCGGTCTTGGGGGCGGGTGGCGGCTTGTCGGCAAGGCGGCTTCTCCTGTGAGGTGCGTCCCGGCGCGGCGCGGCGTACGGGGCACCCTTGGGCGACGGCATGCAGGATAGGACGCGCGGGCGCGCGCGTCAAGGGGCGAACGCGAGGGTGCGGCGGGGGCGCGGCGCGGTTCTGTGTAACGGCGGGGGGTCGGTTGGTGTATACTGAACCATGACCGGATGTTCCGGTTGGTATAGACGCGGAACGTGAGGAGGGTGCGATGAGGGGTACAGCGGGGACGCTTTTGGCGGCGGTGGCGGTGTGTACGGTGTTGCGGGCGGGCGGCCAGATCGAGGCGCGGCATTATCCGGCGGAGATGACGTGGGCGGTGCATCTGGACCTGAAGTCGCTGAACCAGTCGCCGATGGGTGAGTTTGTGCGGGGGGCGCTGGACGAGAACGCGCGCCGCGGACTGGGGTGGCTGCAGGCGATGAGCGGCATCAGCCTGACCAACGACGTGGACTCGCTGGTGATCGTGGGCCAGGGCAGCACGGCGACGGGGGCGGTCGTCTACGCGTACGGGCGTTTCGACGTGGAGCGGCTGACGGCGCTGGCGGGCGGGGCCAAGAATTTCCAGAATCGCGCGCTGGGCGCGCGCAGCCTGATCAGTTGGACGGACAAGGGCAAGGCCGTCAGCCTGTGTTTCATCGACCCGACCCTGGCGGTGCTGTCGCAGGACGGGGTGCGGGTCGAGCAGGCGGTGGCGCGGGTGGACGGGCAGGCGCCGGGCATGGGCCGTGAGGGGCCGTTCGCGCGCACGCTGCTGCGCGAGGACGGGCGTTTCCTGGCGGTTCAGGCCAGCGATGTGGCGGGGCTGGCGCGGCTGAACCCGCAGTTGCAGATGTTCCGGCAGGCCGAGGCGCTGCTGCTGGAGGTGCGGCAGATGGGCGGCGGCAACGGGCTGGACCTGGCGCTCCTGATCAAGGGGGCGAGCGCCGAGATGGCGCAGCAGTTCCATCAGGCGGCGCAGGGGATGCAGGCGATCCTGCTGCTGCAGGCCGGGCAGAACCCGGAGGCGGCCGAGCTGGCGCGCGGCGCGGCGGTGGCCCTGGCGGGAGACACGGTCAAGGTCGACCTCAAGCTGCCGGTTGAGAGCCTGCGGAAGATGGTGACGGTACGGATCGAGCAGCAGCGCGAGGCGGCAGAGGCGCGGCGTGCGCGACGTGCGGCCAAGCGCCCTGCCCAAGGCGGGGAGGCTGACGGCGGGGAGGCTGACGAGAAGCCCGCGCCTGAGCGCCCGGCCTTCTGAGGGCGCGCGCCCCTGCCCCCTCCCCTGTCCGCGCCAGGCAGGGGGGGGGAGGGGGTAAAAATATTTTCGTCGCAGCGCGTGTTTGCACTTGAAAGCCGCGCGTGGAAAGTCAACAATAAACACTTTCTCAAATCCGAAATAGGGTTTGTTGCGGCCGGAAGTATGCGTCCGGCCGGGGCTGGCCGAGCCTGAAGAAAGGTGCCCGCTGCGAGGAACAGGCCATCTAAGGAGTGCACGACAATGCCCAGAACCATTCCGCTGGATCAAGTCCGCAACATCGGAATCATGGCGCACATTGATGCCGGCAAGACCACCTGTAGCGAGCGCATCCTGTTCTATTCCGGAAAGAACTACAAGATCGGCGAGGTTCATGAGGGCGCCGCGACGATGGACTACATGGTCCAGGAGCAGGAGCGCGGCATCACGATCACCTCGGCGGCCACGGCGGTGATGTGGCGTGACCATCAGATCAGTCTGATCGACACGCCGGGACATGTGGACTTCACGGCGGAGGTCGAGCGTTCCCTGCGCGTGCTTGACGGCGCGATCGCGCTGTTCTGCGCGGTGGGCGGCGTGCAGCCTCAGACGGAGCAGGTGTGGCGCCAGAGCGAGAAGTACGAGGTGCCGAAGCTCTGCATGATCAACAAGATGGACCGTGTCGGCGCGGACTTCTTCGGCGTGATCGACGAGATCCGCGAGACGCTGGGCGGCAACCCGGTGATGATGGTCTATCCGATCGGGCAGGGCGAGTCGTTCTCCGGCCTGGTGGATCTGCTCAACATGAAGGCGCTGACCTTCGACGAGGCCTCGAAGGGCGTCAAGGTGATCGAGAGCGAGATTCCTGAGGATATCCGCGAGGAGTGCGAGCGCCTGCACGTGGAGATGATGGAGAAGGCGGCGGAGCAGGACGAGGCGCTGATGAACGTCTATTTCGAGAGCGGCAAGCTCTCGGTCGAGGAGATCAAGCGCGGGCTGCGCAAGGGGACGATCTCGCGCACGCTGGTGCCGGCGTACTGCGGCACGGCCTTCAAGAACAAGGGCGTGCAGCCCCTGCTGGACGGCGTGATCGACTTCCTGCCCTCGCCGCTGGACGTGGGCAACGTGCATGCGACGGACAATCCGGAGCAGATGCGTCGTCCGGACGACGCGGAGCCTTTCTCGGCCCTGGCGTTCAAGATCATGTCGGACAAGCACATGGGCAAGATCACCTTTGTGCGTATCTACTCGGGCACGCTCAAGGTCGGCGACCCGGTGTACAACAGCACGATGGAGCAGGACGCGCGCATCGGGCGGCTGTTCCGCATGCACGCCAACCGCCAGGAGGCGCTGGAGGAGGCTTACGCGGGCGACATCGTCGCGGTGGTGGGCCTTTCCAAGACCCGCACGGGCGACACGATTTGCGATCCGAAGAACGTGATCGTGCTGGAGTCGATCGAGTTCCCGGCCCCGGTGATCTCGATCGCGATCCGGCCTTCGTCGCGCGGCGACAACGAGAAGCTGGGCAGCGCGCTGCATTCGCTGGCGCAGGAGGATCCCACCTTCATCGTCAAGTTCGATCCCGAGACGAGCGAGACGGTCATTTCCGGCATGGGCGAGCTGCACCTGGAGATTATCGTCGACCGGCTGCGGCGCGAGTTCGGTGTGGCGTGTGAGGTCGGCAAGCCTGAGGTGGCCTATCGCGAGACGATCCGGCACCAGGTGGACGGCGAGTACAAGCACGTCAAGCAGTCGGGCGGCCGCGGCCAGTACGCCCACGTCTGTCTGCGCCTGGAGCCGCAGGAGCCGGGCCACGGGTTCGCGTTCGTCAACGAGGTCAAGGGCGGCGTGATCCCCAACGAGTACATCCCGGCGGTCGAGAAGGGCGTCATCAAGGCGATGGAGAGCGGCCCGTGCGGCGGTTTCCCGGTGGTGGACGTCAAGGTCGTGGTGCATTACGGCTCGTATCACGAGGTGGACTCGAACGAGTTCGCCTTCGTGGAGTGCGCGCGCCAGTGTTTCAAGAACCTCTTCCTGAAGGGCAACCCGCAGTTGCTGGAGCCGATCATGAGCGTCGAGGTGGCCGTGCCCGAGGAGTACATGGGCACCGCGACCGGCTCGATCTGTTCGCGGCGCGGGCGTGTCGAGGGCATGGAGGACAAGGCCGGCTCGAAGCTGGTGCGCGGCTATGTCCCGTTGGGCGAGATGTTCGGCTACTCGAGCGCGATCCGTACGGTGACGCAGGGCCGCGCCACGTTCTCGATGACGTTCGAGCGTTACGAGGGCGTGCCGTTCGAGCTGTCCGAGACGATCATCGAGAAGCGCAAGAAGGACGGCAAGGTCCGCTAAAGGCGGCGCCCGGTCCCGGGCCCCTCAGAGCCCGTCTCCGGGCGGCGGCGGAAGCTGCCGGCGGGAGGGTTGCGGGTGGACTGGAAGGGCCAGTGGAGACGTATGGCGTGGATCGCGGGCGGTTTGGCCGCCTGCGTTCTGATGCCGGTCGGCGAGGCGCGTTTCGACCGGGCCGTCGGCGAGGCGCTGGCGCAGGTGCGCGGCTATGCGCGCGACCATGTGCTGCTCGGTATGATCCCCGCCTTCTTCATTGCGGGGGCGATCCGTGCGTTTGTGCGGCGCGACACCCTCCTGCGTTATCTCGGGCCGCGCGCGAACCGCGCGTGGGCGCTGGCGGTCGCGGCGGTCTCGGGGGCGGTCCTGACGGTCTGCTCGTGTACGGTCCTGCCGCTTTTCGCGAGCATTTACAAGGCGGGCGCGGGTCTCGGGCCGGCCTGCGCCTTCCTCTACTCCGGGCCGGCCATCAACGTGACCGCCACGCTCATCACGGCGCGCGTGCTCGGGTTTGAGCTGGCGGCGGTGCGGGCGGTCGGCGCGGTGCTGTTCAGCGGGGTGATCGGGCTGGCCATGTGGGGCCTTTTCGGCCGGGGCCCGGCCGGGGCGGCGCCGCAGGAGGAGGCGGGGCTGGCGGAGCGTGCGGCGGAGTCCGGCGGCGGTGTGCCGGGCCGGCGTGCCGCGCTGTTGCTGGCCCTGCTGCTCGCGCTGCTGGTGGCGGCGAACTGGGGCGCCGAGGGCGGGTGTGCGGCTGAGCATGCGGACGGCGCGGCCTGCGTAAAGGGGATCGTCCACGGGCGGGTTGTCGCGCTGCTGGCGGCGGCGGCGGGCGTGCTGCTGGTGCGGGGG
>JAKJGY010000197.1 GCA_022704145.1 Verrucomicrobiota bacterium
GTCCGTCATGCCGGTGTCGAGCGCGTAACCGGTCTTGCCGTTCAGGATGATTTCCTGCGGACCGCCCTGGAGTGAGACGAGGGCGGGCAGGCCGAGGGTCTGCGCCTCAAGCACGACCATGCCGAAGGTGTCGGTCGTGCTCGGGAAGAGCAGGACGTCGGACAGCCGGTAGACCGCCTTGAGCGTCTCGCGGTCGAGGCGCCCGGCGAAGCACACGTGCGGGGCCAGGGGCGCGAGTTCGCGCTCGAGGTCTGGGCGGGCCGGGCCGTCGCCGGCCAGCAGGAGCCGTACCGGCAGGCCTTCGGCGCGGAGCCTGCGGAAGACGGCGGTCAGGAGGTCGAGGTTCTTTTCCTGGCCCAGGCGGCCGGCGTAGAGGAGCGTCGGCTCGCCGGAGGCGAACCAGCGACGACGTGCGGCCTCCAGGCTCCGGTCGGAGACTTGGGCGTAGGCGGCGTCCATGCCGCGCTGGAACGGCCGCATGCGGGCGAGGTCGTGGCCCTGGTCGGCGAGGCGCGTCATGGTGTCGCGGCTCGGGACGCGCAGCTCGTCCATGCGGGCGTAGAACCCGTTGACATAGAGGTTGACGAGGTCGATCAGCGGGCGGTCGCCGGTGATCTCCTCAGCCTGCTTGCCGAAGTCGGTGTGGTAGACGCCGACGCAGGGTATGCCCAGCAGCCGGGCGGCCAGGAAGCCGGTGAGGCCGACCGGGCCGGGGGTCGAAAGGACGATCTTGTCCGGGCTCGCGTCGGCGATGGTGTCGAGGGCGCGCAGCAGGGAGGGGAAGCGCAGGGTGTGGGCGTTATAGAAGTCCGGGGTGACCTCGTAGATGCAGGGCAGGCGGAGCAGGTTCTCCGGGAGGTTGAGCCTGCGTTCGCGTGTGGTCGGGCAGCCGACGAACCGCAGGGGCGCGCGTTCACGGCGGGCGCAGGACGCGAGTTCGCCGACCGTGGCGGAGACCCCGTTGAGGTCGGCGATCGTATCGGAGAACCAGAGCACGTTCTTGGGGTGGCCGGCGGGCTTCAGGCGGAAGCTCTCGGTCAGGCGTTCCCGCAGCTCGCGCCCCTTGTTGAGCAGGTGCAGCGTGCTCAGGAAGGGCGCGGCAAAGAGGAGGGCGGGGAGGGTCGAGCTGAGGTATTCGAGCAGGTCGTGGTTCGCCTCGCCGCTGACCCCCTGCTCGATACAGCGCGCGATCTCGGCGGTGAACTCGTCGAGGAGCGTGGCGAGCGCGTCGTAGGCGTGCGCGATCTGCCAGTCGGGGCCGAACTCAGAGGCGTCCTGGGTGATCTCCCAGAGGGAGTTCAGGAAGCGCGCGAGGATGCGGTCGCGGGTCGAGCGGCGCAGGCCGAGCTTGCGCATGAAGAGCCGTTCGCGCAGGCCGGGTCCGTCCGGGCTGAAGAGGAGCGAGGTGAGCAGGCCGGCCAGCCCTCTGGTGTTGCCGTGGCGCTGGCGGATGTGTTCGCTGGCGATCTTGTAGATGCCGTAGGCCAGCGCCTTGTAATCGCCGGGCCGGCCGCCGGGCTCGGTGCGTTTCTCACGCAGCGCCTGGAGGAACGCCGCGAGGGAGGAGGCCTCGGCGCGTGTCCAGGTGTGGCCCATGAACAGCCCCGCATGGTCGTCCGAGCCGCCGGTCTCGCCCTTGATCCAGGGCTCGTCGCCCCAGGGGTCGAGCCCGTGCTTGGCGCTGAGGCGGGCGATGTCCTCGGGCGTCAGGTTACGCAGGACCCGCTGCCAGACGCGGTTGCCGTCGAGTCCGCGTGTGCCGTTGAGGCTTTCGAAGACGTTAAAGAGGACAAGCAGCTTTTCCAGATGCTCGAAGTTCAGGCGGTTGTTGACGCTGAAGGTCGCGTGGGCGACGGAGCAGGCGATATTCTCCTGGCGCAGGTAGTCGCGCAGGTTGTAGATGTTGTCGCGGGCGCGTTGGATCACGGCGAACTGTTCGGGCGTGAGGCCGTAACAGAGGACATGGATCTTGCAGCCGTCCTCGGGGAAATAGGCGGTCGACTCCACGCTCACGAAGCAGTCGTCCGGGTGGAGGCGGCAGAGTTCCAGCGCGCCGTCGATCGTGTTGTGGTCGGTGAGGGTGACGAAGGTGTTGCCCTGCTGCTTGGCCTGGCGGTAGACCGTCTCGACGGGCGTGTAGGACTCGCGGGCCCCCAGGCGTTGGAGCAGCCATTCGCCAGGGTGCCGCGAGTGGCAGGAGTGAACGTGCAGGTCTGCCCGGACACTGCGGTGACGTGCGGTCGGGTTTGTTTGCATGGCTTTAGTAAAGCGCTCTTGTGTTGGAAGCGGGTTAGGCCTCTGTTACGATATGGAGAAATCGCAGTCATAACGGAAGGCGGACGTATATGCGGATTGTGGTGCTGGACGGGTTCACCCTGAATCCGGGCGACCTGGAGTGGGGGGCTCTTGCGGCGTTGGGGGAGCTGTCGGTGTTCGAGCGGACGCCGCCTGGGCGGGTGTTGGAGCGGGCGGCGGGCGCGGAGGTGGTGCTGACCAACAAGACGCCGCTGACGGCAGAGGTGCTGGCCGGACTGCCGGCCTTACGCTACATCGGCGTGCTCGCGACGGGGTACAACGTCGTGGATGTGGCGGCGGCGCGCGCCCGTGGGGTGACGGTCTCCAATGTGCCCGCTTACAGCACGCGCTCGGTGCAGCAGATGACGTTCGCGCTGCTGCTGGAGCTGACGCAACGTTGCGGCGAGCATGACCGTGCGGTCAGGGCGGGGGGGTGGTCGCGCTGCGAGGACTTCTCGTTCCAGCTCGCGCCGCTGGTCGAGTTGGACGGGCTGACCTTCGGGGTGCTGGGCTACGGCGCGATCGGCCGTGCGGTGGCGCAGACGGCGCTGTCGTTCGGGATGCGCGTCGCGGTGACGTCGCGGACGCGTCCGCAGGCGCTGCAGGAAGGGGTCGGGTGGGTCGGCCTGGAGGAGCTGTTCCGCAGCTCCGATGTGCTCTCGCTGCACTGTCCGCTGACCCCCGAGACGGCGCAGGTGATTAGCGCGCGCACGCTGGCGTGGATGAAGCCGACCGCGAGGCTGATCAACACCGGCCGCGGCGGCCTGGTGGATGAGGCCGCGCTGGCGCGGGCGCTCGCGGAGGGGCGTCTGGCGGGCGCGGGGCTGGACGTGCTCTCGACTGAGCCGCCGGAGCCCTCCAACCCGCTGCTGGCGGCGCCGAACTGTGTGATCACGCCGCACTGCGCCTGGGCCACGCGTGCCGCGCGGCAGCGGCTGCTTGGTACGGCGGTCGCGAACGTCCGGGCGTATCAGGCCGGAAGGCCGCAGAACGTTGTGGGCGGCGGCTGAGGCTATTTCTTCTTGCCGGCTTCGGCGGCGGCCTCGGCCTTCATGGCGCGGCCGATCGCCAGGATCCGCTCGACCTTGGCCTCGGTCAGCTCGTGGCCCTTCTGGCCGGGGAAGCCCTCCCAGACGACGGTGCGGTGCAGGGGCTCGAGGATCACGACGTGCGGCCAGCCCCAGACGCCGAAACGGGCCTCGTAGGCGCCCTGCTCGCCTGCGCGCGAGCCGGAGGAGCGGCAGGGGGAGGTGTCGGGCTCCTGCGCGGAGGCGGCGTCCGCCGCGCCGTCCGGGCGGCGTTCGCCGGCCGCAACCTGCTCGGGAGGACGGGCCTTGTCGAGGGCCTGGAAGTAGGTCTTCTTCGGGCCGGCATAGGCCTTGACGGCCTCCTCCGTCTCGCCGGTGATGCCGATCACGGCCAGCTCCGAGCCGTACTTCTGCTGCAGGGTGTTCATGAGCGGGGTCATGCGCTTGCACGCGCCGCACCAGGTGCGCCAGAACTCGACGACCAGGAATTTGCCGTCGGTCTCCGGCTTGTCGGTGAGCCAGGCGCGGACGTCCGGGGGCGGCGCGTCGGCGAAGAGGTGGGAGTCGGCCCAGAGCTGCTTGGCGCCCGCGGCGACGCGGGGGGCCGCGTTGGTCGCGGCGGCCGTGCAGGGCGCGTCGGCGGGGCAGGCCGTCTCTGCCGCGTCGGCGTGCAGGGCGAGCAGGGCGAGGGACAGGGGGGCTGCGAGGCGGAGGTGGCGTGTCATCGGGTGTGCCTTTCCGTACGGGTGTATGGCGGCGCGAGCTGTGAGCCGCTCAGTGGGAAGAGTCTAACGCCACAGGGGGGGCGGGCGCAAGCCGCAGATTCTCGAAGTCGGCCGGGGTTTCTTTGGCATTGCTTTGGCGGGGCGGCCACGCTATTGTGGGGTGCGAAACGGCGGGGGTGGATATGGCGATTGAGGTGATCGTGGTGGAGGATGACGCGCGCTTGCGGTCGGGGCTGATGGAGATCATCAACAGCGACCCGGCCTGTGTCTGCGTGGCCGCGTTCGGCTCCGGCGAGGAGGCGCTGGAGCGCGCCCCTGCGTTACGGCCTCAGGTGGCGGTCATGGACATCAACCTGCCGGGCATGGACGGCATCGCCTGTGTGCGTCAGCTTGCGGAGCGGCTGCCTGCGTTGCAGATCGTGATGCTGACGGTCTACCAGGATACGGACAACCTGTTCCGGGCGCTGGCGGCGGGGGCGCACGGCTATCTGGTGAAACCGGCTCGGGCGCGCGATCTGCTGGCCGCGATCCGCGACATCCATCAGGGCGGGGCGCCGATGACCAGCGCGCTGGCGCGCAAGGTGGTCGAGGCTTTCCGGGGCCGGGCGGCGCAGGCGCAGCCGCCGGCGGCCGGGCAGCAGCCGGTTGACGGCGAGACCGGCGAGCTGGCGCCGCGGGAGCGCGAGATTCTGGACCTGTTGGCGCAGGGGTTCTCGTATAAAGAGATCGCGGACCGTCTGAACGTGGCCTTCGCGACGGTCCACACGTATGTCCTGCGGATCTATAAGAAACTGCATGTGAGGTCGAAGAATGCGGCGGTGGCGCGCTGGCTGGGGTATCAGCGGAGCGAGTGAGGGCGGAGCCGGGGGTGCGTATGGGCGGAACAGCGGAAGGTGTGGGGCGGCGCGGCTTTCTGAAGCTGGCTCAGGCGGGTGTGGCGTTCTTGCCGCCGCTGGCGGCGGGCGTGGCGCGCGGCCAGCAGTCCGAGGCGGAAGGCCAGCCTGAGGCCGGGGCGGCGCGCGAGTACGCCCGGAAAGTCCGCCTGGGCCTGGTGGGATGCGGCGGCCGCGGCTCCTGGATCAGCACGTTTTTCGCCGCCCACGGCGGTTTCACGTTTGCGGCGGTGGCGGACTACTTTGAGGAGCGTGCGCGGCGAGTGGGCGCCCAGCTCGGCGTTCCGGCCAACGCCTGTTTCGCGGGGCTGGACGGGTACAGGCGGCTGCTGGCGGCAGGCGTGGAGGCGGTGGTGCTCCAGACTCCGCCCTATTTCTTTCCCGCGCACGCGGCGGCTGCGGTGGAGGCCGGCCTGCACGTCTACATGGCCAAGCCGGTGGCGATCGACGTGCCCGGCACGCGGGCGATCCACGCGCTGGCGCAGCGTGCGACGGGCGCAGGGCTGGTCTTCCAGGCTGACTATCAGTTGCCGCGCGACCCGGTGAACGTCGAGGTGTACAAGCGTGTGCGCGCGGGCGCTCTCGGCAAGCTGCAGGCGGTCTTCTCGTCCGGCTGGGCCGGGGGCAACGGCTATCAGGATCCGCCCCGCGGGGCGGATCCGGCCTCGCGGCTGAAGGACCTGGTCTGGTGTAACGACGTGGCGCTAGGCGGGGACTACCTGGTGCACTATGACATCCACATCATTGATGCGGTCGTCTGGGCGCTGGGTAAGGTGCCGGTCTCGGCGATGGGCCTCTCGGCGGCGTTCAGGCCGTCGGTGCATGGCGACGCGCGCGACTCGAGCGTGGTGCTCTATCAGTTCGAGGACGGCACGCCCTGGTGCCACCAGGGCATCCTGGGGGCGTACCATGACTGGCTTCGGGCGGGCCGGCTGACGGCATCGCTGCAGGGCGCTCAGGCGGCCGCGTGCCTCTCGTATGCGGGCAAGTCGTATGTGCGGGGCGGCCCGCGCCACTTCAGTGGCGGCGTGCCCAACCCGGAGGCGAGCGTCCGCACGAATATCGACGAGTTCCGCCAGGCGATCGAGGCGCGCGACAGCGCGAACCAGCAGGTCTTGCGGGCGGTCGAGAGCAACTACGCGGCGATCCTGGGGCGCGAGGCCGCGACGCGGCGCGGATTCGTGACGCTCGATGAGGTCATGCGGGAGAACCGGGCGTACGCGCCGGATCTGACCGGGCTGGCGCTCTGAGGCGCGGGCGGCAGGCGGCGAAAAAAGAACGGCGCCCCTTTAGCGGGGGCGCCGTTTTCGGAATTCGGGGCGGCTGGCTTACAGCGCGAGATCCGGGAAGACGGTCTCGATCTTGGCGGCCTCCTTCAGGCCGGCCAGATACTTCTGGACCGCCTCCTGCGACTTCTGGCGCTTGAGGTGCTCCTTGACCTGCTCCACGGTCGGAACCGGCTGGGCCTGCTGGGGCTTCTCGATCTTGACGAGGATGTGGGAGGCGGTGGCGGTCTCCGGCTTGGCCGGCTGGTCGCCCACGGCCTCTGCCGCAGGCGTGCGCGCCGCGACCTTGATCAGGTGGTAGCCGAAGTCCGTCTCGACGATGTCGCCGACCTGGTTCAGCGGCTGCGAGAAGGCGGCGTCCTCAAACGGCTTGACCATCTGGCCGCGGGTGAACTCGCCCAGGCTGCCGCCCTGCTCCTTGCTGGGGCAGTCGGAGTTGGCCTTGGCCAGCTCCGCGAAATCGGCGCCCTCGGCGAGCTGCTTCTTGAGGGCGAGGATCTTCTCGCGCCGCTCCTTGTTGGTGGCGTCAAGCGTGTTGTTCTTCTCGGCGATCTCGGTGTTCTTGCGGGTGATCTCGCCGATCACGTTCTGCACGTCCTCGTCGGTGACCGCGATCTTGTCGACCACGGCGCTCTGCAGGAGCTTGTCGATCAGGAGGATGTCGGCGAACTCGGCGCGCATCGCCTCCTCGCCGAGCGGGGACTCCTTGAAGAACTGGTCGACCGTCTTGTTCTGACGGGTCAGGTTCTCCGCGAGCTTGTCCATCTGCGCCTTGCGGTCCTCGTCGGTGGCGGTGACGTTCTGGCGCTTGGCCTCGCCCAGAATCAGGGTCTTCATGACGAAGCTGCGCACGGCGCTCTGCTCGAAATAGCGGCGGGCCTCGTCCGCCTGCTCAGCGGGGATGTTCTGGGAGCGGATCAGGGCGTCGACGACCTTGTCGAGATCCTTGCGGCGGTACTGGGTCTCGTTGACGGAGGCGACGACTTCGTTCGGGTCTTTCTGCGTGGCGGG
>JAKJGY010000198.1 GCA_022704145.1 Verrucomicrobiota bacterium
TCGGGCGCGGGCCTGGAGGGTCAGACGCTGCGGCTGGCCACGGCGGCGCGGGCCTTGCCGCGCGTGCGGCTGCCGCTGGCCGGGGCGTTCCAGGCCGAGAACGTGTGTGCGGCGGTGGCGGCGCTGGAGGCGGTGGCGGCGTGCGGGCTGGAGATTCCGGACGTGGCGTTCGTGAAGGGTCTGGAGTCGGTCTGCTGGCCGGGCCGCTTCCAGTTGGCGGCGAAGGCGCCGCCGGTGATCGTCGACGGCGCGCACAACCCGGACGGCGCACGCGCGCTGCGTCGGGCGCTCAAGGGGTGCGGCGTGCGCGGCCAGGTGGGGCTGGTGGCGGGTTTCTGCGGCGACAAGGACGCGCTCGGGCACCTGCGCGAACTGGCGCCTGCGGTGCGGCGCGCGTGGGCCGTGGCGGCGGCCAACCCCCGCGCGCTGGAGCCTGGCCGGGTGGCGGGCGTGATGCGGATGGCGGGGCTCGGCGAGGTCGAGGCGTGCGCGTCGCTGCGCGGGGCGCTGGACGCGGCGCGGGCCTGGGCGGCCGGCGCGGACGGCGTGGTGGTGGTGTGCGGTTCGCTGTTCCTGGCGGGCGAGGCGCTGGTGGAGCTGGGCGCGTTCCCGTGGCCGTGCGGGCGGCGTGACGAGAACGAGTGGCTGGGCGGGGCGGCGCCGCGCGGCGCGTAGCCGGGGCGGCGCCGGGGGAGGAGGGTGCGGTGTACGAGAAGGCCAACATCGAGGTGATCGCGCGCGGGGTCTGCGTGGCGGGCGGGCAGGTGCTGCTGTGCCAGGGGCGTAAGGGCGGGCCCGCCTATCTGCCCGGGGGGCATGTCGAATTCCGCGAGACGGCGCGGCAGGCGCTGGCGCGGGAGATCCGCGAGGAGCTGGGGCGCGAGGCGGCGGTCGGCCGGTTCTTAGGGTGCTGCGAGCACGCCTTCCTGCAGCAGGGCGAGCCGCACGCGGAGGTGAACCTGGTTTTCGAGCTGACGTTGCCCGGCCTGGAGCCTGGCGGGGCGGTGGACTCGGCCGAGGCGTGGATCGGCTTCCGGTGGCAGCCGCTCGGGCGTCTGGCCGAGGCGGGCTTCGAGCCCGCGCCGCTGGCGGGGCTGCTGGCGCAGTGGCTGGCGCGGCCGGGCGGTCACGCGGTCTCGGGCGAGGCCTGGCTCGCGGAGTGAGGGGCCGCGGCGGCGCGGCGCTCCAGCCAGGCGACGAGCGCGCGGCCGACGTCCAGCTTGCTCTGGAGCGGCAGCGCGACGGGCGCGTGCTCCTCCGCCGTGAGGAAGGTGACGCGGTTGGTGTCGACCGCGAAGCCCGCGTCGGGCTGCGAGACGTCGTTGGCGACGATCAGGTCGAGGCCCTTGTCGGCGAGCTTGCGGCGCGCCTCGGCCAGCGGGTCGCCGGTCTCGGCGGCGAAGCCCACGAAGAGACGTCCGCCTTTCAGCGGCCTTACGGTGCGCAGGATGTCGGGGTTGGGCTCCAGGGCCAGCACGGGGCGCATCTCCGCCTTCTTGAGCTTGCGCGCGCTGGCGGCCGCCGGGCGCCAGTCCGCCACGGCGGCGCACATGACCAGGGCCGCGTGCGCGGGCAGGAGCCGTTCGACCGCAGCCAGCAGGTCGCGGGCGCTGACCACGTCCACGCGGGTCACCCCGGGCGGGGTGGGGAGGCTCACGGGGCCGGCCACGAGCGTCACGGCGTGGCCGCGTTCGGCGGCGGCCTGCGCGATGGCGAAGCCCATCTTGCCGGTCGAGCGGTTGCTCAGGAACCGGACGGGGTCGAGATGTTCGCGCGTGGGGCCTGCGGTGACCAAAATATCCATGCGCGCAAGTCTACACGGTTTGCATTGACAATTCAACGAGGGGCCGCTGATAATAGCGAAACATTACAGGCGGTAGGACGGAGGGTGCCCGGCGGTGCCGACCGTACCGCACAACCACGCGAGGGGAGCGATATGTCGACCACGATGCCGATGGGGACGCGCGTCAAGCTGAGCGCGATGATGTTCCTGCAGTTCATGATGTTCGCTGTGTTCTGGGCCGCTCTCGCGCCCTATGTCACCAATCAGGGTCCGGGCTGGGCCTCGTGGAAACCTTGGATCCTGTCGACGATGGCGTTGGGATCCCTGGCGTCTCCGCTGATGGGGATGTTCGCCGACCGGTATTTCAACGGCGAGAAGGTGCTCGCGCTTTCGAACCTGATTTGTGCGGTGATGCTGTTCATGGCCGCGCGTGCGACATCGGGTCTTCAGGTGTTCATCTATCTGCTGGTCGCGTTGCTGTTCTACATGCCGACATGGGGCCTGACCGCAGCCATCGCGATGGCGAACAGCCCGGCTGAGCAGTTTCCGCAAATCCGCGTGTTCGGAACCATCGGATGGGTCGCGTCCGTATTGTTCGGCTTGGTGGCGATGAAGGTTTTCGGTGTTAAGATCGACGGCACGAACATTCCCTTCTACTGTGGTGCGGGAGCGGCGGTGGCGGCTGCGCTGGTCGGCTTGCTGTGTCCGCCGACGCCGCCCAGGGGAAAAGGGCAGCCGTTCTCGGTCGTCGATGCGTTAGGCCTGCGTGCGCTGTCCATGCTGAAAGACAAGGACTTCACGGTCTTTATCTTTGTCACATTGGTGGCCATGATCCCTTTCAACATCCATTTCGCCTTCCTGGGTGATTTTCTCTCCTCCAAAGGGTTCCAGCAGGTGACGGCCGTGACCTACATCGGGCAGGCCGCAGAGGTTTTCTGCATGTTGCTCGTCACGTGGGCCATGCGTAAATTTGGCGTGAAGTGGTCGATTGTCGCGGGTCTTGTTGCCTTGACGATCCGTTATGCCGCCTACTATTTCGCCGCAGGGGACATGACCGCGCTGGTTTATATCGGCATCCTGATTCACGGTGTCATTTTTGGGTTCTTCATTGTGGGGGGCCAGGTTTATGTCGGAAAGACGGCGTCTTCAGACATGCAGGGACAAGCGCAGGGCTTTTATGCGCTGATGGCCTTCGGTGTCGGTTCTTTCATCGGTACGTTTGTTAACAATGCGCTGATTAACCACTTTACGGCACCTGTTAAAAAGATGGTCGAGGGCAAGGAAGTGACGCTTCTTGAAGGAGCTTGGGATAAGGTTTGGCTCGTGACGCTCGCGTGTTCCTTGGTCTGTTTGGTTGTGATGGTGTTGCTGTTCAACCCCAAGAAGGCTGAGGCGCAGAAGGCGTAACGGTTATGGCGCGTTATCTGGTCGGTATTGACAACGGCGGCACGGTCTCCAAGGCTGCGGTCTTCACTGAGGACGGCCGTGAGCGGGGGGCCGCGTCGCGCCGGGTGGAGGTGCTGGAGCCGCGCCCGGGCTGGTCGGAGCGCGACATGGACGCCATGTGGCGCGGCACGGCCGAGGCGGTGCGCGAGGCGCTCGAGCGGTCGGGCGTCGATCCGGCCGAGGTGGCGGCCGTGGCCTGCACGGGCCACGGCAACGGCCTCTACCTGATTGACGCACAGGGCCGGCCGGTGCGCAACGGCATCAACTCGACGGACAGCCGCGCGGCGGAGATCGTGGCCTGCTGGAAGGAGGAGGGGGTCGATCTGCGCGCGCTGCCCAAGACGGCGCAGTGCGTCTGGCCGGCCCAGCCCAACGCGCTGCTGGCGTGGCTGCGCGAGCATGAGCCGCAGAGCGTGGAGCGGGCGGCGTCGCTGCTGATGGCCAAGGACTACACGCGTTTCCGGCTCACCGGCGAGGTGCGCATGGAGCTGACGGACATGAGCGGCACCAGCCTCATGAACGTGGTGGAGGAGCGCTACGACGACGAGGTGCTGGCGCTGTTCGACCTGCCGGAGATGCGGCGGCTGCTGCCGCCGCTGGTGCGCAGCGCCGACCTCTGCGGCCGCGTGACGGCCGAGGCCGCCGCGCAGACCGGGCTGGCGGCCGGCACGCCGGTGGCCGGGGGGATGTTCGATATCGACGCCTGCGGCCTGGCCTCGGGCTGTGTGGACGGGCGTCAGTTTGTGATCGTGGCGGGCACCTGGGGCAACAACCAGTATATCGCGCGTGAGCCGCTGGTCGACCGCGGCCTATTCATGACCTCGTGCTACAGCATCCCGGGCTGGTACCTGATGCTGGAGGGCAGCCCCACCGGCGCGGGCAACCTGGAGTGGTTCGTGCGGGAGTTCCTGGCGGAGAAGGGCGAGCTGCTCCTCCAGGCGGGCGCGGGGCCGGTCCTCGGCTGGGCCGACGCGGCGGTGGCGGGCCTCGCGCCGCATGAGGAGGACCCGCTCTTCCTGCCGTTCCTGTACGGCTCGAACGTCGGCTATCCGGCCCGGGGCTGTCTGCTGGGCCTGACGAGCCGGCACACCCGCGCCGACGTGCTGCGGGCGGTCTACGAGGGCTGCGTCTTCGCGCACAACACCCACCTGCAGCGGCTGTACGCGTTCCGGCCGCGGCCGGAGGTGGTGCGGCTGACGGGCGGCGCGGCGCGCAGCGCGGTCTGGGCGCAGATGTTCGCCGATGTGCTGCAGGTGCCGGTGGAGGTGCCGGAGGGCTCCGAGCTGGGCGCGCTCGGCGCGGCGGTGGCGGCGGCGGTGGCGGCGGGCCTGTACCCCTCGTACGAGGCGGCGGTGGCGGCGATGACGCGCGTGGCGCGGCGCCACGAGCCTAACGCCGCGCGGGGCGAGGTCTACGCGCGGCGTTACGGGCGTTATCTGCAGGCGGTGGGCGCGCTGCGGGGGGTGTGGTGAGCCTGCCGCGCTGGCGGGCGGCGATCTAAAGGAGGGGTTATGAGCGACTTCTCACAGGTGCGGGATTTGATCCGGGAGGCGATCGGGTGGCTGTATCCGATCCTGCTGTTCGCCTTGATCCTGCTGGCCCTCCTGTGGCCGCGGCTGAAGGCGCGGCTCTGGCTGGTGGCGGCGTTCGCCCTCCAGTTCATGGTCATGTTAGGGTGGCGGGTGCCGGAAGTGTTTCGACTTATGAAGGCGCATGAGTTGGCCGGGCGCTATTATGAGATCATGGCGATTCCGCTCAACCTGTTGGGGCTGGTCCCGCTCTTCCTGTTCGCGGCGTATATCGTTGCGGCGGGCTGGCGGAGGGAGTGACGGAGCGAGGTGCGAAAAAGGGTTTTCGGAAGGGAGGCGGTTATGCGAGGTCTGATGAGAGTGGTGGGTGCGGCGGTGCTGGGTGCGGCGGTGGCGGGCTGTAGGAGCGACCGGCCGGCGTGCGGCTCGGGCTGCGGGTGTGGCGCGGCGCTCAAGACGCCGCGGCTGGGGATCGCGCTCGACGCGGCGTACCGGAATCCCGACGGCATGACGGTCAAGGACGGCGCCATCTGGCTCTCCGTCAACAACACCTCGAGCGGACGGCCGAGCTGCATCGCGACGATCACGAAGGACGACCGCATCGTGAAGGTCATCGATCTGCCGCCTCATCCCGATACCGGCGTGAGCAGCGCGCTGGGGCTGGTCTTCGCCTCGGACGGCAACCTGTATGTCTCGGACAACCAGAACCTGGCGGGCAAGGGCATGGGCAAGTCGCGCGTGCTGCGCGTGGCGTTCGAGGGCGGCAAGGCCGCGCGCGTCGAGACCGTGGCGGTCGGGCTGAACGCGGCCAACGGCATCGCGGCGCGGGGCGACAGCCTCTATGTGAACGAGACGACCTTCGGCGAGGGCGACCCGATGCCGAGCGGCACCTACCGTTTCCGGCTGTCTGAACTGAAGGCCGAGGCCCCGGTGAGGGTTGACGGCACGGCGAACGACCCGCATGTGCTCTTTCGGCTTCAGACGCGCGGGCCGGTCAAGGTCGGCGCGAACGGGCTCTGTTTCGACGGCGAGGGGAGCCTGTACGTGGCGAACTTCGGGGATCGCGAGATCTGGAAGGTCACGCTGGATGCGGACGGCCGCCTGAAGGAGGGCAAGCTGTTCACGACGGTCGCGTGCGCCGAGAGTGTGGACGGCATGCAGTACGATGGCGAGGGGTCGCTCTGGTTCGCCGATTTTATGGGCAACGCGATCGTCCGCGTGTGCGTCAAGAGCGGCCAGGCCGCGCTCGTCGCGAAGAACCCGCCGTGCGACGGGCTCAAGGGCGAGCTGGACTCGCCCTCGGAGTGCATCCGGCTCGGCAGCAAGGTGTACGTCTCGAACATCGACCTGACCTTCGGCCCGCACAAGGCCGACGGGTTCCACACGGTTTCGGTCATCGACCTGTGAAGCGCCTATGACCCGCGACCAGCTTGACGCGCTGACCCGGCGCTTCCACGGCTATGTGGACGGGTACCGCGAGCCGGACGGCACGCTGCATGAGATGCTGCGGCTGAAGTTGGAGCACACGTGCCGCGTGGTGGACGACGCGCGGCTGATCCTGGCGGGCGAGGCGTGGCCTGAGGAGGCCTGCGTCGCGGGTGAGGCCTGCGCGTGGCTGCACGACGTGGGGCGGTTCTCGCAGTTCCGCGAGTTCGGGACGTTTCAGGACGCGCGGTCGGTGGATCACGCGGTGCGGAGCGTGGCGGTCGTGTCCGGCGGCGGGTGGCTTGACGGCCTGGCGGCGGAGGAGCGCAAGCGGGTGCTGGCGGCGGTCGCGGCGCACAACAAGCGCGAGCTGCCCGTTTCGCTGGACGCCGCGACGGCGGCGCTGGCGCATCTGGTGCGCGATGCGGACAAGCTCGACATCTTCCGTGTGATGGAGGAGGCGGTGCGGGACGGCGCGCTGGAGCGGAACCCTGAGATCGCGTGGGGGCTGCGCCTCGACGGCCCGCCCTCGCCGGAGGTGATGGCGGCGGTCGAGGCGGGCGAGACCGTCAGCTACGGCTGGATCAGGAGCCTGTCGGACTTCATCCTCATCCAGGTGGGCTGGCTGAACGGCGGGTTCCAGACCGAGACGGCGCTGCGGCTGGCCCGCGAGCGCCGGGTGCTTGCCTTCCGCGAGGCGTTCCTCGGGACGTTGAGCGACGACCCCGGGGTGGGGCGGTGCTGTGAGGCCGCGCGGCGGCATCTGCGGGAGCGGCTGGGCGGAGGGGGTGACGAATGAAGCGGCGTGTGCTGGTGGTGCTGGCGCCGACGGCGGGCGCGTCGCTGCGGGAGGAGCTGGGGCAGGCGCTCGGCGCGTCGGGCCTTGCGTATGAGCTGCTGGAGGTGGCGGCGGGCGATGCGGCCGGGCGCGTCGCCGGGCGGCTTGCGGAGGGGTGGGCCTGCGTGGTGGCGGTCGGCGGCGACGGTACGGTGTCGGCTGTGGCGCACGCGCTGGCGGGCGG
>JAKJGY010000031.1 GCA_022704145.1 Verrucomicrobiota bacterium
GGGTCGGAGACTAGGATGACGGGGTCAAGCTGGGGGTTCTCGGTGGGCGGGTGCTCGGCCGTCTCGGGGTCGAGCGGTTTGAGCGGCTCGATCTTCTCAGGCTTGAGGATCTCGATGCCCACCTCGAGGTCGCGGTCGTGAGCGTCCGAGGGGAGCAGGGTCAGGAGCAGGACGGCCAGCGCGGGGAGCAGGACGGCCGCGAGCGGCGCGGAGAGGCGCTGAAGCTCGATCCGGGCCTCCTTGAAGGCGCGGGTGCCGCGTGGCTGCCGCAGGCCGTACTGAAGCCGCGACAGGCGGCGCAGCCAGCCGGCCTCGCGGTAGTCGGCGTCGGTCAGGTCAGTGTGGAACGGGGTGTTGTCGGTCTTATTCATGGGAGTCTCCTTTCCTGTCACACCCTCTATACGTCTGCCGGGGCCGCGGTCTTAACCGGACGGACGCATGTCCGCGCAAAAGCATTTGACGGCGCGGGGGCGACACGGGTACGGTATCCGGCAACGGGAGGTGGTCATGAGGGTCTCGCATCTGTGGGTCGGGCTCGGGCTCGCGGCGGCCGTTTGCGGCGGAGCCACGCTGGAGGAGGATTTCGAGCGCCCGCCGCGGGACGCGCGTCTGCGCGCCTACTGGTGGTGGCTCAACGGCAATGTCACGCGCGAGGCGATCACGCGCGACCTGGAGGAGATGGCGGCCAAGGGCTTCGGCGGCGCGCTGATCTGCGACGCGGACGGTTCGGCGCAGGACGGCAACGCGCGCGCGCCGCACGGGCCGACCTTCTTCTCGCCGGAGTGGCGCGAACTGTACCGGCACACCCTGCGTGAGGCCTCCCGGCTCGGCCTGGAGATGAGCCTCAACATCCAGAGCGGCTGGAACCTTGGCGGGCCGATGGTCCGCGCGGAGGACGCGCCCAAGAAGCTCGTGTGGACGGAGACCCGCGTGGAGGGCGGCGCGTCCGGCGCGGCGCTGCCGCAGCCCCAGGGGCGTGACGGTTTCTACCGCGACCTCTTCGTGCTGGCGTATCGCAGGCTGTCTGACGGTGCCGCCGCAACGGACGCCGTCCTGCTCGCCAGCTCGTCGCAGCAGGCGCATCCGCCCGCACTGGCCGCAGACGGGCTGGAGAGCAGCTTCTGGGTCTCGGCCGGCTCGACTCCCGGCGAGGGCCCGACCGCCGCGCGGCCGCAGTGGCTGGCGGCTGAGTTCGCGGCGCCGGTCACGCTCTCCCGCGTCGCGTTCGCCGGCCGCTCCGGTTACGGGCCGCGCGACTGCGAGGTGCGCGTCTCGGAGGACGGCAAGGCCTTCCGGACGGTGCAGAAGCTCGTCGCCCGGCCGGACGGCGAGACGGTTGTCGAGCTGGCGCCCGTGCAGGCCCGCGCGGTGCGGCTGGTCGCCAAGAGCGCCTATGACCCGCGCTTCCCTGACAACCCCCGCAACGTGCAGGTCGCGGAGCTACGCCTCGCGGGGCCCGGCTGGAGCTGGCCCGACAGGCAGGCCCGCCGCCCGCTGCAGAACCAGATGCAGAAAGCGCTGATCAAGCCGCTCACACCCTTCTCCGCGCCGGACTCCGCGCCGCTTTTCCAGGAACATGCGGAGCAGCCGGGAGAGGCCGACACGGCGTCTGCCGCCGTGCTCGACCTGACGGCCAGCCTCCAGCCGGACGGCCGGCTGGCGTGGGCCGCGCCGGAAGGTGTCTGGACGGTGCTGCGCTTCGGTGTCACGCTGAACGACCACTGCCGCGTCTCGACGTGCAGCGAGGGGTGGGAGGGATATGCGCTCGACCCCTTCGACGACGGCGCTTTCCGGCGCTACTGGGAGGCTGTGGTCGCCCCGCTGATTGCGGACGCCGGGCCGCTCGCGGGCACCACCCTTAAGTATCTGCACACCGATAGCTGGGAGGTCGAGGTCGCCAACTGGACGCCGAGCCTGCGCGCGCAGTTTCTCCAGCGCCGCGGCTACGACCTGCTGCCGTGGCTGCCGACGGTCGCAGGCAAGATCGTCGAGAGCCGCGAGGCCAGCAACCGCTTCCTGCATGACTTCCGCCGCACCATCGGCGATCTCGCGATCGCCAACCATTACCAGCTATTCCGCGATCTTGCGCATGCGCACGGGCTGTCGATCCATCCCGAGAGCGGCGGCCCGCACGCCGTGCCGATCGACGCGCAGCAGTGCCTCGGCTTCAACGACGCGCCGATGAGCGAGTTCTGGGCGTGGTCCTGGCGGCATCGCCAGGGCGACGACAACCGCTACTTCGTCAAGCAGCCCGCGAGCGCGGCCCACACCTACGGACGGAAACTCGTGCTGGCCGAAGGGTTCACCACCATCGGCCCGAACTGGCAGGAGACGCTCTGGGACAACCTCAAGCCCGCGTTCGACCAGGCGTGCTGTGAGGGCCTGAACCTGCTCGTCTGGCATGCGTTCGTCTGCTCGCCCAAGGAGCAGGGCCTTCCCGGACAGCAGTATTTCGCGGGCACGCACCTGAACCCGAACGTCACCTGGTGGGGCTTCTCGGAGCCCTTCTTCAGCTATATCAACCGCTGTCAGGCCCTGCTGCAGCGCGGACGGCCCGTCGCCGATGTGCTGGTCTATATCGGCGACCATGTGCCGAACTTCGCGCGCCACAAGCGCACCGACCCCGCAGGCGTCCTGCCCGGCTTCGACTATGACGTGGTCAGCGAGGAGGCGCTGCTGACGCGCGTCGATTACCGCGCGGGCCGCTTCGTGCTGCCGGACGGCGTGAGCTACCGCGTGCTGACCCTCCCGCCGCGTGCGGAGATCTCTCTGCCCGTGTTGCGCAAGGTGGACGCGTGGGCGCGGGCGGGCGCTTGGGTCGTCGGCCCGGTCAGGCCTACGCGGGCCAGCGGGCTGCGCGACGCCGCGCAGGCCGACGCCGAAGTCCGACGGCTGGCGGACGGTTTGTGGGGCGGCGGCAAGGTGGTGGGCGACAGGACGGCGCGCGAGGTGCTGCTCGCGCAGGGCGTGAGGCCGGACTGCGCGTTTGAAGCGCCTGAGGGGCTGAAGGCGTCGCTGGACAGCATCCATCGCACGGACGGAGCCGACGAGATCTACTTTGTGGCGAATCGCTCGACGAACGCGATTTCGGCGCGCGGCCTGTTTCGTGTAACGGGCAAGGTGCCGGAGCTGTGGGATGCCGTCAGCGGCGCTCGGCATCGGTTGCCGGAGTGGGAGCAGAAGGACGGGTATGTGAGCGTGCCGCTGGAGTTCGCGCCTTGCGGGTCGCAGTTCATCGTCTTCCGCGAACGGGGGCCTGAAGCCGCAGGGCGCGGTCCGCGAGACGCGAGCCGGGGCACGGCACCGGTCGAGCTGTGCGCGCTGAGCGGGCCATGGACGGTGACGTTCGATCCGGCGTGGGGCGGGCCGGAGAAGGCGGTCGTGTTTGAGACGTTGCAAGACTGGACGCAGAGGACGGAGCCGGGCATCCGGAACTACTCCGGCACGGCGGTTTACCGTCAGACGGCGCGGATTGCGCGCCCGCTTCCCGCGTCAGGCGGCGCGCGCGTCTGGCTCGACCTCGGCCTTGTGCGCGAGCTGGCCGAGGTGCGGGTGAACGGCACCCCGTGCGGCGTCGTATGGACGCCGCCGTTCCGTGTCGACGTCACGCAGGCGCTCAAACCTGGGGACAATCAGGTCGAGGTGCGCGTGGTCAACTTCTGGTACAACCGTGTCGCTGGAGACCAGGCGTTGCCGCCGGAGCAACGGCTGACGCGCACGAACATCAGACGGCTGCAGAATCCCGGCGCGCCGCTTATGCCGTCCGGCCTGTCCGGCCCGGTGCGGATGCTCACGCAATCGCACTAGCGTTCCCGTTCCTAAGCGGGCAGGGCCCGCATACCAAGCTGGAATACGGGAACAAGCTTAGCTCCCGCTGAGGCGCTGAGGCGCAGAGGTTGCTTGTCCGCCAGCGGTGAGGCGGCGGTATCCCGTCGCCTCCACCGCGTTGTTGGCGGTCATGGTTGTCTCTCGGTGTCGGGGTCGGTATCGGTATCGGGGTCGGTCTGCTTTGTCCGGTACTCTTCCGTCTCTTCGTGAACCGCATATCCCCGCTGGCCGAGTTTCGTGAGCATCGCCACGATCCTGTCGAGCAGAGCCTTGGCCTTCTCGTTTTCCTCTGCGGTCATCGCGCCGCATTCCAGCGCCGAACCCCGTGCACTCTCGAAGTAGCGCCGCCGGTCGCCGTCGGTTCCTTTTCCGTTGCCTTCCGCGATGTTCAGGGGAATCGCCTGCGACGCGCGAAGCAGTTGGTCCTTCGCGTTGCGGTGCCCGGCCAGCGTCTCACAAAACCGGTACGCCCAGCCCACGTAATCGATTGCGGCGCGATAGACGTCCAGTTTCTCGTGGCCAAATGCCATACCTATCCCCTTTCGACCCCGATAGCGATACCGACCCCGACCCCGATGTTAGCCGCTTCCTTCTCACCTTCTCTTTGCGCCAACAAGCCGCCCAGATTCCCTCGTGAACCATTTCGAGCAACTCCCGCTGTTAGGGGGCAGGTTGTCCGCCTTTGATGCGCGCCGTATATTTTGCTACTCTCATTGATGTTAAAAGGCGTGGTACAGGGGTGGGGCGCTCAGACAGGCGCCCGTAGAGGCCCGGCCGCAGCCCGAGGGGGCCGCTTCTTGTGTGACCGTGCGGGCGCGCAGGAGGCGGTGTGTCATGGAAGCGAGAGGCCTTATGAGACTGATCAGACTCGTGTCCTTCTGCGTGGCCGTGTGCGGGTGCCTGGGGGCGCTGGCTGCGCCTGTGGGCAAACCCAACATCGTCGTGATCCTTGTTGACGACATGGGGTTTTCGGACCTGGGCTGTTACGGCTCCGAAATACCGACGCCGAATCTTGACGCGCTCGGCAGCGGCGGCCTCAAGTTCACGCAGTTCTACAACACGGGGCGCTGCTGTCCCACGCGGGCCTCGCTGCTGACGGGGCTCTATCCGCATCAGGCGGGGGTCGGCCATATGACCGAGGACAAAGGCGCGCCGGGCTACCAGGGCCGCCTGAACGACCGGTGCGTCACCCTCGCCGAGGTGCTTAAGCCTGCGGGCTACTTTACGGCTATGAGCGGGAAGTGGCACGTCGGACAGAACGCGGGCGTCACGCCCTGGGGCCGCGGTTTCGACCGTAGCCTGAGCGCTGCGGCGGGCGGCTTTTACTATGCCGATTCGCCCAAGGCGAAACTCTTCCTGAACGGCGAGGCGCTTGCGAACGATGACCCGCGTCTGCCGCGCAACTGGTATTCGACCGACCTGTGGGCCGCCTTCGGCCTGAGGTTCATCGACGAGGCGCTCGCGGAAAAGAAGCCGTTCTACCTGCACCTCTGCTTTAACGCGCCGCATTTCCCGCTGCAGGCGCCTGCCGAGGAGATCGCGAAATTCCGCGGCCGCTATCAGGCGGGCTGGGGCGCGGTCCGTGACGCGCGGTATGCGCGCCAGCTCGAGCTGGGGCTGATCGACAAGGCCTGGGCCAAGTCGCCGCGGCCCGCAGAGGTGCAGGCTTGGAAGGAGGTGCCGGCTGAGGAGCGCGAGCGCTTCGACCACCTCATGGCCACGTATGCGGCGGTGGTGCATCGCATGGACCGGGCGGTGGGCGAGCTGGTCGCCGGGCTCAGGCAGCGCGGCGTGCTTGACGATACGCTGATCCTGTTTATGAGCGACAACGGCGGCAACGCGGAGGCGGGGCCCAAGGGCAAGACCGTGGGCGATCCTTCGAAAGGCGGTTCCGACTGGTTCTGCGGCATGAGCTGGGCTTTCGTGGAGAACACCCCCTTCCGCCTGTTCAAGCACTTCAACCATGAGGGGGGCATCGCCACGCCGCTGATCGCGCACTGGCCCGCCGGCATCGCGGCGAAGGGCCAGTGGCGTACGCAGCCCGCGCATCTGATCGACATCATGGCCACCTGTGTGGAGGTCGGCGGCGCGGCCTATCCGCAGACCTTCAGGGGGCAGGACATCCTGCCGATGGAGGGCAAGAGCCTGGTCGGCGCCTTCGCCAACCGCCCGATTGAGCGGGATGCGCTCTACTGGGAGCACGAAGGCAACGCGGCCGTCCGCGCGGGCGACCTGAAGCTGGTCCGCCGCAGGCGCGCAGGCGCCTGGGAACTCTACGACCTGAAGGCTGACCGGACGGAGCTTCGCGACCTAGCCGCCGCGCAGCCGGACAAGGTGCGCGAGCTGGCCGCGAAGTGGGAGGCCTGGGCGCTGCGCGCGCAGGTGACGCCTTACCCGGATGAAGGCAATGCCAGAAAGAAGGGGGCCGGGAGGCGCAAGGCAAAGGGACTATGAGAGCGGCCTTCACGATCTTTCTGGCGCTTGCTTTGAGGTGTGGAGCCGGGCTCGCGGCAGGGAAGCCCAACATCGTCTTCATCCTCACCGACGACATGGGCTATGGCGATCTCGGCTGTAACGGCGGGTCGCTCGTTCCGACGCCCAACATCGACGCGCTGGCGCGCGAGGGCATCCGTTTTACGCAGTACACCAGCGCGTCGCCGATCTGCTCGCCCTCACGGGTCGGATGCACGACGGGCCAGTTTCCTGCGCGTTGGCGGATCACGAGCTATCTGCAGACGCGCGACGGCAACCGCGCGTGCGGGCAGGCTGACTTCCTCGACGTGAAGGCGCCGTCGGTCGCACGGCGGCTCAAGAGCGCCGGTTACGCGACCGGCCACTTCGGCAAGTGGCATATGGGCGGCGGCCGCGACGTGTCCGACGCGCCCCCCATCACGGCTTATGGGTTTGATGAGTATGCCTCCACCTGGGAAAGCCCTGACCCGCATCCCGACATCACCGCGACCGACTGGATCTGGTCACCCCAGGATACGGTCAAGCGCTGGGACCGGACGGCGTTCTTCGTGGACAAGGCGCTCGACTTCCTGCGTCGGCACAGGGGCACGCCCTGTTATGTCAACATCTGGCCGGATGACACGCACACGCCGTGGGTTCCGGCGGATGATGTGCCGAAGGGGGAGAGCCCGGAAAACTTCCGGGGCGTTCTCGCCGAGTATGACCGTCAGATCGGCCGCCTGCTCGAAGGGCTTCACGAGCTTGGCCTCGCGACGAACACGCTGATTGTGTTCACGAGCGACAACGGGCCGCTGCCGTCATTCAAGGGGGCGCGCGCGGGCGGCCTGCGCGGGACAAAGCTGAGCCTCTACGAGGGTGGGATCCGCATGCCGTGTGTGGTCCGGTGGCCCGGTCATGCGGCAGGGGGGCGGGTGGACCGGCAGACCGTGTGGAGCGCGGTGGACCTCTTCCCCAGCTTCTGTGCCGTTGCGGGCGTGCCGTTGCCGCGGGGCGTCGCCTTCGACGGGGAGGACGTCAGCGCGGCCTGGCGCGGTGAGGCGGTGCGGCGCACGAAGCCCCTCTACTGGGAGTACGGACGTAACGACAAGGCCTTTAAGTATCCGAAAGGACGGGACCGGAGTCCCAGCGTCGCCGTCCGCGAGGGCGACTGGAAGGCGCTCGTCAATGCCGACGGCTCGGAGGCGCAGCTTTACGATCTGGCGGCCGATCCGAACGAGGAGCGTGACCTGAGCGCCGCCCAGCCGGCCCTGACAAGGCGTCTCGTGGAGCAGGCGCTGAGCTGGAGAAGCGGATTTTAAGGTAACCTGGCTGGCGGACCTGCTATACTCCCCCGAACGCGCAATGAATGCCGCGCGCTGACGTTTCCCGGTTGAGCCGATCCTGAACCCACAGCGAGGAGCGCACCGATGTCCGACCTACCCCGTGACTGGGCCGCGCTGGGCGCGCGCCTCGACGCCTGGACGCCGCCCCAGGGCGTGTTCGAGCCCGCCGCCGCGTGGACGCTGAAGTATGCGCGTCACGCGCTGATCCCCGAGCGCGACGGCGCGCCCGGCGGAGGCCTGGCCGGGGCGCTGACCGTGACACAGAAGCCCGGGGCGGACACGGTCGCGTTGCGCGCCGTGGAGACGGTCGCGGCCGGTTTCTCCGCGCCGACCTACGCCGCCGACATGCGCTGCGCCGCCGACGCCCTGCTGACGCCGCAGAGCTGGACGCTCGGCATCCGCTGGCTCTCCGGTAAACAGGCCAACCTCAAGCCGGGCGAGCTTGACCAGACGCGCGCCGGACGCGTCGAAGGACAGGAGATCGTCCACAAAGGCGCACGGGAGCGCCGCCGTCCCGCGCCGGTGCGGTGGACCGGCTTCTGGAACCTGTTCGCCGCGCTGCCGCGCCTTCCGTTCGAAGTGTCTTCGGCGCTGACCTTCGACCTTTTCGAGGAACTTGACCTCCACAAGCCGGAGCAGCGGCTTGCCTATATCGGGCCGCAGAGCGTCGGGCTGAACGGCCGGACGCTCGTGCTGCACGTCTTCGAGCAGACCGGGCGCGGCGTGCTGCCGTGGCGCTGGTGGCTGGACGCGCAGCACCGCGTGGTGCTCGCCGCCGGAGGCCAGCGCGCCTACCTGCTCGACACGTCGGCGAACGGAGGTGCCGCATGAGCGCGCGCGACGTGAGCCGACGTACGTTCCTCAAGTCCTCAGGCGTGGGCGGCCTCGGCCTGGCCCTCGCGGCACAGCAGGCGCCCGCTGCCGTGGAGCGGCGGCCGCCCAACCTGCTCTTCATGCACCTCGACCAGTGGTACTGGGAGGAGGCGTCGGCCTTCGGGTGCGCGCATGTGCGCACACCGAATATCGACCGTCTCGCCGCGCAGGGCGCCTCCTTCAGCCTCTCCTACTCCGCCAACCCGGTCTGCTGTCCGGCGCGCGCCTGCTGGTACACGGGCCGCGCCTCCTCCGAGAACGGCGTGATCATGAACGACCAGTGGCCGCTTGCGCCGGCGATGCCCGACCTGGGCCAGTGGTTCTCGGCGCGCGGCTACGACGCGGCCTACGCCGGCAAGTGGCACGTCACCGGCCGCCCCTTCACCCAGAGCTTCCGCGTGCTCACACCCGGCTCCGGCGTGGGCGAGGTCACGGACGGCGCGGTCTCGCGCGCCGCCGAGGGCTTCCTGCGCGCGCGCACGGCGGCCGACAGGCCGTTCTTCCTGAATGTCGGGTTCCTGCAGCCGCACGACTGCTGCTACTGGGTCTTCGAGCATTCGGACGGCAAGACGCGCACGCGCCTCGGGCCGCCGCCTGCGGAGCTGCCGCCGCTGCCTGCCAACCACGGCCACTGCGAGCGCGAGCCGCTGCTGGTCAGGAACCGGCGCAGCGAGCGCGGTGCGCGCGCCGCGTGGACCGCGGAACACTGGCGCTGGTACCTCTGGAACTACGACCGGATGGTCGAGATGGCCGACGCCGAGGTCGGACGCGTGCTCGACGCGCTGGACGATGCGGGACTGGCCGAAGAGACGCTGGTGATCCTGACCTCCGACCACGGCGACGGCCTGGGGCGGCATGGCCTGACCTCGAAGATGTTCCTCTATGACGAGGCCGCGCGCGTGCCGTTCCTCGTCTCCTGCCCGGGCCGCGTGCAGGCCGGCCTCCGCGACACGCGCCACCTGGTGTCGGGTCTCGACGTCGCGCCGACGCTCTGCGATTTCGCGGGCGTCGCGGGGCTGCCCCAGGCGCGCGGGCTCAGCCTGCGCCCGCTGCTGGAAGGGCGCGCGGCGACGCCCTGGCGCGAGTTCCTCGTGGCGGAGGCGCAGCGCGGCGGCCGCATGCTGCGCACGCCGGAGTACAAGTACATCGCCTATCAGGATGACCCGGTCACGCAGCTTTTCGACCTGCGCGCCGACCCTGGCGAGCTGGTCAACCTCGCCGAGGAGGCGGCCCACGCGGATCGGCTGCGCGACCTGGAGCGCCGTCTCGCCGCGTGGGAGGGCTCGCTCGACCGGTTCCCGCTCAAGGAGCCCGGGCCGGGTGCCGCGCGTGCGGACAGGCGGAAGCGGAAGGGATAGGCTGTCTGGACGTGAAAGGGGGTGCCGGATGCGGAGATCCTGCGGTTGGGTGCTGGGGGCGGTCGCGGCGCTGTTCGTGGCGGCCGTGGCGCAGGCGGGGACCGCGCTGCGCGGGAGTTTCAACGGGTGGGGCTCCTGGGAGCTGTCGGCCGACACGGCGTTCGGCGGCGGCCTGTACAGCGCCCTGACGGTGACGGGCGTCGGCGGGACGCCGGCCGAGTTCAAGTTCCAAAGCGCGGACGGCGCGGTCGGCTGGCTGGGCGCGGGCACGGCCGCGCTGCCGAACGCCAACGTCGGCGAGGCGCGCAAGGATGGCGGCCCTAACCTGACGCTGACGGCCGACGCCGCGAAACACTACACGTTCCGGCTGAAAGGCAACGACACGTGGTGGAACCGCAGCTTCGTGGTGATGGAGACCGACGCGGCGCCGGTCGGCATCGCGGCGGTGGCGGACGATCACGGGCGCGGCGGCGGGGCGGCGGCAGTGACGGTGACGGTCACCACGACGGCGGCGCCTTCGCCGCAGGAGCGGGTCTACGTGCGGTGGAGCACGGACGGCTTCGCCCACGCCACGGTGACGGCGGCTGGCGGCGTCGGCACGACGTACACCGCGGTGATACCCGGCCAGCCGCAGGGCACGGCGGTCGCCTACTATGTGCTGACCTCCACGCTGCCTTACGGCGCGGTGGCCGCCGAGCCGGACCTCTGCACGCTGCGCGGAGACAGCAACGGCGGCGCCCATTACCGCTATACGGCGGCCTCGCCGCTGCGCGTCTCGACCGACGGCGGCGCGAGCTGGCGCGACGCGGACTACACGACCTCCAAGTTCTTCTGCGACGAGCGCGCCGGCGACCGTCATGCGGTGCTGGTGCGCTATGCGCTCTCGGCGCAAGACGTGGTGTGCGCCGAGGTGTTCAGCAACCTCGACCGCCGCGACTACGCGGACGTCGACTACACCAACGCCTTCGTGACCGGCGACGGTTACGCGGACGGGATCTGCCCGCCGGACGGCAACCTGATCTCCACCAATGACGCCGGCGCCTATTTCACGGCCTTCCCGATGGCGGCGCTGGGCGGCGGGGTGTACGAGTGGACGGGGCGGGTGTCCCGGTGCGGCGCCTACCGTCTGACGGCGCGCCACAAGACAGCGGGGCAGGGGCCGACGGCGTGGCGCTGGTACGGCGAGGGCGGCGCCCGCGACCATGCGGTGGTGGTGTCGCCGGCCAAGGCGCTCGCGCTGACGCTTTACGAGCTGAATCCGCTGACGGTCAACGCGACCGCCCCTGACGCCGCCGGGCGCAGCACCTTCGCGAGCCTGACCGACGCGGGCAACGGCAAGTTCAACCTGGGGCACCTCGACCTGCTGCGCGCCAACTGCCTCTGGCTCCAGCCGATCCATCCGAACGCGGCCACAACGCGCGGCAACCCGGACGGCTTCACGCCCGGTAGCCCGTATGCGACGCGCGACGCCTTCGCGGTGTCCGGCTGGCTGGGCGCGGACGGCACGGAGGCGACGGCGCTGGTCGAGTTCACGAACTTCGTCGCGCGTTGCGACGGCCACAGCGGGCCGGCCGGGAGCGTCCACATCATGCTCGACGGGGTGTTCAACCACACCGCCTGGGACGCGGAATACGGGCAGGGGGGCGTCGCGCTGGGCCTCTGCGCGGACGCGGACGGGCGGATCGGCCTGACGCGTCCAGGCTGGTACGCGCGCATGACCGACTACGGCGCGCCTGCCACGCGCTACATCGACGCCTACGACAACGACTTCGCGACCGCGCCCGACCGCGGCGACTTCGGCAAATGGCCCGATGTGGCCGAGCTGTACTTCGGCAATTACTCGGCGCTGGTGCGCCACAACCCGGAGGACAACGACGCCTACAAGAGCGAGGAGGACGGGTACGACCACGCGGGCATGAGCGCGGACGTGAAAGACCTCTGGCGGTACGTCGCCTACTATGCCGACTTCTGGCTGGCCAGGACCGGCCACCCGTGTGTCAACGGGGCCGACGCGGCGCAGGACGACCTCGGCATCGACGGGCTGCGGTGCGATTTCGGGCAGGGGCTGCCGCCGCAGTTCTGGGAGTATTTCATCAACCACACGCGGCGGCTCAAGTGGAACTTCGTGTTCATGGCGGAGACGCTCGACGGCGGCGAGCCGGGGCGCCGCTCCAACCGGCAGTTCGATATCCTGAACGAGAACATCGTGTTCGCCTTCAAGACGATGACCGCGACGGCGCAGTTCCGCGAGGCGTACGAGGGCCGCCGCAGCACCTACGACGGCGGCGCGATCCTGCTCAACCTGACCAGCCACGACGAGGAGATGCCGTTCGCCGACCCGTGGCGGACCGCGTCGCGTTACGGCTGTAACGTGATGATCGACGGTCTGCCGATGCTCTTCTACGGCCAGGAGCGCGGGATCGTGCCGGCGACCGGCACGACGGGCGGAGCGGATCAGGGCTTCGCGCGCTTCGAGCTGAACTTCGGCAAGTATGTCCCGCACTTCAAGCAGTGGAACCAGGCGACGTTCTGGGAGACGCCGCCCGCCTACTCGGCGGGGCTCGAGCAGTGGTACGGGCGTGTGAACGGGGCGCGCTTAGCGAGTGCGGCCCTGCGCAGCCCCAACCGTTATTTCCTCAGCCGCAGGGAGGGGGGCGGCGACAACCCGAAGATCCTTGCGGCGGCCAAGGTGGAGAAGGGCGGCGCGGGACCGTCGCCGAGCAACGACGTGGTGCTGGCGTTCGCGCTGATCCTCGACGAGGCGCATGCGGCGGCGAGCGAGACGTACGACCTGCGCGGCCCGTGGGCGCTGCTGGGGCTGCGCGCCGAGCGGCTGTATAACGTGCGGGACCTCGCGTCCAGTGAGAGCGAGGCCTACCTGTGGCCCGAGCCGCGCTCGGGCCAGTCGCTCTACGACGAGGGCGTCTGGGTGAGCCTGGCGGCGGACAGCGGCGGCCCGATCACGCGCGACGGCGCGCTGGTGCAGGTCTTGCGCCTGGTCGACGTTACGCCGTGGCGCGGGCTGCTGCTGCAGTACCGGTAAGGGCGGTCATTCGACGCGGATCATCGTGCCCTTCCAGTCGGGAGGGGGCAGTCCGAGTAGGCCGGTCCAGTCGGTGGCGAAGCGCACCTCGTCGAAGTCCCAACTGTTCAGGTCGGGGATGTTGCCCGCGCGGTAGGAGAGGCGGTCGAAGCTGAAGTCGCCGTTGACCGTCGCGCGTCGCACCGTCCACTCCTGGTTGTCGCCGTGGTCGGGGTTGGGGTCGAGCCAGACGGTGGCCTGGTCGAGGGCGTTGTGACGGAAGGTCACCTTGGCCACGAGCAGGCGCGGGGCGGTGTTGACGCCGACGTAGTTCAGGCCGTTGGTCTGGACGAGGTCGGCCGTGCCGAAGACGCCGCCGATGCTGTAGGCGTGCTGGTTCCAGCCGTTGCCCAGGCCGAGCGCGCCCAGATTGTTCAGCCCCGCGCGGTTGAGCTGGACGAACGCCTCCATGCCGTACGGCTCCGCGCCGGTCTTGGCTTCGGTGGAGCTGGTGGCGCCGTACTTCGAGCGCACGAGCGCGCTGAAGTAGAGCGTGGCGCTGACCTCGCCGCCGCCGACCAGTCCGGAGGCGCTGTCGTAGAGGCCGGCCGTGTCCCACACGCTGTCGGCGGCGGGGGAGAGCGGGAGCGTGTCGGTGCCGGCGTCGCCGGAGCCGGGGGCGACACGTTTGCCGCCGGTGACCGTCAGGGTCTGGCCGTTGGCGAGGGTGTAGGTCAGGCCGGTCGGGTCGAAGCTCGTGTTCACGAAGGTGGAGCTGGCCCGCTGCCCGTCGTAACACAGCGCGTAGGTCGAGTCGGCGCCCGGGGTGACGCTGGCCCAGTCGGTGCCTAGGCGCACCTCGTCGAACTCGGTGGCTGTGAGGTCCGGGATGTTGCCGCAACGGTAGGCGAGGCGGTTGAAGCTGAAGTCGCCCTTGGCGGAGGCGATATAGCGGCGGATGGGGAAGCCTTGCGTGTCGCCGTCCTCGGGGACGGGGTCGAGCCAGACGGCGATGTCGTCGGCGGCGTTGGCGTGGAACGCGATGCGCGCGACGAGCAGGTGGACGTTGCGGTCGACGTTGATCCAGGTGGTGCCGCCCGACTCGTCCTTCAGATCCTGGTCACCCGGCCCCGAACCGTAGATGCTGTAGGCCCAGGCGCTCCAGTGGTTGCCCATGCCGAGCACGCCGGTCGAGTCGCGGTAGAGGTCAAAGCCGCAGTAGCGGCCGCCCGGCGTCACACCCTTGTTCTCTGAAGAGCCGTTGGACTCCACGCGGGCGCGGATCAGGAAGCTGACGTACAGCACGCCCTCCACGCCGCCGCCGCCGATCTTGCCGGAGGCGGCGTCGAACAGGCTGGCCGTGCCCCAGACGCTGCCGGCGGTGGGGTTGAGGTCGAGGTAGTCGTTGCCGGTGGGGTCGCCCGCGCCGTAGGCCACGCGCTTGCCGCCGCTGACGGGCATCGTGCGCCTGCCGCCTGCGTAGGTGTAGCGCAGGCTTTGCGTGGCGTGTGTCGTGTTGACGTAGGCGCTTTCGGCGGTCTGGCCGTCATAATACAGCAGGTCGGCTTGGGCTCGGAGCGCAGCGAGGAGCGTGAGCGTCGCGGTGAGGCACACAGGGACGGACATTTTCATGTAAAAACCTCCTTAAACACAACTGTCTGACTATAGACCTTTCCCCTTTAGGCTGTCAATGTGGATGAAGGCGGACTTCTTGAAAGGGCGTGACGTTTTCAGATTGTCGGCGCGTGTCGGAAAGCGTACAGTGTGCGCCATCACGATGAATCGGAACCGGATACTTGCGGGCGCGCTTCTGCTGCTGGCGGTGACGCTGGTCGTGAGGACTTTTATGCCGTCGCGGGGGCCGGCTGAGCCGGCCGTCGCGGGGGACGGCACGCCGGTGTCGGCGCGGGCCGCTCCGGCCGAGCGGGCGGGGGTGCGGCAGGCGGCGGGCGGTGCGGCCAGGGCGGTGCGGGCACAGGCGGGCGGCGCGGCCGCCGAAGCGTCGCCGGAGGAGCGTGCGGGGCACGCGTCGGCCGAAAAGGTCGCAGGGAAGGCTTCCGAAGGGGAGTCGGCCGAGGAGGTTACGGCGGCGCGCGAGCGGGCGGTCGCGTCGTGGGATTCGCTGGTCGACCGGCTGGCGGAGCGTGAGGGGCCGCCTGACGAGGAGGCATCCCGCCGTGTGAAAGAGGCGTTCGACGCGCTCGACCCTGCGGACCAGATGGACGGCATCCGCCGTTCGCTCAACCTCTTCCAGGACGAGCAGTTCCCGGTGCTCTACGGCATCCTCTTCGATAAGGCCGAGAACGCGGAGGTGTTGGACGCGATCTTCAGCGACGCGCTCAACCGGCCTGAGGAGATCAAGAACCCGCTCATGAAGGAGCTGGTCAAAGATAAAGAGCATCCGTGCTTCTTTGAGTCCGCACGTATCTTAGATGTCATCGGGGAGCTGGTCCCTGCCTCTGGCGGTGCCGCGACGGCGCCGTAAGCGCGCCGGGCGGATACCCCTCTCGTCCTGGCCGGCCGTCCCGCGTCTCCCTGTGGAGGTCCGCGTCATGAAGTCGTTTCTTTCCAACCGCCGTCTCTGGTTCGCCGTCTGTGTCCTGCTGCTGAACGCGGGCGGGTGGTGGTGGGCCGCCTCGCTCAGCCTGCCGCCCGACGAGGAGGAGTGTCCCTGTTGTCCGGCCGACCCGGATGAGGCGCCCGGCGCGGCGCAGCGCAAGGCGCTCGCGCTCGAACGGGTCGTGCAGCGCTCGTTCACGGAGGAGCGCGAGCTGACGCTGGCGCTCTTCTTCAGCGAGGAGCTGGACGCGACGTCGCTGGAGGGCCGCGTGCGCCTGACGGCGGCGGGCGGGAAGGAGGTCGAGAGCACGCTGCGGGTGGAGTACCCGCGCAACGTCGGCGTGCTGCGTGCGACGGTCCCGGCGGGCACGGAGGGGCTGGAGCTGACGGTCGCGGCGGGCGTGAGGTCCAACGTGACAGGGGGGGCAGGCCCGACCGTCCGTACGCATGTTGTGAAGGTCAAGGCCGACCCGCAGTTCGAGCTTTCGGACCTTTCCTCCGACACCCCGTCGTTCGGCGACCCGACCGTGCGGGCCCGTTTCACGCAGCCGGTGGAGGTCGCGGACGTGGCCGGGCTGGTCGCCTGCGAGCCGCCTGTGGCGCTGACGGTCTCGCCCGCGCGCTGGGGCGAGGGGCTGCAGCTCTCGGGGCCGTTCGAGCCGGGTGTCGAGTATACCCTGATCTTCCGCGAGGGGCTGCGCTCGCGGCGCGGCCTGCGCCTCGACGGGGAGGTCCGGCGTACCGTGCGGATCGCGCGGCGCGAGCCGAGCCTGTCGGTCGCGGTCGAGGGGCGTTACCTGGCGCCGGAGGGCGGGCTGTGCGTGCCTGTGCAGGCGGTGAACGCGCCGTATGTGGTGAGCGCGGTCTCGCGGGTGCTGCCGCAGAACCTGCTCTTCTTTGCGATGCGTGAGGCGGGCCGGTATGAGGGCATGTGGGCCTCGACCCCGGCCCAGATGGCGCAGTCGCTGACCGCTGGCGCCGTGGTGCGCACGAACATGCTGGCCGGCGCGGCGCGCGACCAGGTGCAGCGCCTGCTGCTGCGCCTGGGGGATTACGGCCTGACGCCTGCGCGCGGGGTCTACCTGCTGGAGCTGGAGGCGCCGGAGGTGGAGTCGGTCAGCAGGCTCGTGTGTGTCACGGACCTGGGGCTGAGCGCACGCGCCGAGGAGGGCGCGACGGCGGTGTGGGTGACGTCGCTGCGGACGGGGCTTCCGGTCCAGGGGGCGCGCGTGGAGCTGCTCGCGCCGAACAACGCCTGCCTGGCGACTGCGGTGAGCGACGCGCAGGGGCTGGCGCGTCTGGAGCACGCGGCGTCGGCGGGCGAGCCGTTCCTGCTGCTCGCCCGCACGGAGGGGGATGCGGACCTCACGATCCTGCCGCTTACCGGCCTCAACGAGGTCGAGCAGCGCGAGCTGGCGCAGCGCAGGCACCTCGGCGAAGGCCAGAGCGAGGCGTTCGTACTGAGCGACCGCGGTGTCTACCGCCCCGGCGAGACGGTCTTCGTGCAGGCGCTGCTGCGGCTGTCCGACGGCCGTCCGCCCGCGCCTTTCCCGGTGTCGCTGCGGGTGACCAAGCCCGACGGCCGGCGCCAGGCGACGCTGCCGCTGATGCCCGACGCGCTGGGTGTGGTGACCGCCGAGGTCCCGATGCCGGAGTACCTGCCGTCGGGCCGGTATACGGTTGAGCTGTGCCTGCCGGGCGACGGTGCCACGCTGGGTGCGCACAGCGTGCTGCTGGAGTCGTTCGTGCCGCCCCAGATACGGGTCAAGGTCCAGGGTCTGCCCGAGGCGGCCCGTGTCGGCGAGAAGGTGGCCTTCTCCGTGAGCGCCGAGCATCTGTTCGGCAAGCCCGCCGCAGGGCTGTGGGCGCAGGCGAATATCCTGCTCTCGCCCTGCGCGTTCGCCCCCAAAGGCTGGGAGGGCTTTGCGTTCGGCGATGTGGAGCGCAGCTACGAGCGCGGGTTCAAGAGCCTGCCGAAGGCCCAGTTGACGGAGGCGGGCGAGGCGGCCTTCGAGGAGACGCTTGAGGTCGACGGGCTCCCTCCCGCGCGGCTGCGCGCCCAGGTGCAGGCGTCGGTCACCGAGCCCGGAGGCCGGGCGGTCACCGCGTGGTCGGGCCTGGCGCTCGACCCTTACCCCTTCTATATCGGCGTGCGTGTCCCGGGTGAGGGGACGGTCCGCACCGGCACGCCTTACGAGCTGACCTTGGCGGCGGTGAGCCCGGACGGCACGCGCGCGGCGGAGGCGAGGCCGCTGGAGGTGCGGGTGGAGCGGGTCGACTGGGTGAGCGCCATGCGGCGCCGCGGGTCGGGCCGGTATGTCTGGGAGAGCGAGCGGATCAAGACGCGTGTGGCCGAGGCGCGCGCGGAGACCGGCCCCACCAACACGTTCTTCCGGTATACGCCGGCCGCCGACGGCGACTACCTGGTCACGCTTTACGATCCGGTCTCGAAAGCGTCCACGAGCTGCCGCTTCACGGCGGACGCCTCGGGCCGCGCCTCGGGGTTCCTGACGCCCGCCACGCCGGAACGCGTGGAGCTGTCCGCCGATCAGGAGTCGTACCGGCCGGGCGAGACCGCCCGCGTCCAGCTCCGCAGCCCCTTTGCGGGAACCGCCTGGGTGGCGCTGATCAAGGGCCAGGTGCGTGAGAGCCGTGTGATCGCGCTGACCAACGGCTGCGCGACGATCGAGTGGCGCCTTGACGAGACGCATGTCCCGAGCGCCGAGCTGGCGGTCACGGTGGTGCGGCCGGCTGTGGCGGAGAGCGTCTGGAGCGCCCACCGGGCCTCAGGCGGCCTGTTGCTGCGGGTGCTGCCCCCTGAACGCCGCCTGACCGTGGCGGTGCGGCCGCCGGCCGAGGTCTGGCGCCCTCAGAGCGTGCTGCCGGTCCGCGTGGCGGTGACCGATTCCGACGGCCGCCCGGCGGGCGGCGCGGCCGTGACGCTGCTCGCGGTGGACGAGGCGATCTGCTCGCTGACGGCCCTCAAGGTGCCGGACCCCTACGGGTTCTTTATGGCCGCGCGCGCCGACGGACTCTCCCTGTTCGACGTGTACCGCAGCCTCATGCCGGTCACGGAAGAGTCGCTCTCCGGCGTGGCGTCGCATGTCGGCGGTGACGGCGGCGACGAGCTGAGCGGCCGCCTGAATCCGATCAAGGCGCGCCGTTTCAAGCCGCTGGCGCGCTGGCGCGCGAACGTGGCGCTCGACGCCGCTGGCGAGGCCGTCGTGGAGATGGCGCTGCCCGAGTTCGCGGGCGAGCTGCGGCTGACGGCCGTGGCGTGGGACCGCCGTGCGGTCGGCGCGGCCGCCGCGTCGGTCAAGATCCGGCGCGACCTCGTGGTGCAGCCCGACCTGCCGCGCTTCCTGGCGCCCGGCGACACCTCCTTTGTGCAGGTGACCTTACACAACGAGAGCGGCAAGTCGTGCGAGGCGCGGGTCGCGCTGCGGGCGGAGGGGCCGCTGTCCTGCCCGGCGGAGGCGCAGGCGGTGACGCTCCAGGCGGGCGAGTCGCGCACGCTGCCGGTGCCGCTCGCGGCGCAGGCGCGGCCGGGCGCGGGGAGCGTGACGGTCCGCGTGGAGGGCGCGGGCGAGGTGTACGAGGAGGCGGTCGAGCTGGCGGTGCGGCCCGCGTGCGCCCTTCAGGTGACCGCCGAGCATCTGGTGCTGCCGGCCGGCGGGGAACGGGCGTTCACGACGCCGCCGCAGACGCTGGAGGGCAGCTTCAGCCAGACCTTCTTCTGTTCGGCGCACCCGTCGGTCAACCTGCTGGCCGCGCTCGACTATGTGTCGGCCTATCCTTACGGCTGCTGTGAGCAGACGGTCTCGTCGGTGCTGCCGCTGCTCACGCTCGGAGCGCTGGCCGAGCGCCTGCCGACCGGCGGGAGCACGCTGGCGCGGGAGGCGCCGGGCCGGGTGGACGCCGCGCTGCGGCGGCTGCTCTGCATGTGGCGCTGGGGCGGTTTCGCGATGTGGCCGACCCTCTGGGATGAAGATCCCGGGGCCACGGTCTACGCGGCGTTCTTCCTCGCGTGCGCCTCGCGTGCCGGGCATGAGCTGCCGCCCGAGATGCTGACTGACGCGCTGCGTGTGGTGCGCGGCCCGCTGATCCGCGAGAATGAGGAGCTGCGGGCCTACGCCTGCCATATCCTCGCTCTGGCGGGGCAGCCGGACGCGGGCTGGATGCGGCGGCTGTATGAGCGGCGCGAGGAGCTGTCCATCGAGGAGCGCGCCCATCTGGCGCGCGCGCTGCTCCTCTCGGGCGAGGTCGTGAAGGGCCGCGAGGTGCTGGAGGGCACGGCGCCGGCGCAGGAGCTGCGCGAGGCCGCCTTCCTGCTGCTCGCCTGGCTTGAACTCGATCCCGCCGCGCCGGCCGTGGCCGTCTGCTGCCGCACGCTTGAGCGCTACCGCCGCGACGAGGGCCACTGGGGCACGACGCAGGGCAACGCGCTGGCGCTGCTGGCCTGGGGCGCCTACCTGGCGCGTGTGCCGCCCCAGCCGGAGACCTTTACGCCGGTGGCGGCGTGGGACGGCGGCACGGCGCGCGCCGCCGCCACCAACGCCTACACCTGGACGCCGGGGCCGGAGGCCGACCGCGGCGCGGTGCGGCTGCGCAACGAGGGCCCCGGGCCGATGCACGTGACGCGCCGCGTGGCGCGCGTGCCGCTGGCCGAGGCCGAGCCGGCGCGTGACGCGGGCCTGCGGATCCGGCGCGAGTGGCTGGACGGTGAGGGCCGTCCGCTCGATCCGGCGGCCCTCGTCTGCGGCGAGCGGGTCATCGTGCGGCTCACGCTCGAGCCGCAGGAGCGGACCTGCGAGGAGATCGTGGTGGAGGAGCTGCTGCCCGCCGGACTGGAGATCGAAGAGGCCCAGCTCGCGGCGTCCGGCCTGTTCCCCTGGATCCCGACGGCGACGGACGGGTGGGTGCGCCACCGCGAGGCGCGCGACGACCGGCTGCTGCTCTTCAGCGGGTCGTTCGACGGTCCGGTCCGGTTCCACTATGCGGCCCGGGCGGTCAGCCGGGGCGCCTTCGTGGTGCCCGCCCCCACGGCCGCCGCCATGTACGAGCCCGACGTGTCCAGCCGTGGCGCGCCGGGCCGCGTGACGGTACGGTAGGCGGCCGCCGCGGCCCGCCCGCGTGCGCTCACGCGTCGCGCAGCAGCCGCCCGCCGCGCAGCCGCACGCGGTGGAGCACGATGCCCAGGTCGCGCTCGTAACGGCGTGCGAGGGGGGTCTCGTTCTCGGTGAAGAGCGTGATCGCCACGCCGGACGCGCCCGCGCGGGCGGTGCGGCCGACGCGGTGCAGGTAGGCCTTGCTGAGCGTCGGCACGTCGAGGTTGACGACATGCGTGACGCCGGGGATGTCCAGCCCGCGCGCGGCCACGTCCGAGGCCAGCATCACGTGGGCGCGCCCGCTGCGGAAGGCCTCCATGGCCTGCTGGCGCTCGCGTTTGTCGGAGGCGCCGTCCAGCCGCGCGACCGCCACGCGGTGGTAGGCCAGCTTGGCCGCGACCGCCTCGGCGGTCGTGGCGCGGTGGACGAAGACCAGCATGCGTTCGGCCTTGAGCGCGTGGAACAGGCTGCGCAGGATGTCCGGCTTGTCGCGCTCCTCGCACACCAGCCCGAGATGCTCGATCGCGGCGTTGACCGGCGCGGCCGCCGTCCGGAGCATCAGGTGGCCGGGCGCGAGCGCGGCGGCGGCCGCGTCGCTCTCGGCCTGCGCGGTCGCGGAGACGAAGACGAGCTGCAGCTCGCGCGGGGCCATCCGCAGCAGCTCGCGGATCTCCGGCTCGCTCTCGGCCGCGAGTAGCCGGTCGGCCTCGTCGAGCACGACACAGGCGAGCCGGTGGGCCTTCAGCTTGCGCAGGGCGATCAGCTCGCGCAGGCGGCCCGACGTGCCGACCACGATCTGCGGCTTGGTCTTGAGCTTCTCGATCTGGCGGTCGAGCGGTGTGCCGCCGACGAGCAGGAGCGTGCGCAGCGGGCGTCCGGCGTTCTGGGCGAGGGTGCAGCACTGGCGCTGGATCTGCAGGGCCAGCTCGTGCGTGGGCGCGACGACCGCGAGCTGCGCGGCCGGCTCCTGCGCGTCCAGGCGCTCGAACAGCGGCAGCAGGTAGGCCAGCGTCTTGCCTGTGCCGGTCTCGGCGTTCAGGTACGCGCTGCGGCCCTCCCGCAACGGCGCGAAAGCGGCGCTCTGGATCGGCGTCGGCTCGGTGATCGCCTGTTTGGTCAGGGCGGCGGCGAGGTCGTCCGCCACACCCAGTTCTTGGAACGTCATCGGGTCTGCTCCTTTCCGCGCGGGTCGCGCGTCAGCCCAAGGCGATATGGGCGAGGTTGCGGTAGACGGGGCCGCGCGGCGAGGGCCGGCTTTCGTAGAGCGTGACACGGCCGGCCTCCCAGGCCCCGTACTCAAGCGACTCCTCGTCGGCAAGGGTCTCGACGAGGCTGCGGTTGCGGGCCTCCGGCGGGCAGCGGCCGAGGGTGATGTGCGGCCGGTACTCCTTGTCCGGGCCGGCGAAGCCGAAGCGCTTCAGCTCGGAGCCGATGCGCTCGTGCAGGGCGTCGAGCTGCGGGGAGGGGTCCACGCCGGCCCAGAGTGTCTGCGGGTTGCGCTTGGTGCCGAAATAGCCGAGGCCGAAGACGCGTACGGGGAAGGGCGGCTGTTCGGCGCAGATCCGCTCGGCGCAGGCGGTCACATGCGGCAGGATGGCCGGCGCGACCTCGCCCAGAAACAGCAGGGTCAGGTGGAGCTGCTCGCGCTTGCACCAGGTCACCTCGGTGGCGACGGAGGCGAGCCTGCCTGCCACCGCCGCGAGGCGGAGTCGGACATCTTCGGGCACCGGGATAGCGAGAAATGCGCGCATGGCCACAAGATACACCAAGCGGGGCTCAGGGGGAAGTGAAAGAAGGCCGCGCGCACGATTGACAAGGGGCACATCGCGCCCCTACCATAAGGGCCTGAAATGGGGGTGCGCGGCCGGTGTCGGGGGAGAGGGGTGTGAGGGGGCCGCGGCCGCCGGAAGCGGAAGGGGGACACATGAAGAGGAGCGTGCTGGTGGCGGTCTGCCTCGGCAGCGTAGGGGCCGTGGCGGAGGAGTGGGTCGCCAACCCGGGTTTTGAGGCGCTGGACGGCGAGGGGCGCGCCGAGGCGTGGAGCCTCTACACCCGCGAGAAAGGGAAGGGGCGTTTAGAGCCGGGCGCAGAGCGGCACGCTGGGGAACGGGCGATGCGTGTGATCCATGACGGCGAGAAGGACTGGGCGTTGACCAACGCGCGCCGCACGAAGGTCAGGCCGGGCGAGTCGTACAAGATCACCTGCTGGATGAGGCGCAGCGGCGACGCAAAGGCGGGCGAGGTCAACGTGGCCGGCTTCCTGTGCGACAAGATCGTCGATTGGGCGATCGGGACGACTCCGGCCGCCCGCGGCGAGGGCTGGCGCGAGTATAAGGGCTATTTCACCGTGCCGGAGGGGGTGGATACCGCGCTGGTCCGCGTGGTCGGCGGAGGCAAGAGCGACTTCTGGGTCGATGATGTCCAAGTGGCGCCCGGCAAGCCGGAGCTGCCGCCCAAGGGCCCGAAGGTCGCGGGCTGGGCTCAGGCGCGCCCGGTGGAGCGTCTGGGCCGCGGCGTCGTGGCGGTCCAGACCAGGGACGGCGTACACGTGAGCTGGCGGCTGCTCAAGGACGATCCGCCCGATATGGCCTTCAGTGTCTATCGCGTCAGCGGCGGCGTCCGCACCCAGCTGAACGACGTGCCGCAGAGGCAGACGACCGACTTTCTGGACACCGGCGCGTTCAGCGCGCCCGTCGCGTATGCGGTGGAGCCTGCCGCGGGGCTCAGCGGTTGCGGACAGACGGTGCCGGCCGTGCCGCTGGCGGGTAAGGTGCCCTACCTGCGCATCCCCCTGGCCGCCACGAACGTCACCGCTCAGAAGGTGGGGGTCGGCGACCTCGACGGCGACGGCGTCTACGACTATGTGGTCAAGCAGCCCGGCGAAAATATCGACCCGTGGCACAAGTACTGGCACCGGTCGCCGGCAACGTTCAAGCTGGAGGCGCGCAAGCAGGACGGCACGCTGCTGTGGCTCAAGGACCTGGGCTGGAATATCGAGCGCGGCATGTGGTACTCGCCGATGCTGGTGGCCGACCTCGACGGCGACGGCCGCGCCGAGGTCGTCGCGAAGGTCGGGCCGGAGGAGGACTGCCGCGACGCCGACGGCCGCGTGCAGACCGGGCCGGAGTTCGTGGCGGTCTTCGAAGGTCTGACCGGCCGCGAGGTCGCCCGCGCGCCGTGGCCGCCGCGCGACGCCTTCGAGGACTACAACCGCGCCTCGCGCAACCAGCTCGCGGTCGCCTACCTCGACGGCAAGACGCCGTGCCTCCTGGTGCTGCGCGGCACCTACGGCCTGATGCTCGCTGACGCGTGGCAGCTCAAGGCGGGGCGGCTGGAACGGCTGTGGTCGTTCTCGAACGCGGAACTTCCGCACGCGTATCGCGGGCAGGGCGCGCACAACTGCCTCTGCGCCGATGTGGACGGCGACGGCCGCGACGAGGTGATCCTCGGCTCATTGGTGCTGGACGACGACGGCTCGGTGCTCTGGTGTACTGGCAAAGGGCATCCCGACGCGCACTACTACGGCGATATCGACCCGCTGCGCCCGGGGCCGGAGCTGGCTTACATCATTGAGACCCGGCAGCGCAAGGGGGGCGGACTCCATCTGCTCGACCCGGCGAACGGGAAGGTCCTGTGGCAGCTCGGCGAGCCTACCGTCCATGTGCACAGTTGCGGCATGTGTACGGACATGGACGTGATGAACCCCGGCCTTGAGATTTACGGCGCCGACGCCGATGACCACAAGCTGACTGACAGGCGCTGGCTCTTCAGCGGCGACGGGCGGCTTCTGAAGGCGGGCAAGGAGGTGGACTTCAGCTTCGGCGTGCCGAGCGCGTGGTGGGATGCGGACCTCCAGCGCGAAATCATCCGCGGGAGGGCGCTCGATTACGAGGGTGGGCCGGTCAGCGAAGCGCTCGAGGGCAGCGTGGTGCTGGTCGCGGATGTGCTCGGCGACTGGCGCGAGGAGGTCCTGACCACGGTGAAGGGCGAGCTGCGCATCTACACCACGCCGGTACCGGCCATGGACCGCCGCGTGTGCCTGATGCAGGACGAGGCCTACCGCATGCGCACGACGATGAACGCGATGGGGTATTATCAGACGCCGACGCTCTCGTATGTCCCCGAGGCGCGCGCGCCGAACCTGAACCTCACGTTGCAGAAGGCCGGCAAGACCCAGCTCTGCCGCGTCGTGGCGGTCGCGCCGCTGGAGCGCGGTTGCCGGGGTGCCGTCACGCTGACGGCGCCTGCCGGCGTCACCCTCAAGAAGAGCGTCCTGACGGTCGACCTCAAAGCGGGCGAGCGTCTGGCCGAGTCCGTCGCGTATGAGGGCAAGGCCGAGCGCGGCGCCGAGATCCGCGCCGCGTTCGCCGTCGAGGGCGGCCCTGTGCTGACGGGCGGCGTGCCGCTGGGGCTGTAACGGCGGGACGCGCCCGTAACGGGGGTGAAATGCGGCTTGCGGCGGCCCGGCCCGGCCGCTATACTTTGTGACAAATTGGCGCTGTGAGCGGGTGGGACACGCAATGGCCTCAGGATTTTTCGACAGATTGGTGTCGCGGGTCGGCAAGCTGGATCCGGGGAGCCTCCAGGCGCAGATGATGCGTCTGGCGCAGGAGCGCGGTTTTCTGGAGACGATCTTCCAGTCGATCCAGGAGGGCGTGCTGGTGATCGACAACGAGGGCCGGCTGCTGTACGCCAACCGTGCGGCGGAGCGACTGGCGGGATTTGACGCGGCGCGGACGCGGGGGCGCTCGGTGTTGCGGTTCCTGCGCGAGTGGGACTGGGAGCATCTGCTGGATCAGCCGGAGGAGGGGGAGGCGGGCGCGGAGGGCTGGGCGCGGCTGGTGACGCGCGAGATTGAGGTCACCTATCCCGAGCATCGGTTCCTGAGCGTGTATGCGGTGCCGCTGGACGAGCGCGAGCTGGCGTCCAAGGGGGTGCTGGTGTTCCTGCGGGACGTGACCCGTGACCGGCAGCAGGAGGCGTCGGCGCTGGAGAGCGAGCGCTCGAATGCGGTCAAGCTGCTGGCGGCGGGCGTGGCGCACGAGATCGGCAACCCGCTGAACGCGCTGAACATCCACCTGCAGTTGCTGGCGCGGGAGTTGCGCGGCGTCGGGGGCGAGGAGGAGCGCAGGCCGCTGGAGGAGCTGGTGGAGGTGGCGCGCTCGGAGGTGGAGCGGCTCGACGCGATCATCACGCAGTTTCTGCGGGCGATACGGCCGTCGAAGCCGGTGCTGGCGCCCGAGCAGCCGACGGCGGTGCTGGAGGAGACGCTGCGGCTGTTGCGGACGGAGTTCCAGAACCGGCGAATCGCGGTCTCGGTCGACATTCCGGAGGCGGTGCCGTCGGTGCAGCTTGACCGGTCGCAGATCAAGCAGGTGTTCTTCAATGTGATCAAGAACGCGCTGGAGGCGATGCCTGACGGCGGGGCGCTGAAAGTGGTGTTCGGGGTCGGCGACGCGTTTGTGGACATCGCGTTCGTCGATACCGGGCAGGGCATCGCGCCGGAGGAGCTGGGGCGCGTGTTCGAGCCTTATCACACGACCAAGGCCAAGGGGAGCGGGCTGGGCCTGATGGTGGTCCAGCGGATCGTGGAGGAGCACGGCGGCGAGATCGAGCTGTCGAGCAAGCGCGGCGAGGGCACCTGTTTCAAGATCCGGCTGCCGCGGAGCGAGCGGCGCGTGCGCATGTTGGGCAAGGGGGCGTAGGGTATGGCGGAGAAACCGGTTCTGCTGGTGGTGGACGACGACAAGAACACGCGCGACGGCTTGCAGCGCGCGTTGCAGCGCCATTATGACGTGCGGACGGCGGAGGGGGCCGAGGCGGCGCTGGCGGCGCTGGCGCAGGAGCCGGCGGTGGACGTGATGCTCTCGGACCTGCGCATGCCGGGGGTCGACGGGCTCGGGCTGCTGCGGCGCGTGAACGCGCAGTATCCGAACACGCTCTGCATCCTGCTGACGGCGTACGGCTCGGTGGAGACTGCGGTCGAGGCCATGAAGCAGGGGGCGTATGATTTCCTGACCAAGCCGATCAACCTCGACCACCTCGACATGCTGGTGGCGCGGGCGTTGCGGTCGCGCGAGATGGAGCGCAAGGTCGAGACGCTGGAGACGCAGCTCAACGAGAAGTTCGGCATGGAGAACATCGTGGGCGAGTCGGAGCCGATGCGCCAGATGTTCGAGATCGTGCGGCAGGCGGCGCCGACGCAGGCGTCGGTGCTGATCCAGGGGCCGAGCGGCACGGGCAAGGAGCTGGTCGCGCAGGCGATCCACCGGCTGAGCACGCGCGCGAAGGGGCCGTTCGTGGCGGTGCACTGCGCGTCGCTCTCCGCGACGCTGCTGGAGAGCGAGCTGTTCGGCCATGAGAAGGGGGCGTTCACGGGCGCCACGGCGCTGCGGCGGGGGCGTTTCGAGATGGCCGACGGCGGCACGCTGTTCCTGGACGAGATCTCGGAGATCGAGCCGTCGATCCAGGTGAAGCTGCTGCGCGTGCTGGAGGAGCGCACGTTCGAGCGGGTGGGCGGGGAGCAGCGGATCGAGGTGGACATCCGCGTGATCGCCGCGACCAACCGCGACCTGCGCGCGTATGTGGAGGCGGGCAAGTTCCGCGAGGACCTGTTCTTCCGGCTCAACGTGGTGGACATCCTGCTGCCGCCGCTCAGCGCGCGGGCGGGGGACATCCCGCTCCTGGCGGACCGTTTCCTCAAGGAGTACGCGGTCCGCAACGGCAGGCGGATCGACGGCCTGACGCCCGACGCGGTCAGCCTGCTGGCGGAGTACGCCTGGCCGGGCAACGTGCGTGAGCTGCGCAACACGATCGAGAAGATGGTGGTGCTGGCGCGGTCGGACCGGCTGACCGCGCGTGACGTGCCGGCCAACATCCGCGAGGCGGTGCGAGGCGGTGTGGCGGGCGGGCGGGCGCCGCTGCTGCTGGCCGGCTCGCTGGCCGATACGGAGCGGCGCAAGATTCTGGCGGTTTTGGAGAAGAACGGCGGGAACCGGTCGCGCGCGGCGGTCGAGCTGGGGATCAGCAGGCGCACGCTGCACCGGAAGCTGAACGAGTACAAGGAGCGGCCGGCCGGGGGCGCCGCCGGGGAGGAGGCGGGGGTATGAGGACGTTGGGGCGAGTCGGTTGGGTGTCGCTGGCGGCGGCGGTGTGGGCTGCGGCGACGGTCTGGGCGCAGGGGCTGCTGATCTGCAGGGCGTGCGGCAAGGAGGCGCGCGAGGGCCGCGAGACCTGCGCGCACTGCGGTGCGGCGTTGCCCAAGCCGCGGGCGGAGGAGGCGCCGCCCGCGCCCGCGCCGGCGGCGCCGGACAAGGCGGCGCAGGTGGTGAGGGCTGCGGCGGAGGTGGTGGCGGACAGCCTGCGGCAGGCGCTCGAGTGCGAGCCCAAGGAGCCGCAGGTCGCGCTGGCGTACTTCCAGAACGCGCTGGCGGCGATGCGGCTGGTGCCTGAGGGGCGTGTGCCGGAGAAGTCGGCGGCGGCGGTCCTGCAGGGGGTTGAGCGCGTGATGCAGACGCTGTCGCGCGGCCGGCTGCCGTGTAAGAAGTGCAGCGGCACCGGCAAGTTCCGGCTGGACATGAGCAAGGTGAGCGCGGACAAGGGCTCCAAGCTGGTCGACGGCGTGGCGTGCCCGGCGTGCAAGGGCGTCGGGGGGTTCGCCGGGTTCCGTGACGTGGCCAAGGTGAAGATGGCGATCCTGCAGGGGCGGGCCGAGTTCGAGCGGCGCCAGATGGTGGCGGGCGATGTGCGGGTGGGGCGGGCGCTGGTGCCGAAGTCGCTGGAGGGCCTGCTGACGAACCGGCAGCGGGCGCTGGTGATGACCGGCGTGCCGGTGCCGTGCAAGTCGTGCCAGCTTACGGGGCGCCAGGCCTGCACCGCGTGCCGCGCGAGCGGCTGGGTGCCCTGTACCGCCTCCGGGTGCGACGACGGGGTGCTGCGTGAGACGCAGACCGCGACCACGCGGACCGCCAAGCGGCTGAACGACGAGCAGGTCAAGCGCTGCCCGCGGTGCGACGGTGTGGGGGAGATCCCTTGTCCGACCTGCCGGGGCCAGTGCAGCATCGCCTGCAAGACGTGCGACGGCAGCGGGCATGCGCCGCGGTGCGCGCGGTGTTCCGCGACGGGGCTGATGGTCTGTCCGAAGTGCAAGTCTACGGGTGAGGTCAAGGGGGCGCCGTGTCCGGAGTGCAAGGGCGAGGGCGAGGTGCTGTGCACGGCCTGCCGTGGGGAAGGGGCGACGATCCGATGAGCGGAGAGAAGACACCGGCTTTCAGGCTGCCGAACTTCGAGGTGCTCGGGCTGCTGGGGCGTGGCGGTATGGCGTCGGTCTGGAAGGCCCGGCAGATCTCGCTGGACCGTCCGGTCGCGGTCAAGATCCTGTCGTCGGCGTTCGCGACGGACAACGAGGATGTCCAGCGGTTCCGGCAGGAGGCGCGGGCGGCGGCCCGGCTGAAGCATCCCGGCATCGTGCAGGTGTACGACGCGAACTTCTCGGACGGCGTGTACTACTTTGTGATGGAGCTGGTGGACGGGTACACGATGGGCGAGCTGTTGCGACGCAAGGGGCGGATCACGGTGGAGGACGCGCTGATCGTGGCGGAGAGCGTGGCGGTGGCGATGGACTACGCCTGGTCGCATTTCCAGATGGTGCACTGCGACCTCAAGCCGGATAACGTGATGGTCGACGCGGACGGCACGCTGAAGGTGACGGACCTGGGGCTGTGCCGTTCGCTGACGCTGGTGAAGGGCGGGCAGGGGGGCGGCGGCAAGGCCGACGAGATTCTCGGCACGCCCGCCTATATGTCGCCGGAGCAGGTGTACGGCAGCGAGCGTCTGGACTGCCGCTCGGACATCTACTCGCTGGGCGCGACGCTCTATCATCTGGTGACAGGGCGGATGCTGTTTCAGGGGTTGAGCGACGACGAGATGATCAAGTGCCATGTGGAGGGCTCGCAGGCGCCGGACGTGCGCGCGCTGGTGCCGACGGCGAGCGGGCCGTTCGCGCGGCTGCTCGAGAAGATGCTCGCTAAGGATGCGAACCACCGCCATCGCGACTGGAAGCTGGTGCTGACCGACCTCGGCCGCGTGCGTGACGGCCATCCGCCTTGGCCGGCGCTGCTGCCGCCCTTGGGGAGTTCGATGCGGCGCGAGCCGAACTAGGGGCGATGCCGTACGGAAGGGGGGCGCGGGGATGGAGCGGGGGCGGCTGATGTGGGGCGGGCGGGCCTACGCCGGGCGGGCCGAGCGGGCGTCCGGGAGGGTCGAGCGTATGCGCGGGCTGCTTGGGCGGCGGGCGCTGGGGCCGGGCGCGGCGCTGGTCATCGAGCGCTGCGGCGCGGTGCATACGGTCGGCATGCGTTTCGCGCTCGACCTCGTTTTTCTGGACCGCGCATGGCGGGTGGTCAGGGTCGTGCGCGGCGTGCGCGCGGGCCTGCCCTTCGTGTGGGGCGGCTGGCGCGCCGCGCGCGTGGTGGAGTCCGAGGCGGGGTGTCTGGACGCGGCGGCGCTGCGGCCGGGCGACGGCCTTGAGTTTGTGGCGGAGGGCGGCCCGGAAGGGGCGGGGGGTGTGCGATGAGGGTCCGGAGAGTGTGGGCGCGGCTGGCGTTGCTGGCGGGGGTGTGGGCGGCCGGTTGCGCGGCGGGGGGCGTGGGGCCGTGGGAGACCGAGGCGCTCCGGGCGGTGCCGCAGGTGTTCGACGCGCCGGAGTATGCGACCAACGGGGTGCGGGCCGTGTTTTACGAGGGGGTGCCGTTCCGGGGCCGGCCGACGCGCGTGTTCGCGTATGTCGGGTTTCCGGAGGGGGCCGCGGCGGGGGCGCG
>JAKJGY010000032.1 GCA_022704145.1 Verrucomicrobiota bacterium
CTCGCGGCCTCCCAGGCGTCGAACTGCTCATCCGGCGCGGTCTCCGCCTGCTTCGCGGCATAGTCCTGCCACTGCGAGAAGAACGCGTCGCGCGTCTCCGCCGAGGCGTCGAGCTCGCGGGCCTTGGCGAACAGGAGGCCAAAGGCGTCCTCCACGCCCGTCATCGCGTCCGCGGCCAGCTCGGCCTGACGGGCCTTGAGCGGCGACTCGACGGCCGCGGCGAGCTTGCCGGGCCCGGGAAGCTCGTCCGCGGGCGCGAGCGAAAGGTAGCCCATGTAGGTGCCGCCGAAATGCGCGTTCATCACCTTGTCGGCGACGCGGATGGCGTGCTTCGCGTTGAACCACTTGACAGGGTTGTCGTTGATCACGACGCGCGTGACGCCCCAGACGGCGACGCCGACCAGGACCATCGCGCCGAGGAGGATCGGCTTCGCGTAGCGGCAGGTGCCGCCGCCGACGACACGGAGCGCGCGCGTCATGAAGGAATGCGATTCCTCGTCGGCGTTGTGCTCCGTCAGGCCGAAGTTCCCGAGCGACTTCTCGGAGATGAACATGACGGACGCGGGCAGGAACGTGACCGTGAGCAACCAGGCCACCATCACGCCGATGGCGATGTAGATGCCGAAGACCTGGACGGGCGGGATCGGGGTGAGCGCGAGGGAGATGAAGCCCACCGCCGTCGTCAGGCTCGTGTAGAGCATCGGCGTGAACAGCGAGTCCATCACGTGCCGGATCGCCTTGGCGCGGTCACGGGTCTCCTGATAGCGGTCGAAGAACTCGGAGAGGATATGGATCGAGTCGAGCACTGAGATCGGCATGATGAAGATCGGGATCATGCTGCTCATGATGTGTACCGTATTGCCGGAGGCCACGAGGAGCGACATCGTGACCAGGCAGCTCACCAGCGCGACGATCAGCGGCGCGACGATCAGCGCCAGCTTGCGGAAAAAGAGCAGCAGCAGCAGGAAGATGATCAGCATCGCCAGCGGGGCCGAGACCGCCATCTGCACGAACATCTCGACGCCGAAGGTGTCCTCCGCGATCGGCAGGCCGGTGATGTGGTAGTCGTCACCGGACGCGAACGTGGCGATCTTCTCCTGGAGCCTCTTGGCCACCGCGTAGGAGAGGTGCTTGTCTGAAAGCGGGATATACAGGGCGAGCGCCTGGCCGTCCTCGGAGACCAGCGTACCCTTCATGAACGGCAGCCGCAGCGCCTTCTCGCGCACCGCCCGCGCCTCCTCAGGCGTCGCGGGCGGCTCGGCCATCAGCCACTCGAAGCTCACGGTGCCCGGACCGCCCTGCTGCACGTTATCCACCGTCGAAGGCGCGATCACGTCGATACCGATCACACCGGCCTGCGGCTCGCCGGGCTTGCCGATGGCCGCCCCGCGCAGGGTCTGCGCGTAGGCCGCGAGCGCATGGACGTCGCGCAGCGTCGCGGGGTTGAACACAAAGTCCGGGGCCCTGTCGTTGACCACGCCGACCACCAGCATGTCGTACAGCGCGAACTCGGCCTTCATGTCGCGATGGAACGCGCGCACCGGCTCATGCTCGGAAAGCATGTTCTCCGGATCGGTGTCGATCCGCGCGCCGTGCAGGCGCGGGAAGGCCTGCGGCCAGACGCTCGGCAGGAGCGCCAGCAGCACCAGTGCGGCGGTCGAGAGCCCCATCGCCCAAGCCGTGGCCCGGTGGTTCCTGACGCATAGATCCATCAGTTTCCGCATCATGTCAACTACCTCCGGCCGCACCCGTGTGCGTACAGCCTCGCGCCATCTTACAGGACTTCGGCCAAGTGGTGCCGCATGCACTCGAAGAGGTGGAGGAAGTCCCGGTTGCGGATCGAGCAGTTTTTCACCGTGCCCACCTTACGTGTGGCCACCAGCCCCTGGTCGACCAGCATCTTGAGCTGGAGGGACAGGGTCGACTGCGCGCAGCCGAAACGCTCCTGGATCTGCGTGCAGGTCATCTCGCCCGCCATCAGCTCCTGCATGATGGCCAACCGTAACGGGTGGGCTAACGCCTGGAGCACACGCGCCGCGCGCGTCACCTGCTCCGCCGTCAGTTTCACTTCGCGTTTCATGGGGGGCAGCGTAGCACGCGGCCTTAATATTTGTCAATCACAATATTTGAAATTTTAAATGTTAGGCCGTTCTCGGTCAACGCCGTTACCGCAGCCGGTCCAGCCCGAGCCTTTCGCGGTCATTAATACCCCGAACGGCTGAACCCGAAGGGGTTGGTGTACGAAACCCCTCCCTTACCTATTATTTCGGCGCGAACATACGTCCCGATGCCTTGCGTACGCCCGTAGTCTAGGACGGCCCCATCGCAGATGATCCGTCCTTTTGAGATCCAACGGTAACTCGTGTCGGGTAACTTACCACCGTCGGCCGCCGCAACAAGTGAGAGTTGCTGAGCCCCCTCATTGTGCAATATGGATTGTATGATGGGCGGTTGGGTCTCTTCGTTGTCTGAAGCTCTCTTCTTTGAGAGATAGAAACGGCCCTCTTTCATCGCAAGGCGCAGCGTGTTCTCGTTCATCTCTCCCAGTAGGAAGGTCTCCCAACTATAGCCGACCTGTCCCAACGAGTGGGCGTCGTCGTTCGCATATCCCCAAAGCGGGCGATCCGGCATGGACACCTCCAGCAGTCTGTCCCAGAGTAACATATCCTGAGGATAACGACTCCTAGTATTGATCACCTCGATTCCTACAACTGACTGATTCTGACGAATCGATTCCAGATACGCCTCCCGCGTGGCCGTTGGCACTTCTCCGGAGGCATCCTCTTTCCAGTAGCGTCCCGGATGGTTAAGAACGGCCACCCCCCCCTGCCCTGCGATCTCTCCCAGCAAAACTTGCGTTTCGGCTGTACGCGTACGATAGTCAAGAAAGAACCCGTTGACGTGATTCCCTTTGGAATATTCCTGTCCCATGACGGGAAAGACACCGTACTTCTTCAGCGGATCAAAACCCCACCTTTGCCAGTGTGTGCAACGGTCGTGATCCGTAATCGCCACGATCGAATAACCCCGCCGAGCATACGTCTTGAACACTTCTTCCGCGAACATCTCGCCGCCGCCTTCGACCGTGTGCGTATGCAGATTGGCCCTGTGTTGGCTCACCCTCTTCCAGTCGACCTTTGCATACGGGTTCACGACAAGCTTCAGCGGGCCCCCGAACCCCGCCGACGGCACTAATGTGACAAGCCCGAGTAAGCAAAGAATACTGATACCATGCAAATCCTTGACTATCCTTGATTTCATGACATGAAGGATAACCGAATTCCATTACAGGCGAATTTCCCACCAATTACAATTCAGCAACCGAAGTTGGTTGAACTACAAATCCGCCACCTGTCAGTGTAATCGGTCCAGCCGGAGGCGCTCGCGGCCGTCGAGGAGGCGGCCGGCCGCCAAGCGCACGGTCAGCAGCGTGCCGAAGCCTGAGCCGGCCGCGATCAGGTACATGATCATCATCTGGTAGCGGACCGCGGCCTGCGGGTCGCTGCCGGAGAGGATCTGGCCGGTCATCATACCCGGCAGGCTCACCACGCCGCAGACGGCCAGCGCGTTGACGATCTGTGTCATAGCCACGCGGACGCTCTCGCGCTTGAGGTCGGCCACCGCCTCGCTGGCGCTCTGTCCCAGCGCCAGCCGGTTCTCGATCACGGCGCGCTGCGTCCACGCCGTCTTGGTCAGCGTCTCCATGCCCAGCGCGATGCCGGTCATGGTGTTGCCGAGGATCATGCCGAGCAGCGGGATCGCGTACTGCGCCTTCCACCACGGGTCGACCCCCACCAGCGCGAGCAGGGCGTAAACGGTCACCGTGAACCCGGCCGTGAAGAGCCCCAGCACCGCCAGGCCGGGCGTCCAGCCTCCGGTGAAGCGGCGCGTCTGCCGCCGGGCTACCTCGTACGTACCCGTGGCCAGCATCACCAGCGAGAAGCCCGCCGTCCAGACCGGATGGGCGTGCTGGAACACGCTCTTCAGCACCACGCCGACCAGCGCGAGCTGCAGGAAGGTGCGGGCCGCTCCGACCAGCAGCGGGCGCGAAAGCCCGAGCCGCTGCATCCCGAACACGAGCGTCAGCAAGGCCAGCGGCAGGACCGCCAGCAGCACGTCGCCCCAGGTGAGCGCGATCACGCCCATGACGGCACCTCCTCCCAGCTTCCGCGCGGCCCCATCCGGTAGCCGCGCGCGGTCACGCGCCGGAGCTGCTCCGCGTCGTGGGTCACCCACAGCGCCATCAGACCTTCCTGCTCGCAGGCTTGCCGCACGACGCCCTCAAAGGCCAGCACCCGTTGCGTGTCGAGGTGCGCGGTCGGCTCGTCGAGCAGCAGCACGGCCGGGCGGCCGGCCAGCGTGCGCAGCAGGCCGAGGCGCTGCTTCTCGCCGCTGGAGAGGCGCGACACCGGCCATGTCAGCACGTCCGGCCCGAGGCCCAGCTCGCCGAGGGCGCGCTCCGAGGGCGCGGCCGTGAAGTGTGAGCCGACGCCGTCGTGCCACCACTGGCTCTCGGCTGGCACGTAAGCCACCCGCCTGCGCCACGCGCTGGCCCGCATGTCGAGCGGCGCCTGAGCGCCCAGCCGGATCACGCCCTGCCACGGGTCGAGGTCTGCCAGCGCCCGCAGCAGCCGCGTCTTGCCGCAGCCCGACGGGCCGGTCACGCCGACCCGCTCGCCCGCCTCCAGCGCGAAGGTCACCGGGCCGAACCCGCCGTAGGTCAGACCATGCGCCTCGAAGTCGCTCATGTCGGCCTCCTTTCGCTCGCTGCCATCCCCCAGCCCACCGAGCGCGAGTCGAAGGCGGCCTTCAGCGCGCGCACTGAGAACTCCGGCAGCTCCGCCTCGCTCCAGATGCTGCCGATAGCGTCGAGAAAGTGGGAGTCCGAGGAGCGGATGATCGGCAGGCCCCGCGTCTTGTCGCGCCAGAGCGCGACGTCCGCGCGGCGGCTGATCTCAACCGCGTCGAAGCCCTCGTCGCCGGCGAGGCCGCCGAGCTGCGAGGTGACGCTGAAGACCGCCCGGTCGAGGTGCGCGGCGATGAACAGGCCCCCGAGCGCGTGGATACGCTCGCCGACCTCGCGGATGCTCAGCCGCGTCGGCGCGCCGAGCAGGTGTGTCTCCAGTTCCAGCACCTCGTCGTCCGCATTCACCACCGGCTGCTCGCCGAAGACAGACCGTACGTTCGCGCGCGCGGGCAGCGCTGCGTAGACGGTCTCGGTCAGGGCTGCGGCCTGCTCCAGCGTATCGAAGACGGCTAGGCAATGGACCTCCTCAGAGGTTGTCACCTCCATGCCGAAGAGGCAGCGCAGGCCCGCGCGGCGGCTGGCCTCGGCCAGCGCCGGGCAGTTGCGCGACGAGTTGTGGTCGGAAAGCATGATGCCGTCCAGACCCGCCGCCAGGGCGGAGCGGACGATGGCTGAGGGCGACGACTCCAGGTCGCCGCAGGGCGAGAGGCAGGAGTGGATATGGAGGTCGAAGCGGAACATAGCCCTCCGTCAGCCGCGCGCGGCCTTCTTACTCCTTACGCAGGGCCGTCACGGGATCCATCCGCGCGGCACGCCAGGCCGGCAGGAAGCTGGCGACGGTGCAGAAACCGATCACCGCGACGGCCACGACCGCGACCTCGGAGGGAATGACCCGCCACGGGATCTCGGCCAGCCCGTAGATATCTTTCGGGAACACCTCGACGCCCACCCGCGCGAGGCCGCTCACCATCGCCTGCAGGTTGCGCAGGATGAGCAGGGCGGCCCCGATGCCGACGAGCGTCCCTGCCAGGCATTGCATCCAACCGTGCAGCACAAAGGCGGCCATCACCTGCCACGAGGAGAAGCCCAGCGCCTTCAGGAGGCCGATCTCGTCGGTCTTCTGAACCGTCAGCACCAGCAGTGTGTTCATCACGCAGAAGATCGCGACCACGGTGATGAACATCAGCAGGATCACCATCATGTTCTTCTCGACCGCAAGGACATTGAAGAGCTGGCTGTCGATCTCCTGCCAGGTGCGCACGCTGAGGTCCGGCGCCAGCATCTTGACGTCGCGGACGATCTCCTTAAAACGCGCCTGATTCTGCGGGTCATCCGTCTTAAGGTGGATCGAATAGACGCCCGAGCGCATACCCATGAGGTCGCGGACGACGGCCAGCGAGCTGATGATGATCCCCGAGTCGTAATCGGCCCGTCCGGTATCGAACACGCCGGTGACGGTCAGGCGTTCCGGAAAATAGACCTCGTCCTTCGACACCAGGTTCATAGGCGAGTACACGAGCAGGTCGTCGCCCGCGCGCAGGCCGAACTTACGGGCGATATCCACGCCCACCACGACCGCATCGCCGGAGAGGTCGAACGAGCCGGAGACGAACCGGCCGAGCTTCATCACGCGCTGCGCGCGCTGCGGGTCTGTCCCGATGATGAGCGGGGGCAGCACGCGGTTGCCTTTGGCCACCAGGACCTGCATCTCGATGCTCGGCGCGGCGGCGGTGACACCGGAGACCTGCTCGAGCCGGTCGCACAGCGCCAGCTCGTCCTCGATGACGCCCGCGCCCGCGGCTCCGACGGTGATGTGCGGCTTGAAGTCCAGGATCTTCTCGCGCCAGGTGTCGCCGAAGCCTGTCATCACGGCGCGCACGATGATAATGATGGCGACGCCCAGCACCACGCCGATGACCGAGACCAGCGTCACGACCGAAGTGACCGAGCGCTTCGGCTTGAGATATTTGAGGGCGAGGAAGAGGGAGAAGGGCATAGCGTGCTCAGGCTTAAACATTCAGCGCCCAACGCTCAAAGCTGAAGACCGTGCTCCAGCACTTGAACGTTGAGCGCTTGGCCCCATCGCTTAAGCGAAGGAGGGGTGAGCGTTCCGGGTTGAGCGTGAACGCGGACTCCTACAGGTTTCCGGTATCGACCTTGATGTCTTCCGTGTCGGTCGTGGTGGCGACCAGCTCCTCCTCGATCTTGACGGCGTCGGCGCTGGTCGTGGGAAGATAGCGGTAGTAGACCATGAGCTGGAGCGCCGCGAGGCAGGTGTCCATCACAGGGCGGTCGGTGTGGGCGTCACCGTTCGTCCACCAGCCGATATCGCAGTCCTTGCCGTTGGCGTCCTTGATCGCGTTCTTCTCGATCTGCTGGGCCTTGACATAGATCGGCTTCATCTCCTTGTTCCAGTTCTCCCAGCGCTTGCCGCCCGCATGGAACTTACACTGCGTCGCGTAGTAGAAGTAATACTGGAGCGAGCCGCCCTGCGGGCCCTTGGCCTCGAACGAGGGCTTCCATGTGTCCATGAGGTCGAGCGATTTTTTGACCTCGCTATCGTTGGAAGCGCCCAGGAGCTGCATGCAGAGCGTGCCGACGCTCGTCAGGCCGCCTGCGCCGGGGCTGATGTACCCGAACCCGCCGTTGGGGCTGGCGTTACGCTTAAAGCCCTTGACGGCAAGCTTGGAGGCCTTGTCGAGGCCCTCGACCTGCAGCTTGGCGAGCTTGGCGGCCTTGAGCGCCTGCGCGCACCACCCCATGTAGGAGGTGTCGTCGCGGTACTTTCCGGTCTCCTTGTCCACATTGGGGTCCATGTTATAGGTCCAGCCGCCGGTGGGGTGCTGTCCCTTGATGATCGGCTCCATCGCCTTCTCGGCCGCCGTCTTGACGTTCGGGTTGATCGTCATGCCGTAGGCCTCGCACAGGGCGTAGGCGGCGATCGGGTGGTCGTAGTTGCCGGGCAGGCGGCCGTTGGCCTTGTTCTGCACGCTGATGAGGTACTCCAGCGCCTTCTGCACGGTCGGGCCGAACTCGACCGACTCGCCCGGCTTCTCGCCGTGGGCCAGGTACGTCAGCACCGCCAGACCGGTCATCGAGACCTTGTTCTTGTCCCACGAGCCGTCGGGTTTCTGGTTCTTCTTCAGCCAGCGCAGCGCGCGCAGCACCGCGTCCTCGGTCTGCTTATCGCCGCCGAAACGGGCCAGCGAGGCGCCGCGCGTGCCGGTATTGCGGGTGCTGCCGTAAATGTTCTTCATGATGACCGGGCTCTTGACGGTCATCACCGCGTCGAACGCCTGGGGCTGCGGACTCATGGGCTGGTTGGGCGCATCGTTGACCTGCACGTCCGGGCTATCGACCGGCACGTCGATATTCATCTCCTGGATCTCTTCCGGCGGCTTCTCGAAGTCCTTGATCTTCTCCAGCTCCTTGAACTCCTCCGCCTCGAGGATCTGGGTCTCGATGACCCGGTCCTGCAGGCCGCCACCGGACGACATCACGATCAGGAGCCCGATGGCCATCAGAGGCAGGAGCACGGCCGAGATCGGGGCCGAGAGGCGCTGAAGCTCGATCATCGCCTCCTTATACTCTTTCGACTGCCGGGGCGCCTTGAGTCCGGAGAACAGCTTCTTCAGACGTTGCCAGTACGACACGTCCGTGTACTTCTCCATGATCTCGTCGAGGTGCGAATTGACCTCGTTCATATCCATGTGGCTGCTCATGGCGGCCTCCTCATCACATACTGAAAATCGACAGGTTCGTCATCTTGTTCTTGTTGCAGATATCCAGGGCCTGCACAAGAAAGGCGTGGGGCGAGTCCGCCGTACACTTGATCACCACCATCGGCGTGGTGCTGATGGCGGCATACTCGCCGATGCGGCGGTCCAGCTCCTCCTTACGCATCGGGCGGCCGTTCAGGAGGAACCCTTGCGGCGCCACGATGATCGTGAGCAGGTCAGGCGGATTCTCCTTGATCTTCTCGTCCTGGCTCGGCGCTGGGCGCGCGGCCGAGAGCTTGGAGAGGATATCCTCCTGCTTCAGTGTCACCACGAAGAAGATGAGCAACTGAAAGACCACGTCGATCATCGGCGTCATGTCCAGCTTGGGGCTCTCCCCCTTGTTCCGTTTCCTCTGGTAAGCCATGGGGCCTCCTACTGGTCTTTCTTCGCCTTATGCTCCTGAATCGCCACGAACGAGAGCTTCCAGATACCCACGCCGGGGCCGGTGCAGATATCCATGATGCTCTTCACCTTCTCGTGCTGGGTACGGCGGTCGCCGCGGATCAGCACCGGGAAGTCCGTGCCGTGGCGCCGCACGCGGTTGACCAGGATGGCGCGGAGCTGGGCTTTGGAGAGCCGGGCGTTATGGATGGAGACGTTGCCGTTCTTGTCCAGCTCGATCTCCAGGGTCGTGGGCGGCATGTTGTCCTGCGTCAGCGTCACGCCGTTCTTGCCGTCCTCCAGAACAATATCCGGATTCACGTCCGTGGTCATCTTCAGCGTCACGACGAAGAAGATGATGAGCTGGAACACGACGTCGATCATCGGCGTCATATCCATCTCGCATTGTTCGGTGCTTGAATGTCTTGCCATGGTGTCACATCCCGGTCCGCGGCAGGGGCCGCGGGTGGTGGCGGAACCTGGCCGGCGTCGGCGCGCCGGCCGCGAGGCGTCTGCGGCGGGCCGGCCGGTGGCCAGCCTGCCGCAGGCGCGCGGCGATTAGTCGTTCACGACTTCGACGTTACGCAGATCCTTGATCAGCTCCATCGTCATGGCCTGCATGCGCAGGATCAGACGGTTGGCGTTGTTACGGATGCTGTAGTAGACCGTGATGGCCGGGATGGCGGTGGTCAGACCGCCCGCCGTGGTCCACAGGGCCTGCGAAATACTCATGGCCAGGGCGCCGACGTCCGGCGCGCCCGTGGCCAGGGTCGAGAAGGCCATGATCATGCCTTGCACGGTTCCGAGCAGCCCGAGCATAGGGGCCAGGTTCGCGCACACCGAGATCCAGGTGAGTCGCTGCATGATGCGCTCGGTCTCGAGGTCGGCCGCGGCGCCGATCGACTCCTGGATCACGTCAAAGCCCTCCTCCACGTGCGAGAAGCCGGCCGAGAGGATGTTAGCCATCGGCCCGGGCTCGGTCTCGCAGGCGTGCAGCGCCTTCATCACGTCGCCCTCGGCCATCGCCGCCTTGACCTTCTCGATCAGCGTCTGAGGCATGATCTTCTGCGGGCGGATGAGCACAAAGGAGTCAACGCTGAAATAGATCGCGGCCGCGCCGCAACCGAACAGCGCCAACCACAGGAGCACGCCCAGCGGCCCCGAGCCGACGATCACCGCCCAGAAGCCCGTGCCGCCCGCCTTCTTGGCCGGCGCCGCATCCGCCGCAGCCTCGATCTTCGCGCCGCCGTCCGCCGCGCCCGCCGCCGCGCCCGCCGCCGCCTCACCCTGCGCCATCGCGGAGCCCAGCATCAACCCGCACACCATCACCGCCGACATGACCAGTCTTTTCATCATTAACCTCTCGCGTTTATTCCTGTGCACAAGTTCGTTTCGTGTACGAACAAAATCCGTTCCGCCCGGCGCACCCGCGCCGGAGCCGCTCCGACTAGGGTTTGCGCGCCCACTCCGAGGCGCCGAACTCACCTTTCAGCGTCGCCCGCATCTGTTCCGCGCGCGCCGTCTGCCCGATCTTCTCGAAGCTTTTGGCCGCCTTGTAGAGCGCCTCCGGCTGCGCCACCTTCACGTTCTTGTAGAGCAGCACAACACGCAGGTAGCCGTCGCGCAACGCCTTCTTGGTGGTCTCGGCCGTCTCGCCGGAGGCCGCGATCAGGTCGCCGCGCAAGTTCAACGCCATCGCCGAGGCCTCGCGGTCGCCGCTCTTGATCGCCTTGGAGGCCAGCTCCTCGGCCTTCGTGGCACGCCCCGCCTTAAGCAGCGCCTGCCAGTAGGCGGGCGCCATCTCTCCGAGATAGGCGGCCTCGGGATTCGGGCCGATCACCTTCTCGCAGACGCGGATCGCCTTATCCGGCTCGTTGTTCTTGATGTAGGCGTCGGCCAGATGGCGCGTCGCGACCATATCCCAGTGGAGCATCAGGTAGTCGGTCGCGACCTTCTCGAGCAACGGGATGGCGGCGGCGGCGGCGCCCTGCTGGAGGCTGTTGAACGCGCTGTCCAGCTCCTTGGGCCGGGGGATGTCGAGCCGCTCGACCTTGCCGGGCTCCAGCGACAGCTCGACATTGTTGGCCGTGATGGCATACACCTTCTGGGCCGGCTTCCAGCGGATCTGGCCCTCCATCTTACGGCCCTCGGTCCAGAGCGCGCCCTGGATCTGGGCGTGGACGACCCCGGCCGCGACCATTGCGACGGCCCACACGGCCGACCGTACCATACTGCTCGTCTTCATTCGTTTGCTCCTTAAAAGTGAATCCGGTTATCCGCGACTCCAGGTCACGCGCCTCACGGCCCGATCTTGGCCTGCTGCAGCCAGTTCCGCACATCCGTCGTATAACGCCCGTTCGGGAAGCTGGCGAGATAGCGCTCGCACATCTCCTGAGTCTGCCCGAACGCCTTATGCTCGAGCAGCAGCGGCAGGCAGGCGGCATACGCGCTCTCCTGGATCGCGGCCAGCTTGACGTTCCCGGGCTCGATCGTGTCGACCAGCACCTTGAACGCCACGATGGCGTTGCCGCGCGAAACCGCCGCCTTGTCCGTCAGGCCCATCTTCTTCTCGGCCTCCATCTTTCGCACCAGGACCTCGCCGGCGGCCAGATCCAGCTCGCGCTGCTGCTCGGGCTCGGTACGATACCTCTTGACCGTCTTGAGGGCGTCGACCGCCTGGTTGAACAGAAGCGTCCGGGCGTTGTCGTCCTTCTCGGTCTTGCCCTCTTCGCTGGCCGCCTCCACGAGGAGCAGGTTGGCGTCCACGAAGACCAGCAGCTTCGAGAGTTCCTTGTCCTTGGTGAAGTCGCCCAGCAGCTTGCAGGCCTCGCCGAACTTCTTCTGGCCCATCAGCGCGCGCGCCCGGCCCAGCTTGGCCACCGCGCTGACCGAGATCTCCTTGGCGGAGGCGAGCACCTTATCGTAGGCCTGCAGCGCCAGGTCGAACTCCTTGGCGCCCTCCAGGGCCTGGGCCGCGTCCATGAACTGCATTTCCGTATATTTGCCGCCTGCGGCGAGCATCTCGCGGTACTTGGCCACACCCTCGCCGCGCAGGCCCATCTCGATCAGACTCTTGGCCAGCGAAGGCACGGAGTTCTTCGCCTCCTCGGAGTTAGGATAGTCCTTGCTCAGCTTCTCGAACGCCGCCTGAGCCTTGGCCACATCCGGCATGATGGTGTAGAGCGTCGCCACCTGCAGGAGGGCTTTGGAGGCGTGCTTGCCCTCCGGGTAGAGCTTGACGTACTCCTCGAAGGCCGCGATCGCCGCCTTGCGCAGCAGCTCGATCTTGTCCGGCGGGTGCTGGATCTGGGAGAGGCAGAGGGCGCGCGTGAAGACGGCCATCTCGCGCATCTGGTCGTTGCGCTTCTTCTCCTCGTCGTTGGACTGGTAGGCGGCGGGCGAGTCGGCCAGCAGGCGCGAGACCGCGCCGAAGCCCACGCCGGCCCGCACCAGCCACGCCACCCCGTTGGTCTGCGCATCCAGCACCGCTTCGGGCGTGGCGTTGGTCGCGGCCGACCGCAGCACTCCGATGCCGTACTCCCGCTGCGCGTCGGCCAGGCGGAAACGGCCCACGACGAGCGCGTGGCCGGGTCGCTCGCTGGCCGCCAGCTTCGTCACGTAGGCGTCGAGGGTCTGGATCTCGCCGATGCGGTCGCCCTCTTCCTTATAGACCTGCGCCGTACGGTTGAGCGCGTCGAAGTAGTAGGGCGAATTGGTGTAGATCTCGGCGATCTGGCGGTAGTAGACCAGCGCGCCCTTGTAGTTCTTGTTCTGGAACTCGCGCTCGCCGAAGCTCATCACGAGCTGGCCCGCCGCGTAGTGCGTGGGATAGTCGCGGAAGAAGGTCGCATACGCCTCGCGCTTCTTGTCCTCCATCTTCAGCTCGCCGTAGTGCTCGCCGATACGCCGCACCTGATCGCCCGCCTCCTTCATCAGGCGGGTGTTGGCCGAGAAACGCTCGGACAGGTGCCCGGTGACGGTGTCGGCCAGCAGCAGCGCGTCAGGATCCTTGCCGGAGAGTTCCGCGTAGCAGACCGCCAGGTCGCCCAGCGCGGAGACCGAGTCGGGCGACTCGGGGAACTGGTTCAGCACCAGCAGGTACTTCTCGGCCGCCTCCTTAAACTGGTTCTGGCTGAAGACCAGGCGCGCGCCCGCGAACTGCATCTGCTCGACCTTGCGCATCTGCTCAGGCGTGACGCGCGTCCCGAGGTCGGCCGCAAAGCGGTCCTTGATCAGCTTGCGGATGGTCTCGGAACGCTCGCCGGCCTCAGCCGCCCACTGGCTCTCAGGGAAACGGATGAAGACGTTGATGAAGTGATGGAATGCGCCGTTGGTCTTACGCGCCTTGGTCTGCGGGTCGCGCTCGCCGAGCAGCAGGTCCTTGATCCGGTCGTCGCTGCCGCCCTCCTTCTTGACCTCCGCCATCGCCTCGTTCATCAGCAGCACGGCCAGCAGGTAACGGCACTGGGGCATCGGGCTCATGCGCAGCAGCCCCTGCGACCCGTCCTTGTCCGACTCACGCAGCGAGTCGTGGATGATCCGGAGCTGGGGCATGTAGTTCTCGACCAGCTCCTGCGCGCCCTTGACGTCGCCCCGCAGCATCGCGATATGCGCCTTCATCACGATCGCCTTGCCGAACCAGATGTCCTGCTTCCAGAGTAGCTTGTCCACCAGGGCCTCGGCCTCCTTGAGCATCGCGGCCTTATCCTCTTTCTTCGCGATGTCCGGCGCGAGCTTGAGCATCAGCTCGGCCATGTCGGCCTGCACGTTACGCGCCACATCCTCCTCGAGCGGCACCTTGAACAGCCGCTTGAAGGCCTCCAGCGCCTCGCGCTCCTTTCCGACATAGAGCAGCATCTGCGCATATTTGTAGGCGGAGTCGCGGTAGAACGAGACCAGCGCGGCCGGCGGCTTGTCCACCTTCTTGAAGAATTCCAGGTAGAGGCGGTCGGCGTCAGCATATTTACTGTAGGCATAGAGGGCGTCGGCCATGGCCAGCGTCAGCGCCCAGTACTCCGCGCTGTTCTTGTCCGGTATGGCGGCGATGACCTTCTTGACCTCATCGAACTTCGCTTGCCACAGCAGACCCTGAATCTCGCGCACCTTGAGCTGCGCGGCGGCCTCGGGGAAACGCTTCTTGACGTCGGCGATCACCTCGTCGGCGATGTCGGGCATACGGTTCTGCTGCAGAAGGTCGATATACTTAAACTCCTCCGCCAGCTCCGGATCCGTAGCCCGCTCCTGCGCCCACACAGAGGCCACAGGCAGCGCGACACACAGCAACCAGGCGAACCGCCGGCCCAAAAACGGTTTCAGGCAGATGACACTCATAGTGAGTCCTGTTATACGCGATGTAGCCCGCCGGGTCAATTTCAAACCGTAAAAAAGTGGCGCGGCCGCATACTCGGGTAGGCAACCCGCACCCCCGCCCGGCACCCCCCCGGCACCCCTTCCCCCCAAAAAGAGCGCCTTTAGCTCACTTTGTTGTTGCAGAACAGCCCCCGTTTGATTTACCTTTTACACGATACGTCATACGTGTCTCATGAATTCGGAAACGTCGAGGGTTTTAAAATGGCCAAGCTGCTGCGTGTGCTGATCATCGTCATCCTGATCCTGAGCATCGTTTCGCTCGTCTTTGCGCATCTCCAGTTCGGACGCAAGGAACTGCTGACCAAGCGCAACGCCGTGCTGACCGAACAGATTGTCAGCCTCTCCAAGACGATCGAGAAGGTCGACGCGCCGGAGGCCGAGACCCCCGAGATCCAGAAGGATATCTCCGAGGTCTCCGACCGCGAGCTGGCCAACCCCGAGCGCGAGTCGGTGCTCGAGCGCTACTCCGCCCGCCTGGAGCAGCAGAACCTGGAGCCGCTCAACTACGACTCGGACGCCAAGCGGATCCAGCTCAACAGCTATTACGTCGTGGACGCGGAGGGCAAGAAGGTCATCAGCCCCGTCGACGGCCGCCCGCAGACCAAAGGCCCGGGCTCGATGCAGGAGCTGCTGGACCAGTTGCTCGAGCGCGCCAAGCTCCAGCAGGGCACCCTTAACAAGACCCGCGACGAGCTGACCAAGATGCGCGAGCGCGTGGCCGCCGCCGTCGCGGACATCAACAAGCTGAAGACCGAAGGCCGCGTCACCAAGCGCGAGCTGAAGGAGTCGCGCGAGCAGGTCGCCGCCCTCCAGACCGAGAAGGAGGCGCTCGAAGGCCGCGTCGCCAAGCTCACCGCCGAGAAGAAGGAGCTGACCGCCGAGGTCGCCGACAAGCAGGACCAGATCGAGAAGCTGAACGAGGAGAAGATCACCATCACCGACGAGCTGGCCTCCTCACAGAAGACCAACGCCGAGCTGCTCAAGAAGATCAAGGACCTGACCAGCGGCAACGTAGGCGGGCCCACGAACCTTGACCCCACCAACCTCGCCCGCCCCTCGGCCGGCGACAAGGGTAAGGTCATCGAGGCCAACGACGAGCTGAAGTTCGTCATCATCGAGTTGTCGGGCGACGCCATGGACGAGCTGATGGGTGCCGAGCGCGCCAACGCGCTGCCGCAGTTCGATATGAACGTGCGCCGCACAGGCCGCGCCAGCGCCGCAGGCGATTTCGTCACGCGCATCAAGCTGCGCCAGGCCGTCCGCGGCAAGAACTTCGTGGTCGCCGACATCCTCAGCGACTGGCAGCAGGTCCCGGTGGAGAAGGGCGATGTGGTCTTCTTCTAAAACCTCCTCCCTCCTCTACGGCCTGGCCGCCGCCCTGGCCTCGCTGGCCGCGGCCGGCTGTATGGCCGACCGCCCCGGCGAGACCGATATCCCTTGGGCCGCGCCAGCCTCCTGGGAAGGCACCATGCCGCTCCCCGGCGGTTATATCGACCGCTATCAGTAAAGGTGACACCCGCCGCGAGGCCCCCTCCCCGACACGGGATGGGGCCTCGCCCGTTTCAGGAGACCCCCTATGACCCCCTCCTACTACCTCGGTATCGACGTCGGCGGCTCGCATATCACGCTCGACCTCGTGGACGCCCGCACCCTCGAACGCCTGCCCGGCGGCACCGTCCGCGAGCACCTCGACACCCACGCCAACCCCGCCGCCGTCCTCGACGTCTTCGAGCGCGCCATCCGGGCCTGCGCCCTGCCGGTCGGCCCCGCCGCCGTCCGCGGCGTCGGCCTCGCCATACCCGGGCCGTTCACCTACGCGGAGGGCATCTGCCGCATCACCCCCTTCCAGAACAAGTACGAGCAGATGTTCGGCGTCAACTTCCGCCAGTACCTCGCCAACGCCCTCGGCGACCCGTCCAAGCCCGTGATCTTCAATAACGACGCCGCCTGCTTCGCCCTCGGCGAGTTCTTCCGCGGCGGCGCCCAGGGCTTCAAGCGCCCCGTCGTGGTCACCCTCGGCACCGGCTTCGGCGCCTCGTTCCTCAAGGACGGCCGCCCCCAGACCTCCGGCGCCGACGTCCCCCCGGACGGCGAACTCTGGCATGTGCCCTACCGCAGCGGCATCGCCGATGACTTCTTCTCCACCCGCTGGCTCGTCGGCGAGTGGCAGCGCCTCACCGGACGCGCCGCCGCAGGCGGCAAGGAGATCGCCCAGGCCGCCCTCGCGGGCGACCCCGACGCCCAGCGCGTCTACCGCACCTTCGGCGAGAACCTGGCGGAGTTCGTCGCCCCCTGGCTGACGACCTTCGGCGCCGACGCCTTCGTCATCGGCGGCAACCTCGCCAAGGACTGGGACCTCTTCGTGCCCGCCCTCGAGGCCGGCCTCGCCGCACGCCTGGCCACCGCGCTCGCCGTCAAGCCCTGCGAGCTGGGCGAGCAGGCCCCCATCACCGGCGCCGCCCTGGCCCTGACCCTCGTGAACCCCGCCGACGTCGTGCCCGCCGCCCTTCCCGGAGCGTACGCAGGCCTCGACCGCCTGCTCGCCGCCCTTGCGGACACGCGCCTCGCCCGCCTCGACGGCGACGCCTCCCTCCCCTGGAAAGCCCTGGTCGCGGCCCTCGACGCCCGCCTCCGCGCGGCCGGCCGCAAGACCGTCTGGTTCGACGTCGGCGCGGCCCGCACAGCCGAGAAGGGCCTCGACCCCGACGCCCTCGCCACTATCCGGGCCGACACCCTCGCCGACCTCTGCGTGGTGACCGGTCCCGGCGCCGCCCAGACCCCCTGGCCGGACGCGCCCGTGCTCACGGCCTGACCCCCGCCATGCACGACCGCACGGAGAGCGCCCCGCCGTCCACGGCCGCCGACAGCGAGTTCGAGCGCGAGCCCGTCCCCGCCGAGGCGCGCGTGGGCTTCCGCAACCTCCTCGGCGTCTATGCCGGCGAGAATATCGCCGGCACGGAACTCATGATCGGCCCGCTGTTCGTCGCGGCCGGCGTCAGCGCCGCCGACCTCATCCTAGGCCTGCTCGTCGGCAACGTGCTGGCCGTGGCGAGCTGGATGCTGCTGACCGCCCCGATCGCCGTGCGCGCCCGCCTGACGCTCTACTACCACCTCGAGCGCATCTGCGGCCGCCGCCTCGTCACCCTCTACAACCTCGCCAACGGCCTGCTGTTCTGCTTCCTCGCAGGCGCGATGATCACCATCTCGGCCACGGCCGTCGGGGTCCTGCTCAAGTTCCCCATGCCAGCCCTGAGCGACACCCTCCCCAACAGCCTGAGCTGGTGCGTCGCCGTGCTCGCCGTCGGCCTCGTCATCGCGGCGGTCGCGGCCAAGGGCTACCGCTTCGTGGCCTGGGTCGCGGACCTCGCCGCGCCCTGGATGGTGCTCGTCTTCCTGGGCTTCGGCATCGTGGGCCTCAAGGAGTTCCTCCACTCCACCGGCCAGCCCTTCCGCACGCCCGCCGACGCGTGGGCGCTCTTCAGCGAGGTCATCTGGACCGGCGGCGACCCGCTGCCGGGCAAGCTGAAGTTCACCTTCTGGCATGTGACCTTCTTCGCCTGGTTCTGCAACATGGCCGTGCATGTCGGCATGGCCGACCTGAGCCTGCTGCGCTTCGCCCGCAAGTCCTGGTACTCGGCCGCGGCCGCCGCAGGCATGTACCTCGGCCATTTCATGGCGTGGATCTGCGCGGCCGTGCTCTACGCGCTCCAGCTCCACCTCGACCGCACCCACCTGACCCCGCTGCCCGGCCCGCTGGCGTCGGCCGCCTGCGGCCTGACCGGCCTGCTGTGCGTGATCGTGGCCGGCTGGACCACCGCCAACCCCACCATCTACCGCGCCGGGCTGGCGTTCCAGGCGGTCATGCCGCGCGTGTCGCGCGTCAAGGTCACCTTCGTCACAGGCATGCTGGCGGCCGTCGCCGGCATGTTCCCGGCCATCACGATGAAGCTGCTTGACTTCGTGGCGCTCTACGGTCTGCTGCTGATGCCGATGGGCGCCGTGCTCTTCATGGACTTCTGGGTGCTGCCGCGCCTGGGCCTGCGCCCGATGATCGCCGCCGCGACCGGCCTCTCGTGGAACTCCGCCGCGGCCTGGGCCTGGTTCGGCACGCTGGCCGCCTGCCTGCTGCTGGTGCAGGTCGCGGGCATCCCGATCTTCTTCGTCGGCCTGCCCGGCTGGTTCATCGCCTCGGCGGTCTATGTGGCGCTCAGCCGCCTGCAGCAGGCGCGCCTCTCGCCGGGCCTCCGGAGGGACACGCCATGAGCCGCAACCTCTGCCGCCTCCTCTCCTACCTGGCGCTGGCCGGCGTGCTGGCCGCGCCGCTGCTGTATTTCTACGACCAGATAGACAAGCCGGCCATGAAGCTGGCCTTGGCCGCGGCCACGCTCGTCTGGTTCGTCTGCGGCGGCCTCGTTCGCGCGCGCCAATAGGCGTCCCGCGCCAGCCCTTGCCGCGCCTACTCGTCGAGCGCGCCCTGATAGGCCACGCGCCGCACCTTCTGCAGCGAGGTGCGCTCCAGCGGCCCGCGCCGCACCTCCACCTTGCGCGGATGCTTGTAGTCCGTCAGGCTTTCGCACTGCCGCCGCACAGCCGCGCCGAGCAGCCGCTCGACCTCCTCCCAAGGCGGCTCGACACCGCCGCACGCCCGCTGCACCGCCTCCAGGTCAGGCGCCAGAATCGCGCCGACACGCTCGCCGGGATCCCCGCCGACATGGTAACCGACCACCACGACATCCGCCACCAGCGGGTCGCGCGCGATCACCTGCTCGACCTCCTCGGGATAGATGTTCTTGCCCTCGCGGTTGACGATCAGGGCCTTGCTGCGGCCGCGGATCGTGAGATACCCCTCGTCGTCACGCGAGGCCAGGTCGCCGGTGCGGAACCAGTCGCCGTCAAACGCCTCGCTCGTCGCCTGCGCGTTCCTCAGGTACCCTTTCATGACGATCGGCCCGCGGACCTGCAGCTCGCCCACGCCGGCCGCGTCGGGCGCGGCGATCCGCACCTCGATGTTGGGGAGCTTCCGCCCGATCGAGCCGGGCCGCGGCCGGCGCAGGCTGTTGATCGACACCACCGGCGCGCACTCCGTCAGCCCGTACCCCTCGATCAGCGTCAGCCCCAGCCGCCGGAAACCGTGCAGCACATGAAGCGGACAGGGCGCTCCGCCCACCACCAGGAAGCGCAGCCGCCCCCCGAACGCCTTGCGTACCGAACGCCCCACGCACGCGCCCAGCCGCAGCGCGAGCAGCGCGCGCGCCAGGCGGCTCGCGGCCACCCGCGCGTCGAGCCGCGCCAGCAGCTTCTCCGCCAGCAGCGGCACCGCCATCAGCACCGTCGGCCGGAGCACGCGCATATCCTCCGCCAGCGTCCGGACACTCTCGACGAACTGCAAGCCGCCGCCGCAGTAAAGCGCCAGCAGGAAGTTGGCGGTGAACGAGAAGGAGTGGAACAGCGGCAGCACCACCAGGAAATCGTCCGCCGGGCCGACGACACGCTCGCCGATCGCCTCCAGCGCGCCCGCCACATCGCTGCAGAAGTTGTTGTGGGTCAGCACCGCGCCCTTGGGCACGCCGGTGGTCCCCGACGTGTAGATCACCGAGGCCACCTCCTGCGGCGCCGGCCGGTGGGCCGCGTACCAGGCCGCCGCCCCCGCCGCCACGCCCGCGCGCAACGCCTCGTAGGCGAAGCACGGCCGCCCACCCACGCGCTCGGGGGCGCGCCACCCCGCCCCGCCGCCCGCCACCACCACCGCACGCAGCTCGGGCAGCCCCTGCGCCGAGGCCTCCAGCCAGCCCAGATGACGCGGCTCGACCACCGCGACCACCGCCCCCGAGTCACGCAGGATGAAGTCGGCCTCCTCCGCCTTGAACTTCGGATCCAGCGGCACCACCGCCACGCCTGCGCCCGCCGCCGCCAGATACGTCTCGACCCACTCGGGGCCGTTCTCAAGCATCAGGGCCAGCCGCTCCGCGCCCGGCTTTAAGCCCAGACGGCCGAACGCCTCGGCGATCTCGCCCACCCCGCACGCCAGCTCGGCGTAGGTGCGGCTGCGCCACACGCCGTCGCGCCGGAACCGCAGCGCCGCACGCCGGGGCCTCCCGGCGGCGGCTCGCTCCAGAAGCGTCCGAATCGTCATCACCTCCCCGCCCCTCCTCCAGACGGCGCAGGAGCCGGGGACCGGTACTGGCCCACAGCGCCGCACTCCGCAGCCTCACAGGAAACATACCTGATCCGCGCCCGGAAGCCAATGACGAATTTGAGTCCCGCCGACCGGCCGCAGTTTGGCATTGTCAACCCGTGGCCGACTTCTCTATCTTATGCGGCTGTGAGGGAGGTTTCGCGTGATCTATCCGATCGTCACATTCGGGAACGAGGCCCTGAGGCGGCAGGCGACGCCCGTCAGCGGGGTGGACGCCGCCGTGCGCCAGCTCGTCAGGGATATGCTGGAGAGCATGTACGCCGCCAAAGGCCTGGGCCTGGCCGCCGAGCAGATCGGCCGCACCGAGTGCGTCTGCGTCATCGACGTGCCCCTGGAGGTCGAGAAGGAGGAGTGCCGCGAGGCCAACGCCGCCATCCCGATGCCGCTCGCGCTCATCAACCCCGAGATCGTGGCCCGCGAGGGCAAGCAGCGAAACGAGGAGGGCTGCCTCAGCTTCCCCGAGATCAGCGCGCCGATCACGCGGGCGAACCGCGTGACCGTCACCTATCTCGACCTGGACGGCGAGCGCCGCACAGCCACAGCCTGCGGCCTGCTCGCCCGCGCGATCCAGCATGAGGTCGACCACCTCAACGGCGTCCTGCTGGTGGACGCGATGAGCCCGATGCAGCGCCTCGCCGTCTCGGGCCAGCTCAAGCGGCTTCAGAAGCGCAACGCCGGCGGCGCGTAAGACGCCCCGGCCGAGCCGCCGCGCCCGCCGCTCACTTGCGCTTGTCGTGCAACTGGTCGCCGGCCACCGCGCCGGCCGCGCCGCCGATCACCGCGCCGACCGCCGCGCCCGTGCCGCGGTTGCCGCTGCCCGCCGCCGCCGAACCGATCAGCGCGCCGCCCGCCGCGCCCGCCGCGCCGCCGATCACCGCGCCCTCGTGCCCGTCGAACGACTGGCATCCCGAAAGCGCGGCCAGGCCCGCCGCCGCCGCCATCACAATAAAGGCCGTCCTCATCTCCGCCCCCCTCCTTCCGGCCGCGCCTCGCGGCCTCCCGCCTCGCGTTCTCCGTACGCCTCGTGGCCGCTCCCGGCCCCGCGGCCGCCTCAGCCGTACAGCGGGCCGAACGTCCGGCACGCGCGGTAGTCCGCACCGACCGGGTCGGCCTCTCCGAACAGGCCCCACACGTGCGGACGGAAGAGCTGCTCCTCCGGCACGTTGGACATCGCCACCGGGATCCGCAGCATCGCCGCGAGCGCCGTCAGGTCCGCGCCGACATGGCCGAAGCTGATCGCCCCGTGGTTCGCGCTCCAGGCGTTCATCACGCTGTAGACGTCGCGGAAGGCGCCCGCGCCGGTCAGGCGCGGCACGAACCAGGTGCAGGGCCACGTCGGGTTGGTGCGATCCATCAGCGCCGCGTTCACCGCCGGGGGCAGCTCGGTCGACCACCCCTCGGCGATCTGCAGCACCGGGCCCTGGCCCTTGACCAGACTGATGCGCGTCATCGTGAGCGGCATGCCGCCCTCGGTCAGGAAGCTCGACGAGTACCCGCCGCCGCGGAAATAGCCGACGTCGGCCGGCTCCCAGCGCGTCGCCTTGAGGCACGCCTCGGCCTCCTTGGGCGTGATGTCCCAGAAAGGCTTCATCGCCGGCCGCCCCCGCTCGCGCTGCTTGCCGCTCGCGTCCAGGCTGGCCGCGCCGGAGTTGATCAGGTGGATGAAGCCGTCCGCGTTGAGCCCCGTCAGCCGCTTGCCGGTGACGCGCTTGACCGCCTCGGGACTCCAGTAGGTGCGCACGTCCGCGAAGATCTGCGCGCGGTTCGTCAGCAGGTATAGCAGCAGCATGCACGCGCCGTTGAGCGAGTCGTTCTCGGTCGCGAGGAGATACGGCGCGCGGATCCCGTTCCAGTCGAAAGAGCTGTTGAGGATCGCCTCCATGAAGTCGCCGTTCGGCTTGTAGTCGGTCCACTGGCGCTGGCCCTGGAAGCCCGCCGCCAGGGCGTGGCGCCCGAGCGCCTCCTCGCCGTAGCCCAGCGCGTCGAGGGCCGGGTTGCCGACCATCAGGTCCCGGGTGATGATCGCCATCTTGACCACATACTCCCAGTCGGCGTCCTTGGCCGCGCGCGACTTCTGCTGCTCCTTGCGGTTGTAGTCCTTGCCCTCCTTGCAGAACTTCCGCGTCCACGCCAGCGCCTTCTCATACTCGTCGCGGTCGTAGATGCCCTCGGCGATGCGCCGGTCGATCTCGATCATATCGACGTTCTCGGTGCGCATCCCGAGGTACGACTGGAAGAAGTCGTAATCCACGAACGACCCCGCAATGCCCATCGACGAGCTGCCGAGCGAGAGGTAGGCCTTGCCGCGCATCAGCGCCACGGCCAGGCCGCCTTTGACGAAGCGCAGGAGCTTCTCCTCGACATCCGCCGGGATCGACGTGTCGGTGCGGTCCTGCACCTCGCGGCCATAGATGCCGAAGGCCGGCAGGCCCTTCTGCGCGTACCCCGCCAGCATCGCGGCGAGATAGACCGCGCCCGGACGCTCCGTGCCGTTAAAGCCCCACACCGCCTTGGGCAGGTGCGGGTTCACATCCATCGTCTCGGTGCCGTAGCACCAGCACGGCGTGACCGTCAGCGAGACCCCCACGTTCTCGCGCTCGAACTTCGCCGCGCAGGCCGCCGCCTCGGTGCAGCCGCCGATGTTGGTGTCCGCGATCACGCAGCGCACCGGCGAGCCGTCCGGATAGCGCAGCTTCTCCGAGAGCAGCGCCGCCGCCGCCCGCGCCATGTTCATCGTCTGCGCCTCAAGCGCCTCGCGCACGCCCTTGCGGCGGCCGTCGATCACCGGCCGGATACCGACCGCCGGAAAACCGCTGTCACACCAGATCGTCTTGCTCGTCATAGCTGCCTCCCCTTTTGCCCGCATAGTATAGCGCCTTTCTCCCAACATGGGAATACACACTGATACGCGTCGAACCCGCGCGGTATGTCATAGCCATGGACACCGAAGCCGTCGAAAGGCTTTTCCAACATTCCAGCATTCCACCCTTTCAGAACAACTTGCTATTTGCCCCTGTCGTTCGTTTGTAAGGCCCCGCGAAACGCCAGTCCCCGCTCTGCGTGGCACGGGTATCTTGCCTATGCGCCGAACCCCGCCGCCACGACAGGACTTTCCGGACTGCCGACTGAACTCGCGACCCAGTACGCAACCCGCTTTCTGCGATTCCGCGTATGAGGATCAGCCGGACTCAGGGTGCAAAGTTTCGCTAAGGCTTCAGGAAACATTCTAATATCCGTTCTCTGATTGACATCTTCGCGTAAACGTACTAATTTATATATGAAGGTTTGTATTAGCCTATCTGCTGTTGTGCTTTTCGCTCCAAGCGCAACAGGACAAACATCGGAGCGCCTGAGGACATCAGCCATGAGAAAGACCGTAATGGCCTATGGGTTAGGATATTCTGTGCTTGCCTTCTGTGTGGGCACGGGATGTGTGAACATCCGGACAAGCGACGGCGGCAACATCAGAAGCGTACCCGTGGTCTGGTGTCCTGATTACAAGGCGGAGATGAAGGTCGGAGAGAATCAGGTCTCTGGAACCGCTTTCGGCAAGACCTTGTTCGGCCTCATCAACTGGGGGACGTATAATGGCACCGCCGAATTTGCCAATGGCAGCGTCATTCAGAGAGCCGCCTTCTACGACGCTTGCAAAAAGAGCGGCGCGGACTCTCTGATCGGAGCACGATATGAGAACGACAAATACACCTGGCTGTTTAGTATCTATACGAAAGAAACCATCACCGTCAAAGGGTTCCCCGCCCAAATTACGGGCGTGACCCCACTGTCAGTGGATGAGGCGAAGGTCTATCGGGCTGAGAGGCCGGCTGAGCTGCCCTCCGTCCGCTGTAAGAAAATGTTCGGCCTGTTTGAGTAGGGTTCTCGCGTGTCGTTAACCTGCGACACGCGGAACCCGCCCGGGCGCGACTCCGGGTGTGCGTAACCGAGTCGCGCCCGCTCAGAACGACCAGCCCGGGCGGATCACGGGCTTGAGCAGCGCGTTGGCCTGGGCGTTGTCCGAGAGGCCCTTCCCGGCGTCCCAACCGACCTTGCCCGGCACGCGCTGCGCCAGACACCCCACCAGCATGCTCTCGACCAGCGGCACCGAGTGGTCGATGTCGGAGGAGGTCTTGGTGAGGCCGCGGCAGGCGTCCACGAACTGCCCGCGCTGATCCTGGTTCTTGACGCGCGGCAGCGAGACCGGCACCGCGAGGCAGGCCTCGTGCTTGGAGAGCGCCTTCATCTTGGCCTCGCCCTTCAGCGCGAGATAGCTGAACTCGCCATAATCGTCGGTGTTCACCATCACGCCCTTGTCCCCGAGGATGAGGCAGCCTGTGGCCGGCACCTCGCCGAGCGTGGCGATCACCTGCGGCATGATCTCGGCCGGCGGCTTGCGGTAGCCGTCATACCAGGTGAGCGCGACCGGCGGCTGCTTGCCCCGCGCCGCATAGGTGAGCCGCACCTGGCTGTACTGCGGATAGGTGTCGTCGTAACGCTCGGAAATCTCGACCGCCTCGCCCGCGAGGACCGTGCCCAGCTCGAGCCCGCGGAAGGCGAGGTTCATCGTGTGGCAGGCCATGTCGCCGAAGGCGCCGGTGCCGAAGTCGTAAAAGGCGCGCCACATGATCCGGTGGTAGGCGCCCCTCTTATACGGCCGGGCCGGCGCCGTTCCGAGCCAGAGGTCCCAGCTCAGCTCGGCCGGCACCGGATCGGCGCCCTCGGGCCGGCGCAGCGGCTGCTTCCAGCCCCACGTGTTGCCGGGGGAGATCTCCGGGCGGTTGGTCCAGACGTGGACTTCGGTGACCTGGCCGAGCAGGCCCGCGCGCAGGATCTCGATGCCCCGCCGCGTGCCGTCCTTGGCGCTGCCGTGGTTGCCCATCTGGGTGACCACGCGGTTGGCGCGGGCGACCTCACGGAAATAACGCGCCTCCCAGAGCGTGCGCACGAGCGGCTTCTCGACGTAGGCGTGGCAGCCGAGCTTCATCGCCTGGATCGCAGCGCGCGCGTGGGTGTGGTCGGGCGTGGAGACCACGACGGCATCCAGGCCCTTCTCCGCCTCAAGCATCTGGCGGTAGTCGGCGTAGGTCCTGAAGTCGGTCGGGTACTTGTTCTCCTGGCACCACGCCTTGGCGGCGTCCAGGGCCGTGGCGTCGACATCGCACATCGCCTGGATGCGGGCGCCGCCGTGCTGGAGCATGGCGGTCCAGTTGGTCTTGCCCTGGCCGCCCGCCGCGATCACGCCGAGGGCGACCGTCTCGCTCGTCCGCCCGACACCCAGCGCGCGCCGGACCGACGTGCAGCCGCCCGCCGCCAACGCCCCCGCGGCGCAGGCCGCCCCCCGGATGAACCCTCTTCTCGAACATCCCTTCCCTACGCTCATGGCTCCCCCTTTTGTGCGCCCTCAAGGCGGGCGCGTGCTTCATCGGACACCGTTAACATACGCCCAACATCCGCCGTTTTCAAGTCAGCACTGCGCCGCCCGGACCGGCCTTGCGAAATATCGGCTCGCCCGGCGGCCTGCCCCTTCAAGGCGTCGCCTCACCAGGTGCACAGCCCCGTCGCCTCCTGTACGCGGTAGAGGAACGTGCGCCAGCGCGACTCGTCCGCAAACGTCTCGTAGGCGGTTGTGCGCGTGCCGCCTTCGTTCATCCAGAGCCTGTCGGTGAACGCGGCGGCGGCGGCGAGCGCCGCGTCCTCCCGCCGGCCCGCGACGCGCACGTCGGTCTCCAGATTGTAGTCGCGCAGGTTGCGCCGCGTGAAGTTGGCCGAGCCGAGCAGCAGGTCCGCCGTTCCGTCGCGCCGCCTGAGCAGGAGAAGCTTGGCATGCATCTGCTCGCCGGTGGTCACGGCCCAGCGCACCGGCACGCCCGCGGCGACCAGCTCGCGCGCCACCTGCCGGTTCGGGCGCCCGTCCTTCGCGCGCCCGAAGGCGTCCTTGTTGGGGTCGAGCGTCACGCGCGCCGCCACACCGCGCCGCGCCGCCGCCTGGAGCGCGCGGATGAGCGCGCGGTCCGCGAGGTAGAACATCACCAGGTCCAGCGAGTCGCCTGGCCCGGCCCCGCCGATCAGCGCCTCGGCCGTGTCGGCGATCGCCCCCTCGGTGAGCACCTGGAGCCGCTCGGGGCTGGCCGGCGCTCCCGGCGCCACGCCCGGCGCGGCCAGCTCGGGCAGGGGGCCGCCGCCGCTCAGGGCCAGCACCGCGCGCTCGGTCTCCACGAGCGCCTGCGCCGCAGGGCCGCTGAACAGCAGTCCGACATTCGTATGGGCGCTGCTGCCGTCGTGCGGGTTGGCCGAGGTCACCAGCCCGTAAAGCGTGCCGCCGCTGTCCGTGACCAGCACCTTACGATGGTTGGCCTTGAAGTTCAGGAGCGCCAGCCAGCTCCGCAACGTCACCTCGCCACTGCCGAAGGGGTTGCCCAGCCAGCCGCCCGCCGTGCGATTGCCCCACGGGCGAACGAGCGGCCGCCACACGCTCGACCAGGCCGTATTGCTGTCGCGCAGGCGGTCGAGACGGGTCTCCACCACCTCCACGCCCGCCGCGCGCAGACGCTCCAGATGCGGCGCCTCCAGGCCGCCATAGACCGTGTTCACAGGATCGGTGATCAGCACGGCACGCAGGCCGGGGACAGCCCGCTTGCGTGCGGCGAGGGCGTCGGCCAGCTCGTCGCAGAGCCGCCGGTGCGGCCGCGTGTCGGAGCCGAGGAACGGGTTGAAGAGGAACAGGTCGGCCACCACCAGGCGCTCGGCCTGGGCGATGCGCTCAAGCGCCGTGTCGAAGATCTCCTGCTCGGACCGCCGCACGCCCGACGTGTCGAGGTAGGTCTCGTCGGACAGGAACCGGACGGACGCGGCGGGAAGGGGCGCGCCACAGTACGCGAGTCCGGGCGGCAACGGCTTGACCGCGTGATAGCAGCAGCCCGCCGCGCCCAGCCACAGGGCGACCGCGCAGCCAGTTTGCAAGAGTTTCATGGCAGCAGCGTAACAGAGGCGCAGGGTTTCTACAACCCGGCCGCGCGGGGCGCGCCGAGGAGGTCGCGCACGACCTCGGCCGCCAGGAGCAGGCCGGCCGTGGAGGGCACGAACGCGACGCTGCCGGGCGGATTGCGCCGACCGGCGCGCGCGCCGGGCTCCTCCTGGCCGTCGCCCTCGCCGGAACCTGCGGCGGGGGCCTCAGGCCGCAGCGGCGGCTCGCGCGAGTAGACGACCTTGAGGCGCTCCACGCCGCGGCGCCGCAGCTCGCGGCGCATCACCTTGCAGAGCGGGCAGACCGCGGTGTCGCCGAGGTCGGCGACCTCGAAGCGCGCGGGGTCGAGCTTGTTGCCAGCGCCCATGCAACTGATGAGCGGCACGCGGGCGGCCTGCGCCCGCACAGCCAGCTCGACCTTGGCGCTGACCGTGTCCACCGCGTCCACGATGTAATCGAAACGCGCCAGCTCGAACGTGCCGGCGTTCTCCGGCAGGTAGAAGAGCGGATAAACCTCGACCTCGGCGACGGGGTTGATGTCGCGCACGCGCTCGGCCATGACGTCGACCTTGAGCCGGCCCAGCGTGCTGTGGAGCGCCAGGAGCTGGCGGTTCAGGTTGCTCGGCTGCACCCGGTCGGGGTCGACCAGCGCGAGCCGCCCGACGCCGGTGCGGGCGAGCGCCTCGACCGTGAACGAGCCGACCCCGCCGATACCGAAGATCGCGACACGGCAGCGCCCCAGCCGCTCCAGCGCCTCCGGCCCGAGGAGCAGCTCGGCGCGGGCGAAAGGCCCTGGGGTCACTCCGCGTTGCCCTCGGCCGGATGCATCGCGCCCGGCTGCTCCGGGGCGGGCGCCTCTTCGGCCTGGGCGGCCTCCTGAACCTCCACGCCTGCTGCCTCGACCTCGCGCCGCTCGATCTCCTTCTGCGCGGCCTCGCGGGCCAGGCGCTCAAGCTGCTCGCGCTGACGCTTCTCAGCCTCGCGCTGGGCCTCCGTCTGCTGGGTGGCGCGCTCGAGCAGGCGCTCCTTGTAGGAGGGCAGCGCGACCGGCGCGGGAGGGGCCGCTACGGGCGAGCGCGCCAGGCCGGGCGGCAACGGCGGCCGGCCCGCCAGCGCGGGGAGCGTCGGCGGCCGGACAGGGCCTGCGGGCGCTGCGGGGGCCGCGGGCGGGGCGGCGGGCGTCTCCACCAGCCCCTGGCCGAGCTTCAGCGTGATCGTCACGCCGTCTTTCTCCAGCGTGGCGACCTCGTCGTCATAGTCGGCGCTCAGCACCTTCCAGCCGTCCGCCTCCGCTCCGACGAGCAGGAAATAGTTCGCGGGCGGCTTGGCCGAAAGGTCGGAGAAGCCGATCGCGGTCTGTCCGCCGGGCGTGATCGTGACGGCCGACATGTTGATCTGCTTGGCGAGCTTCTGCTGCTCGGCCTGCACCTGCGCGGCGTTCTTGGCCGCGTCAGGATCGGCCTGGGCGTCGAAGTTCGCCGGGGGCGTGCCGAACGGCATGCGGTCGAGGATCGGCTCATAATGGCCGAAGGCGGGCGGCTGGAAGACGCCGCTGGCGGCCGCGCGGCACAGGCCGCACACCGACAGGCACGCGAAAGCGATACGGAACCGTAACGTGCTCATACCAACAGGATAGCAGAACGGGACGCGCGAGGCCAAGCCGGAAACCGCCGCGCCGGAGAAGGGCGGCGGCGGATCAGACGGACGCAACGGGCGACGCTTCGCAAAGGGTGAGGGCGTTATCCGTTCAGATAGGCCTCCAGGCGCCCGGTGACGGACGGGCAGCGGACGCCGCGCAATCCGGCCAGCGTCTCGCGCAGCGTCCGCTCGACCGCCTCGCGGAGGTCGGGCGCGAAGGTCGGGTAGGCCTGCATCGGAGCGATCAGCCGCAGCGTGTTGTACTCGCTGACCGCCGCGTAGCGCACGGTGGTCTCGGCGAACCAGCGCAGCCCGCGCGGCGTCCAGAGCTGGGCGTTGTTGAGCGAGAGCGGCAGCAGGAGCGCGCGGCTGAGGCCGGGATGGTTCAGCGCGAAGGTCGGACGGGCCTCCTCCTCGGCGACGGCGTCGAACACGTCGTCGCGCGGGCTGGTCCCGACCACCTGGAGATAGCCGAGGTAGCCGCCGAGCGACTGCCGTAGCGCGGCGCCTTCACGCGCCAGGAGCGCGCGGCGCGCCGGATGCCCGCTCTGCCAGATCGCGGCGAGCGTGTTGAGCCGGTCGGTGATGTTGGCCGCGCCGGACAGGTGGCGCTCCAGCGCGGCGTACGCGGCCGGCGTGTCCAGCGCGGCCAGGAGCTGCAGCAGCGCGTTCTTGAGGAACCGGCGCTCGATCACGGCGGCCAGGGAGCGTCCGCCCGCACCGTCCCGCTCCTGGAGACCTTCGACCAGCGCCGCCTCGCCACAGGCGCCTGCGGCCGCCTGGAGCAGCCTGCGTCGCAGCACGTACGCCTCGCGGATATGCGGCAGCAGCGCGCGGTCGAGCGGCTGCTCGTCGACTTTCAGCAGATAGCCCTTGATGCCGTCGGCGACCGAACGGTCGGCGAGCTGGGCGCGGTAGACGTCGAGCCAGCGGTCGGAGACGGCCGCCGCCGGGTCGTGCAGCAGGCTGCGGCGCTCGAGGTCGGTCAGGCGGCGCATGGCCTCCACACGGTTGAAGGCGTTGCCGTCGAGCCGCGCCTGCAGCGCAAGCTGCGCAGGGGTCGCCGAGAGGTCGGCGCAGGTGCCGTAGAAACCGGCGTCACGGTTGAGCGAGAGAAAGGCGGGCTCGGGCACGCCCTCGACCACCACCTCCCGCTCGGCCGCGTCGAACCGGAACGTACGCGCGGCGCCGGGGAGGTCATGCCCC
>JAKJGY010000199.1 GCA_022704145.1 Verrucomicrobiota bacterium
CGGCGGTGTGGGTCAAGCGCGACCTGGCCGCAATCCTCAAAACCTATGGGACAGCACCCCGGCCCAAGCGGGGTGAAGCTGCCTCGAAACCCCCGCCTTTACAGGCGTTTTTCGACTTCTGGCGGTTCGACTATGGGACAGCAAGCCCGTAAATCCCAAGGAATTCGCTAATCGGCCGGCCCCGCCGGGAAAACCTCCAACCCGAAAGCTCAAAACAGACCTCAAAAACCCAAGCAACTCCGCACGGGTAAGGGTAAATTGTGCCGCCTATGGGATGCTAGTGATTTACGGGAAACTGTTTTTCAAATTCTCGCTGCTCTCGATGGCAGATGCAATACTAAATGCTGGGTGAGTGGACAAGCGCCTCGGCATGTGCGACACTCCTGTATCTTCAAGGGATTGTTCGTCGATAAGTATGTGGAGAGACGTCCAACGAACTCATTACAAATACAACCGGTTCTTTGTCCCTTTTAATTCCCGTGTCGTTGAGCGACGCCTACACCAACGCCTTCGCGTTCGCCGCCGCGAACCCTAACGTGATAACCGCCGCTTACGATTTTGTGGCTTTTGTGTCCTCAACAAACTTCACACTGGTGACATCCAATCAGATATCGCAATACGTCCTTGCCAATCGAGCGACTCCTCTCTTATACGAAGCGAACTTTGTTGACACAACGAACTCGTTAAGAAAACAGGTGTACTACCCCCCAAGTCTTCTTGGATTCTTTTATAGCACTGTTGGCCCTGCGACCACAAATCTGTGGATGCAAATACCATCATCCTCTCGCTCTTGCATCGGTGGAATTGAGTGGGGTTCGTTTCCATCCGCCATCTGGCATGACGGCAAATGGAAGTTCTGCATCTGGGAGGAGAACCCGCAATATAACCTGCCTCAGTAGCTGATCCGCTTGGCATGAGCACGAACAGCCCGTTTGCGCTGTTTGTGCTTATGCGGGCGGCGCCCGCAACCCGGAAGGGAAGGGTGGAAGGGTGGGGGGGGGAGACCGAAGGGCCGAAGCGCTCTTCCAACATTCCAGTATTCCACCCTTCCGACACAACTTGTATATTATCCCTGGTGTTCGTTTGTTAGGCGCTTAGGGTTGCGGCAGAGGGGAGGGCTGAGGCGTGGGTGACAGTCAGAGGGGCGTGGGGGAGCTTCCGCGGCGCCGGTTCCTGGCGGGCGCGGGGACGGCGGCGGGCATGGCCGCGCTGGCCGCGTCCGGCGGGCGGGCGCAGGAGGCTGCGGTGACGCCGGCGGCCGCGCCGCCGGAGCGTGAGACTTACGACGTGCTGGTGGCGGGCGGCGGCACGGCCGGGTCGATCGCGGCGATCCAGGCGGCGCGTGCGGGCGCCCGCACGCGCTGGTCGAGATGGGCGGTCAGCTCGGCGGTACCGCCACGACCGGCGGAGTCGCGTTTCCCGGGCTGTTCCACGCCTGGGAGCGTCAGGTGGTCGCGGGGATCGGCTGGGAGCTGGTCACGCTGGCCGTCGGGCTCGATACGGGCGAGCTGCCGGACTTCTCCAAGCGGCCGGCCAGGCACTGGCAGCACCAGGTGCGGATCAACGGCCCGCTCTATGCCGCCTTGCTGGAGGAGGCCTTCCTTGGGGCGGGCGGGCGCCTGAGCTATTATGAGCTGGCACGCGCCGTCCGCGCGACCGCGAGCGGCTTTGAGCTGGAGCTGGTCGGACGGGAGTCGGAAAGGCGGGTCGCCTGCCGTCAGCTTGTGGACTGTACGGGCGACGCGAACCTCGTCGGGCTGCTCGGCCTGACGCGCCACCGCGACCGGGTGGTACAGCCCGCCACGCTGATGTTCGAGCTGGGCGGCTATGACGTCGCGAAGCTCGATGCGGCCAAGGTCGAGCGGCTGTACCGCGACGCGCTGCGCGAGGAGCGCCTGCTGCCGGGTGATGTCGCGAACCCGCGTGGCCGCTTTGTGGATTTCCTTCGTAGCCGCGGCAGCAACGCGCAGCATGTGCTGGGGGCTGACGGGTCGACGTCCGCAGGCAAGACGCTGGCCAATGTCGCAGGGCGGCGTTCGGTGCTGCGGCTGCTGCGGTTTGTGCGTTCCCTGCCGGGCTGTGAGCGTGCGCAGGTCATCCGCATGCAGCCGGAGACAGGCATACGCGAGACCTACCGGATCGCGGGCGAGGCGACGGTCACGGTGGGCGACTATACCGCGGGCCGCGTTTTCGACGATGCGGTCTGCTACGCCTTCTATCCGGTCGACCTGCACGATGAGCACGGCGTCAGGCCGGAGCCTTTGCGCGAGGGCGTGGTGCCGACTGTCCCGTTCGGCGCGCTGGTGCCGCAGGGCAGCCGTAACCTGCTGGTTGCCGGGCGGTGCGTGAGCAGTGACCGGCTGGCCAACTCGGCGTTGCGTGTGCAGGCCTCGTGCATGGCCATGGGGCAGGCGGCCGGTGCCGCGGCCGCGCTGGCGGCGCGGGCAGGGGTGACGCCGCGGCGTGTGCCGCTGGACGAGCTTCGGTCGCTGCTGCGCACGCACGGCGCGGTTGTGCCGGAGGCGGGGGGCAGCCGTCCGACGGGGACCGTGTGAGACAGGGGGCGTTTATGCAGCGTATTCAGATGGGGCCGCAGGGCCCGGTATTCTCGCGGCTGGTGTACGGGACTTGGCGTCTGCTGGCCACGCGGCCGACCGCGCAGGAGATCAACCGGCGGATTAACGGGTGTCTTGACCTGGGCATCACCACGGTCGACACGGCGGAAATCTACGGCAAATATGAGGTGGAGCAGGCGCTGGGCGAGGCGCTGGCGCTTTCTCCCGGGCTGCGCGACAAGCTGGAGCTTGTGACGAAGGCTGGCATTTATGTGCCCTGTGAACGGCATCCTGAGCGGCGTACCGCGTATTATGACGCGACGGGCGGCCGTTTGGCGAGAAGTGTCGAGCAGTCGCTGCGCCACCTCAGGACGGGGCGGGTGGAACTGTTCCTTGTGCATCGGCCTGACTGGCTGGCGCGCGCCGCAGACACGGCGGAGGGGCTCAACCGGTTGCTGGAGGAGGGCAAGATCGCGGCGGCCGGCGTGTCGAACTACAATGTGGCGCAGTTCGACCTGCTCAACGCTTTTATGAGCAGGCCCCTGGTGACGAACCAGATCGAGTTTCACCTCTTGCGTCATGAGCCGCTGACTGACGGCACGCTGGCACAGTGCGAGCGCGCGGGGGTTGCGCCGATGGTCTGGAGCCCTCTGGCGGGCGGGAGGCTCTTCGATCCGGAGAGTCCGGCGGCGCGACGGCTGGCGGACGCGGCGGCGGGCATGGCCGGGCGATATGGGGGCGCCTCGCTGGAGCAGTTGGCCTACGCCTGGCTTCTGGCGCATCCGAGCCGGCCCCTGCCGGTGCTCGGCTCGAGTCGCGACGAGCGCATCCGTAGCGCGGTACGGGCCTCCGAGCTGGTTCTTGAACGCGAGGACTGGTACGCGCTCTGGGAGGCGGCGCAGGGGCGTCGCATTCCGTAAGCGTCGGCGCCGGGGCGGGTGGCCCCGGCACGGTCGGCAAGCCAACCTGTCTGCGTATGACGCGCAGAGGCGGCACCGGGCCGGTTGGTGAAGTCCCCGTTACCGGATCAGGATGACGGTGCCGCGCGGCGTGTGGAAGCGGATGTCGGTACGGTCGGCGCTGTAGATGAGGCGCGCGTTGTCCACACCCTCGACCGTCCAGCCGGAGAGGTTCGCGGGGCCGTCGATCACCTCGGAGGAGGCGAATACCGTGGCCAGCGCGGGCGGCTTGAGGCCGGGCGTGAGCGACTCGACGCGCAGCACGCCGTTGCTCGGGAGGGAGAGGACGCCGCCGACAGTGATGACGTCGTGCGCGCCTGAGGCGTAACGCCAGACGGGGAGCGCGCCGCTCTGGAAGGTCAGGTCGCCGCCGACCGTCAGCGCGCCGCAGGCGCTGGCGGTGCCGGCGCGCAGCGTGGCGCCGCCGGCCACGGTGACGTCGCCGCCCAGCGAGCCTGAGAGCGCCGCCGCCAGCGTGCCCGAGCGCACGGTGACCGGCCCGGTGGCGTCGCCGCTGCCGGCGAGGGTGAGCGTGCCCGAGCCCTCCTTGGCCCAGCCGCCCGCGCCGGTGATGAGGCCGTCGAAGGTGCTGTCCGCCGCGAGGCTGATGACGGCGGGCGCGTAGGCCGCGTCGGCGATCTCCTCGTTGGTGAGGCCGTAGAGGTGCAGGGTCTGGTTGTTCACGTCCGAGAGAATCGTGATGTCGAGGGTGGTCGAGACGGCGGTGTAGCGGTAGGCCACGTAGTTGGCGTTCATCGCGTCGGGGTTGAAGCGGAGCGACTCGGTGATCGGCCCGGTGCCGTCGGGGTCGAAGGTGACGGTCTGCCAGCGGCTGTCGTTCCAGCCCCAGGAGCGGTTGAAGAGATGCACCTCATAACGCCGGCCGGGGACGAGGCCGGTGAGCTGCATGGTGGCGGCGCTCGGGTAGGACCAGCCGTAGGTCATGTCGTAGAGCAGGTCGTAGATACCGGTGCCAGCGGGCACGCCGTGGTCGGCGGGCGGGGTGCCGCCGCCATGAGGGTTGGGCGGGAAGTTGGCCCAGCCGTAGCCGTTGAGCGAGCCGTTCTGGGACGAGACCTTGTTGAAGGTCACGCCGTTGATGACCGCGACGTTGGCGCGCGTGCCGAGATCGAGCAGATGGGTGTAGGTCTTGGAAGGCGAGATGCCGGTCATCAGGTCGTTTGTGAAATAGGTGACGAACAGCAGGTTGGTGGCCGGGTAGAGCGTCTGGCCCGCGAGGCTGAAGGTGCCGTCGCCGGTGAGGCCGCCGAGCGAAGCGCCGCCGTAGGGCGCGGCGAGGGTCGCGCCGGCCGCGACGTTCGCGCCCGCCAGCAGCGAGGCGCCGGGCTCGAGCGCGAGTGTGCCTTCCTGCACCTCCAGCGGCGTGGCGAGGCTGTTGACGCCTCCGAGGCGCTGCGTGCCTTGCCCGCGCTTGACCAGCGTGCCGTTGCCGGCGATGGCGCCGTTGTGGCGCGCGGCGCTGGCGGCCGGAGTGTCGAGCGTGAGCACGGCCGGCTGGTTGACCTCCTCGTTGGAGAGGCCGTAGAGATGGCAGGTGCTGCCCGCGTTGACCGAGACGATCCGGATGGAGACGCTGCCCGCCGCGTCGGCCGTGTAGCGGCACTCGATGCGGCTGCGGGTCATGGTGTCGAGGTCATGCGGCACGGAGCCGACCACGCTCGAGCCGGCGGTGAAGGTGGCGGTGATATCGCGCGGGGAGTCGCTCACGAGGCTGCCGAAGAAGCGGAAGTAGAGGCGCGTCTCGTAGGTGCGGCCGGGGGTCAGTCCGGTCAGGTGCAGCGTGAAGTCCGTGGAGTTATAGAGGAAGTCCCAGAGCAGGCGGTCGACGCCGGCGCGGGTACTGTCGTTCGGGTCGCCGTTCCAGACGCCGGTGGGCGCGGTGCCGGTGGTGTTCCAGCCGTAGCCGAAGGCGCTGCCGCTCATGCCGGCCGCAAGGAAGTCCACGCCGTTGACCGTGGCCGGATTGCCGTTGGCCGGGAAGTCGAGCAGGTGCGTGTACGTCTTGGCGGTCGAGAGGCCCGAGTCGGCGTCATTGGCGAAGGCCACCACGCGCGGATAGGCGGCGGCGGGAGCGGACGGCGCTGCGGGGGCGGCGGCCTGCTCGTTGCTCAGGCCGTAGAGGTGGCACGTGTGGCCGCTGTTGTGGACGAACACGCGCAGGGACAGAGAGCCGCTGGCGTCGGCCGTGTAGCGACAGGAAAGGATGCTGCGTGCGTACTGGGCGTCGGGGCAGTAGTGCATGGAGCCGAGGAAGGCTGAGCCGGTCGAGAAGAAGAAGGTCAGCTTACGCGGCGAATTGGGGTTCGGGGTTCCGAAACTGCGGAAGTAGAGCCGCGACTCATACGATTGGCCGGGAGTGAGGCCCGAGAGGGTCAGCGTGTAGTCGGTGCCGTTGTACTGGAAGTCCCAGAGCAGACGGTCGACGCCGGTGCGGGTGCTGTCGTTGGGGGCGTCGTTCCATGCGCTGTTCGGCGAGTTGCCGGTCACGGACCACGCGAAGCCGTTGGTGCTGCCGCTCATGCCTGCCGAGAGGAAGGTCACGCCGTTGACGGTGGCGGGGTTGCCGTTGTCGGGGAAGTCGAGCAGGTGCGTGTAGGTCTTGCTGGAGGAGACGCCGCAGTCGGTGTCGCCGGTGAAGGGAATCACGCGGACGGCGGTGTTGTTGCCGAGGAGGACGGTGCCGGGGCCCGTGAGCGCGCCGAGCGTCTCGCTGGCCGCGGCGTTCAGGGCCGCGCCGGGGCCGATCTGCACGGTCGAGCTGTCGCCGACGCGCTCGTCGGTCGCGAGAGTGAGCACGCCGCCCACCACGGCGACATCGCCTGCGAGGGCGTTGGAGACGGCCGTAGAGGAGGCGAGCGTCAAAGGGCTTGCGCCGGCCTTGGTGAGGCGCGAGCCAGCGGGGCCCGAGAGCGCGCCCGAGAGCGTGGCGGCGGCGGACTGCTGGGTGCGGAATGACGTGCCTCCGGCTGAGAGGGCCGTGCTGCCCGCGCCGCTGAGCGTGCCGACGGAGGTGTAGGGCGAGAGCCAGGCGTTGGGGAGCGGCATGAAGGCGCCGTAGAGCGACTTGACCTGGATCTGCATCGCGCTGGGTCCGATGCCCTGATAGAGGCCCAGCACCATGTCGTGCGCGCCGGCGGACAGGTAGGCTGTGCCTTCGGTGACGCTGTTGGCCAGGCGGTTCGCGACCGTCTGACCGTCGAGGGCCAGGAGGATGCCGTCGTCATGCGTGATGCGGAAGGTGTAGTAGTCGCCGGTCGGAACCGTGAGGGTACCGCGCCAGACCACCTCGAAGTTATTGGTGCGGCTGCCGCCGGAATTATACGCATAGGGCATCGGGAACAGCGTGCCGGTGCTGCCGAAGTCGAAGTTGGCGCCGGCGAGGCCGCTGGGCGCGACGAGGTCGGGGACGAGCGAGGCGAAGTGGTTCTCCATCACGTCGAGCGACGTGAAGTTGGCGCCGTTGGGCGTGACGTTGTAGTAGAAGCCCATGAGGCCGGTGGCTGCGGGCGGCAGGGCTGCGAGGG
>JAKJGY010000200.1 GCA_022704145.1 Verrucomicrobiota bacterium
GGCCAGCCCGCCGTGCGGATGATGTGGGAGATCGGCGGGGTCGAGGCTGTGGGCCGGGCCGCGTTCGAGGGAACTGCGCTGGTGGTGGAGCGGCCTTATGACCGCTGGTACATGACCGCCAAGGGGATGCGGCGCGACAAGCTCGGGACAGACACGTTGCATGCCGTTGTGGACGGCGATGAGATGACGATGACGTTGACACGTGTCCCGACGCAAGGGCCGGCCTTGGCTCCTGCGCGTATGACTGGCAGGCGGGCGCTGCCTTTGCCCCCGCGGCCCGAGCTGGCCAAGCTGGAGTTCGGCGAGCCCGTCCGTCTCTTTGACGGGGAGACGCTGACAGGTTGGCGCCTGACGAATCCGGCCGATACCGGCGCGTGGAGCGCGGGCGGAGGGGTGTTGCGGAACGAGCCGGTGCTGGAGGAAGGGCCGGCCGCCCGGCAGTACGGCAACCTGCGGACGGATGCGGAGTTCAAGGACTTTCGGCTCACCTTGGAGGTGCGTTTGCCGAAGGGGGGTAACAGCGGAATCTATCTGCGCGGCCGTTATGAGGTTCAGGTGACCGACGCCTACGGACGGCCGCCAAGCTGGGGAGGGATCGGCGGTGTCTACAGCCGGATCGTGCCGACGGAAAATGCGGCCAAGCCCGCGGGCGAGTGGCAGACGTTCGACATCACACTGGCGGACCGTCATGTGACGGTCATCCTGAACGGCCGGACGGTGATTGACAACCAGCCGCTGGAAGGGTGCACGGGCGGGGCGTTGAGTGCGGCTGACGAGGCGCCGGGGCCGCTCTATTTCCAGGGCGATCATACCGCCGTGGAATACCGTAATATCGTGCTCCGTCCGCGTGTCCGGTAGCGTAGCGGGACAGTCCGCTCGACAGCCCTTAGAAAACGGGATGCCGCGCCGGGCGGGTTGTGGTAGGATGGACGCATGAGATGGGGAGTGTTAGTGGCGGTGGCGCTGGCCTTGCCGGCTGGCGCGCAGTTCTCGGCGGACGCGCTGATGGCCCCCTATGTCCATACCAACGCCACCGGCAGCCTGTTTCCTTACCGCGCCCATATTCCGGCTTATCCGGAGGCTGGCAGGAAGTACCCGCTGATCCTCTTCCTGCATGGCTCCGGCGAGTGCGGGACGGATAATCAGCGGCAGATACGGGTCGGGCTTCCGACGCTGTTGACGGCCTTGCTGAAGCGGCCGGGCCATGTGCTGGTGGTCGCGCCGCAGTGTGAGGGTACGAACCGCTGGACGCAGTTACTGGCGCGTGGGGAGACTTATCGGATGGAGCCGCAGCCGACGTCCGCGATGGAGGCGGCGCTCGCGATCTGTCGCCGGATGGTCGCGGAACATCAGGCCGATCCGGACCGGCTGTATGTGACCGGCCTTTCGCTGGGCGGGTTCGGCGCCTGGGAGGCGGTGCAGCGCGAGCCTTCGCTCTTTGCGGCGGCGGTTCCGATCTGCGGCGGCGGCGATATGTCACGCGCGCGGGAGTTGCGCGACCTGCCCATCTGGGTGTTCCATGGTACAGACGACAAGAACGTGTCGGTCGAATGCTCACGGCGGATGGTGGCGGCCCTGCGAGGCGCGGGTAACAGGACGGTTTCGTATACGGAATACGAGCGGGCCACGCACAATGTGTGGGATCGCGCGTACGCGACGCCCGCGCTGCTTGACTGGCTTCTGCTCCAGACGCGCGAACGGAAGTCCTGGTGGATGATCTGGTGACATGGACAGGCGTCCAGACAAGGAGGCGGCAGTGTTTAGTCCGTTGAGGGTGGCGGCGAGCGTCTTGCTTCTCGCCTGCTGTTTGCGGGCCTCGACCAATGTGTTCGAGATGCCCCTGATCCAGCCGAGGCAACGGCACCTGCAGCAGCAGTTGCTGCTGACGGCACGGTCCGGCAAGATTGACGAGATGGAGGCCATCTGCCGCGAGGGGGTGGAGCTGTTGCCGCTGGACGCCACGTGGCGGTATAATCTCGCGTGTGCGCTCGCTTACCGGGCGGACAAGGGCCCTGCGCTGGACGCGCTTGAGCGTGCGATCGAGATGGGGTTCCGCGATCTCAAGACCCTGCGGGCGGATCAGGATCTCAAGCAGCTCGCAGCGGAGCCGCGTTTCGCTGAGCTGCTGCGGCGTGCGGAGGAACAGGCCGGGAAACCGTGGACGGGGGCCGGGGTTGTCCGTCCGTCGCTGGTCGTCATGGGGAAGGCGGCGGAGGTCAACGCGTCGAACACGTTATGGGATTACGAGGTCGGCTGTTTCCGCACGCTATTTTCGCTGATCCGGCCCGAGGTGAAGAGGAACGCGGCCTATGCGGACGCCTACTCGGGGCCTGCCGCGGGGCGGGTCGGCGCGTGGCTGCGGGAGGAGCGCGCCTCGGGGAACTTCGGCGACCTGTATGTCAACCGTGACAACGGGCACTCGCGGCTGGCCGTGACCAACTTTCCCGGACTGACGCCGGTGACGTACGCCAAGGAGGCTCAGGCGTGCCGTGTGCATGTGAGCATGCCCAACGCGCTGTTCGAGCAGCCGGTCATCGGCAACTGTTCCATGTCGATGGTCCAGGGGCCTTACTGGCGGAGCCTGCCGCGCGCCGCCCTGACCGACCCTTCCGAACTGGTTTTCCTGATGCGGTGCTACCTCGGCAACCAGAGCTGGTTCTTTCCGGAGCACAAGGATTATGATCCTGAACTGGGCGATCTCTATCCGGCCAACGCGCCCTTCTATGTGATCAGCCAGGGCTCTTCCTATTCCGACCAGCCTTTCCTGCGTGCGTTTGCTGCGGCGATGGCCGCGCTGCGGCCTGAGACCAAGCGTGCGCTGGTCGCTGGCGGCGCGCTCGCGCCGACGTTGCAGATGCTCTTCCGTGCGACGCAACGGACGGTGCGCGTGCCGGAGGACTATCTGACCGGCGCGGCGCATCCGGCGGTGTTCGACGCCGCCAACCTGGATGTGGATGCGCTGGTCGAGCGGGCCCAGGCCCTGGAACCCGCCCAGATCCCGCCTCTGGTCGCCCTGCGCACAGTGACGGATCTGAGGGCCGAGGCAGGCGTGGATTATTTCGACGGGCGTCCTGAGGGGCTTTTCGATACGCCATTCTGTATCGCCCGGGTGGCGCGCGCCGTGGCGCGCGAGCGGCGCATGACGCTGGAGGCCGCCGTCTCGTCCGGGCGCAGGGACGTGACGTTCGTGTGGACGGTGCTGCAGGGCGATCCGAAGAAGGTCGTGATCCGGCCGCTGAACGCGCAGACCTCGCGTGTCGAGATCGCGGTGTCCTACCACGGCGTCTATCGCCCTGTGACGGCCGACGGGTCGCCCGCCAAACTGACGACAGGCCGTGTGGACATCGGCTGTTTCGTCAAGGCCGGCGACTATTATTCCGCTCCCGCCATTGTCAGCCTGTATTATCTTCCGAATGAGGAGCGGGTCTATCGCGATGACGGACAGATCCTGTCCGTTGATTACACCAATGCGGCGCGGCGGTACGCCGATCCGGCTCTGACGTTGCAGAAGGGCTGGAAGGACCTCTACGCCTATGACGCGCAGGGGCGTCTCACCGGGTGGTTCCGGACGCGCGCCACAGGCGCGCCCCAGCGTTTCACCAGCCAGGGACACCGGGTGCTGGAGACGGACCGTCTCGACCGTCCGGTCAAGGCCTGCGCGGTGCAGTACCTGCCACGGCAGGAAGGTGAGAACACGCCGGCCGTGCTGACCACGGTCGATCTTCCCAAAGCCTTCACCTACACGTATGCCGACGACACCGATAGGATCGGCCGGGCTGCGGCCGAGCGTTAATCGGAAACGCGCTTAACAGGCGGCCGCCCGAAGGGATGGCGGGCGGCCGCCGCACGAGGCGCTCGGCACGCCTCCCGCTCACTCCCACTCGATGGTGGCCGGGGGCTTCGAGCTGATGTCGAAGACCACGCGGTTGATGCCGCGCACCTCGTTGATGATGCGGTTGGAGATGCGGGCCAGCGTGTCGTACGGCACACGCGTCCAGTCTGCGGTCATGGCGTCGATACTGTCCACCACGCGCAGGGCGCAGACGTTCTCGTAAGTGCGCTGATCGCCCATGACGCCGACCGAGTTCACGGGCAACAGGACGGCGAATGACTGCCAGATCGTCTTGAAATTCGGCAGTTTCCGCATCTCCTCCTGCACGCGCAGGTCGGCCTGCTGGAGCAGGGCCACGCGCGCGGCGGTGACCTCGCCCAGAATTCTCACGCCCATGCCCGGGCCGGGGAAGGGCTGGCGGTCGAGCAGCTCGTCATCCATCCCCATGACGCGTCCAACGGCGCGGACCTCATCCTTGAATAGCTCGCGCAGCGGCTCGACCAGCTCGAACTTCAGGTCCGGCGGCAGACCGCCGACGTTGTGGTGGCTCTTGATGGTCTGGCTCGGGCCTTTGAGCGGACTGACGCTCTCGATCACGTCCGGGTAGATCGTGCCCTGGCCGAGGAACTTGCAGTCCTTAAAGCGGCGCGCCTGCTCGGCGAAGACCTCGATGAACTCGCGCCCGATGATCTTGCGCTTCTGCTCGGGGTCCTCCACGCCTTTGAGCGCGCCGTAGAAGCGCGCCTTGGCGTCGATCACGTGCAGATCCATGCCGAGCTTCGCTTTGAACATGGTCTCGACCTGGCGGTCCTCGCCGTAGCGCAACAGGCCGTTATCCACAAAGATGCAGTGCAGCCGGTCGCCGATGGCCTTGTGCAGGAGCACGGCCACGACGGAGGAGTCCACGCCGCCACTGAGGCCGAGCACGACCTGCTCGTCTCCGACCTGCCGCTTCAGCCGTTCGACGGTCTCTTCGACCCAGGACGACAGTTTCCAGTCGCCGTCGCAGCCGCAGATCGCGAAAAGGAAGTTGTGCAGGATCTTCTGGCCGTTCTGAGTGTGCACGACCTCGGGATGGAACTGGAGCGCATACAGGTTCCGCGTCTGGTCGCACATGGCGGCGTTGGCACAGGAGAGCGAGCGCGCGGAGGTTTCGAAGCCTGACGGCATGACGGAGACCTGGTCGCCGTGGCTCATCCAGACCGAGAGTTCGGTCGGCAGCCCCGCAAAGAGCCGGTTCCCTGCCACGGTCTCGATCTGCGTGTGACCGTACTCGCGGTGGTCGCCGGGCCTGACCGTGCCGCCGAGGGTCTTGGCTGTGAGCTGCATGCCGTAGCAGATACCGAGCACGGGGATGCCGAGGTCGAAGAGGGCGGGATCGCAGAGCGGCGCGCCCGGCTCGAAGACGCTGTTGGGCCCACCCGAGAGGATGATGCCTGCCGGGCGGCGCGCGCGGAGCTGTTCGGCTGTGGTGTCGAAACGCACGATCTCGGAGTACACCTGCTGCTCCCGAACGCGACGGGCGATGAGCTGAGTGTACTGGGAACCGAAATCGAGGATGGCGATCCATTTATGTTGCATGGTGGTCCTTTCTTGCGGGTGTAGTTTATTCGGTCCGGTCTGCGTTGGAAAGTTCAAAACGGAGGACACGGCAGCAAAAAATACCGACAAGGGACAGATACCGGCTTGACTCGTTAACCGTATCGTGGGCACAATATTTCAGCTTTGCATCAGGTTTATCCGGATCGTGCCTGTCGGGTTCTTCAAGCTGGGAGCCTGCGGGTGAGTCTAGGGTCTGTCTTGCGAAAGGAAACAACATGAATACGTGGTTTGCTCGCCTATTTTCAGCCGTCCTGTCGTTCGGCCTGTTGTTTTCGGCAGACGCCTGGGCGCTCGACTCCATCTGGATGGGCGGGGCTTCCGGTGACTGGAACGTGTCGGGCAACTGGTCGGCCGGCATCCCGCAGGCAGCGGGAGACACCGCGACGATCAACTCGTCCGCTTTAATCGCGATCCCGGCCAGCATCACGCTCAAGACACTCACCGTCAACGCCTCGGCCACGCTCACCGTCGCCTCCGGCGCGACGCTGGCCTTCAGCAACGGCGGGGGTGACGTGCTCATCGCCAGCGCCGCTCTGACGATCGACGGCGACGGCGACCTGACCTTTTCCATGGGCACGGGTTTTGATTACGCCAATATCAAGCCGTCAGCCGGAACCACCCTGACGCTCGCGGCGCGTGTTGCCGCCAACGGAAGCGCGGGTATCGAACTCAACAGCGCGGGCACGCTCCTGCTGACAAACCCTAATAACGCTTTTACGGGCGTCGCACGCGTCTCGACCGCCAACGGCACGCTCGCGTTCTCACACCCCAACGCCCTAGGCCTGTCGGCCGCCCGCTACGACGGAAGCCCCTCCCGCCTCGTCTATGTCGGCGGCTCGGCCGCCACGCTGACGCTCCCCGTCCAAATCACCGCTGGCAGCGCGACCTTGGAGAACGCGGGCGGCGGCACGCTGACGCTCAGCGGCCTGGTCTCGCCCGTGTCCTCCGGTAACAAGACGCTGACTTTCTCAGGCGCAGGGCGTACGACCGCCGTCAGCGGCAGCCTCGCCAACGGCGCGGGCGTCCTCAATGTGGTCTCCGGTTCGGGCACGCTCCTCCTGAGCGGCGCGGCCACCAACAGGTCGCTGACGGTCAACAGCGCCGCGACCCTCGCCGTTGACGCGGGTGCGCTTTTCCAGAACGTCAGCCTCACGAACAATGCCGGCGCCACACTCGCCTTCAACCCGGCCTCAGGCGACGGCTTTACCGCCCTTCTTCCAAACCCCACCGTTCTCAATGGGGCGGGTGTGCGTATCGTACTGCCCGCCGCCGCCACCGCCTCCACGGTCACGTTGCCCAATCTGAGCCGAGCCCATTCCCTCGCCTCCCTCGACATCGAAGCCGCGTCGCTCGGCACCGCGGCCAATAAGCTCCTGCTCCAGAATTTCACGCCGGGGCCGCTCCCGGCCTGGCTGACCGTGAGCGGCCTGCCCGCCACTTACGACGCGACCCTCGGTGTGCTTCCCGTCACCGCCACCGGCGGCACGGTCTCGCTGAGCGCTCTCGGACCCTCCGAAATCCCGGACGCCCCGACCGTCGCCGCCGTCATCGACAGCGCCGGCACGGCGGGCGG
>JAKJGY010000033.1 GCA_022704145.1 Verrucomicrobiota bacterium
GGCCGCGCGCGCGATGAGGTCGCGCAGGATTTGTGCGGTCAGGATGCCCTCGGAGGACCGGGTGCGCGGCAGGTGCTTGGCGACGGGCTGGCCGTGGTTGTCGTCCGGCTTGTCGTACGAGATGGAGGCGCTGAATTCCGGGCCGGAGAGGGTCAGCAGGTTGCGGTAGCTGACGCCGGTGTGGAAGCGCACCTTATCGGTCGCGAGCGCGTCGTTGAGCAGGCGGATCGACTCGGCCGCGTCGGCCTGGGAGATGTGCCCGCCGGAGAAGTCGCGCAGGATGCCCTCGTCGTCGACCGTCACGAGGTTCACGCGGAAGGCGAGGTCGTCCGGGCCGAGGCGGAGGCCCTGGCTCGCGGCCTCCAGCGGCCCGCGGCCGCACATCTCGGTGGCGAGGTCGCAGCCGAGCACCGACATGTTGGCCACGTCACTGGAGGTCGGATAGCCCTCCGGCAGGGTGAGCAGCGTGCCGCAGCGGCCCTCCCGCGCGATCGTGTCCATGTTCGGGGTCTGGGCGGCCTGAAGCGGGGTGCGGTGGCCGAGCGCGGCGATCGGCTCGTCGGCCATGCCGTCGCCGAGGAAAAGAACGGTCTGATACGGTTTCATGATGCCGTCAAAGTCTCGCAGACCGCCGCTCCGGTGTCAATGTTTCTGGGTTGCGCGGTCGGCGCCCGCGAAGTCTTCACCGGCCCGCCCGCCACTCGCTCAGTCTGCCGGAGGCTTGCTCGCTGCCGGAATCCGGTGACGTACGATCCCCCTCCTCGTCCTCCTCCTCGTTCTCGTACTCGACCCGGCTGTGTTATCGAGGACGATGGACGAGTACGAGTACGAGGACGAGCACGGCACCGGCGCAATAGGCACGACCCTCGGCTCACCGGCCTTGCAAAGGCGAGTCTCTGCATGCTACAGTACCGCAAGACTGTTGAAGCGAGTGTCCCCGAGGCAGGCCGCTTCTTGAGGCGTAGCACTGAGGCGTATCCGACTCGCTATGCCTCACCGAATCGCCCTAAGTCGTTGGCATGCAGCTCCACTGTTGAGGTATTGCGACCGCGACCTGTCATAGCCGTCATGTTATTTCTGAGGGGTAATCAGAGGTTCGGAAAGCAATGGAATAGAAAGGGAACCACGATGGATATGCAGGATATGATGAATGCAGGCGCCAATGCACTGTGTGCAGAGCTCGACAAAAGCATCGATTTCATCCGGAGTGACGGCCGTATCGTCGGCATATGGGTCGCGCGTTTCCCATCAAACTGCACAGAGAGGAGTTTCCTTAGTGCATACTGCAATTTGGCGAGGGCACGAAGCTCATATGTCAGCTTCAAGATCGTTATCGATGCAATCGTCGACAGACTCTACGACGGGAGATTTACGAAGACGCGCAATGCCAAAAGGGGAGGATACGATATTATGTTTGAGAAACCGAGCCAAGTGACGCCACCGACCCAAAACGCCTCATCTGGAGAGTTTTCCTCCTCAAAACGCGTCACGGTTCCTCCATCCCGAGATCCGCAGAAAATGTCGCCCGATGAGTTTTTTGAGCATGTAAACAGTGAAAATCAGTGTTGGTAGAATAGCAGAGAGCCGAACAAGATGAATGCAGACTATTGTCGCTATCGCGCTAAAGCCTGATTCACGACGTTCGGCAACGAAACGAAAACGGAGCGTGTCGTTGTCGAACAAAGCAACAAACTCCGCGAAAGGACATGCGATGACACGAAAAACTATTGAACTTATCGGAATGGCGGCTCTAGGCCTGATGCTGACTGGGTGTGCGAGCATATCTGTGCCGATGACCCAATGTAAATCGAATCCCAATGAAGCGATAAATAAATTTGATAGTATTTGGTTTGACGGCGACGGCAAGGGACAATGGCGTTTTCCGTGGGGTTTTGTTGCATTTGAAACAAGTGGCAATCTGTTACTCTTCAAAGAGCATCTTGAATTTCGACGTTCCGATGGATCTGGTTTTGAGATGCGTGACATCCAGAGCTTAACAATGAAGAATTTACGGATGACGTTTGCCGACCCAAATCAATGGATGGCAATTCACTATGGTCTTCCTCCGAACACCAAAGAAGTCTATTTCATGGATGGTGGTAAACTTGGGTGGCGAAAGCAAACAGGTAAGATGTTTGATGCTATTAAGGCACAATACGGGAAGTAATGCCGAACCAAGCGGTGGAGGCGACGGGATACCGCCGCCTCACCGCCGGGCGTTCTGTCACGAGATGAAAAAGATCATAATCACGGTAGCTGTTGCGGTCGTCCTGTGTGCATTTGCAGGATGGCGGGCATTTCTGGACCCTGTTCCTGTTGACCGTCTTGCTCTGCTCAAGAAAGGGATGACGAAGACCGAAGTGGAGGCGACGATCGGTAAACCAACCAAGATCTATGATTCTGGCCAGTGGACATACACGCGCCCAATCGTGTTCGGCTATGTGAATATCCATTGGCAACCAGATGGAACTTACGACGGCAACTACAATTACGAAAGATACTGACAGAACACGGCGTCGTACCCTATCGCCGCTAGCGCGGCACAGGGTGAACGCTGACGTTCGGCGAGAGAACCTGACTTGCAAGAACAAATGCACGCAGGCGATAGAGCGGCGAGAGAAAACCATGCCGTTGACAACTGTAGCCCAAAGGTGCTACGATTCGGCGCGTCAGAGGAGATAACACATGAGCCGCACAACGACAGTGAGAGCACGGATGGAGCCGGATTTGAAGTCAGAGGTCGAGGAACTTCTGACGCATCTGGGTGTCACCACGACAGAGGCGATCACCATGTTCTTCAGTCAGATTCGACTGCGCAGAGGATTCCCGTTTCCTGTAGAAATGCCCAATGACACCACAAGGCGCACATTCGAAGCGACCGATAGCGGGAACGAGCTGCACGCATACAGCACTGTGGATGAGATGTTCAAGGCACTCGACAAATGCTGAAACTCAAAACCACGACCCGGTTTGAGAAAGACTACAGGAAGGCCGGCAAGTCCGGGAAAGACATGACTCGGTTAAAGCGGGTCATGACATGGATTGCCAATGAACAGACGTTGCCGATGGAATTGCGCGACCACAAAATGATCGGAAATTATCAGGGGCGACGAGAGTGTCATTTGTCTGGGGATTGGCTGCTCATCTACAAACTCGAAGACGACACCGTGATCTTTGAGCGAACCGGATCGCATTCCGAGTTGTTTAAAACATGAGCCGAACACGGCGGTGGAGGCGACGGGATACCGCCGCCTCACCGCTGACGAAGACGAGGACGGCACCGGCGCAATAGGCACGACCCTCGGTTCGCGCGGGGAACGGCGTACGGGCAGGATGCCTGTGCCGTAGGAAAGCGGTGTCGCGCGGGATACCGCTTGCCGCGCGCACTCCAAGAATATCCAATAACCGGCAAGGAATGTCCAAGGAAGAAGGGGGCGGCGGGGCACCGGGCTCGCGGTTGCTGCGGCGAGGCGCTTTAGCGAAGGCGGCGCAGCAGGACGCTGCGGAGCTGCGTCTCAGCCGTCCCGTAGGTCGCGTACCGGAAGTGGATCCGGGCGTTGGGCTGGCGCCGGGATACTGTGAACGTATAGGTGTGCGGCCGCCATTCCGGTGTCAGCTCGATCACCCGGCGGAAATACGCGGGCTGCGGCAGCGCGTCCTGGATGACGGCGGCCAGCAGGCGGCGCGGGTTCTCGGCCCGCACCTCGAACGCGATTTCGTAGGTCCCCCGTTCCAGGGTGAGGCCGTCCTGTTTGAGCATGATCTCCCACTCCTGGGCGCCGTCCCGCTCGGTGACGGCGGTCACGCAGCCGCCTTCGGCCCGGAAGGTGGCGCGCGCGCCGGCCGTGGCGGCCGCGCTCCAGCTCGTGAGGCCCTGCGCGAAGTCGCCGTTGCGCACCCGGTTGCGCTGCGGGTCGGCGGGAGGGTCGAGAAGCGCGTCGTCGGGCGAGGGGGTCCGCGTGCTGCCGCCGTGGGGCAGCGCGTACGCCGCGAGCGGCCGGATGCCGTTCCAGAGGCGGAAGCGGTTCGTGCCGGGCTGCAACGACTGAAAGGGGCCGGCCAGCGGCGAGGCGGGCGAGGCGGCGCCGGTCACATCGGGGCCGCTGAAAGCCGCCAGCGGCGGCGGGGCGGTCACGGCGGCGGGGGGCGTCTCTCCGCAGACCACGGTCAGGCTCAGCTCCGCGGCATCGTATACATAGTCGAGCGCCACGCCGGCGCGGCTGTGCGCCTCGGCATGGCGGCCGCCGTTGAGGCGTTGCCAGGCGTCGCGCCACGCCGCGAAAGCCAGTGGCGCCTCCGTGCCTTCGAGCCGGAACGCGCTGGCGCTCGCGGCGTAGACGTTGCCGTCCAGCAGGCGGCCGTCGATCAGGTCCGGCCGGTCGCGGGTGCCGGGCGGCTGCATGCGGACCGCCGTGGCGCAGTTGACGAACTGGTTGTTGAAGCACCAGTGGTGCTGCGCGTTCCAGGACCAGGGCGGGCGCTTCCCGTGGTCGCGGCCGACGTCCGCCGACTGCAGGTAGCCGTACTCCGAGCCGGCGATCCAGTTGTGCCGGACGACCAGTCCGCCCGACTCCCGCGACAGCACGGCGTGGCGCTCGTTGTCGACGAAGACGTTGCCTTCTAGGAGACAGGCCGCCGCGCCCATATTGCCGATCTCCAGGTCGAAGCCGGTGCGGTTGCCGACGAAGACGTTGCGCGCGATGACGGTATTGGTGCCTGCGCCCTGGTCGAGCCAGAGGCCGCCGCAGTCGTTGTCGCGGAACAGGTTGGCCTCAATGCGGCTGTTATGGGGGCGGTGGAGCTTGACGCCGGCCGTCTCAAAGCGTTTCATTCCTGCAAAACCGTACAGGTTGTTGCGCTCGACGACATTGCCGCTGAAGCGGATGCCGGTGGCCAGGATGCCTGCGGTTCCCGGCCCGAAGTTATCGCAGATCCAATTGTTGACGACCGTGTGAAACAGGCCTCCGGCCGTGTTACGCCCGTTGTCGCCGCGTTCGAGATCGCCCTGCTGCTGCGACTCCAGCGACTCGTAGCCCAGGTCGAGGCCGACCATGCCGAGGCGGAGCACATTGCCCTCGATGTGCCAGTGGTGGCCGGAGCGTGTGCCCAGTGTGCCGGCCTGCTGCCACTGGGGGTGTTCCGGCTCCCAGAAATTGGTGGGATAGTTATTGCCGCAGTGCTCCATGACAAAGCCGATCACGTGGATATGGCCCAGGCCGCGGCGGTGCGGGGCGAACACCCTGCGCCGCGTGGTGATCTCGACGGTACGGCCGGCCGGCCCGTTCGGGAAATGGATCCAGAGGCGGCCGCTGCGGCGGTCCAGCCACCAGGTGCCAGGCTCCTCGAGCGCCTCTTCGCGCAGCGGCGCCTCGCGGTAGAGCCGGCCGTTCACGTACACCTGTCCCAGCGAGAAGACGACCGCCTCGAAAGCCGCGCCCCGCACGAAGCCCCGCTCGACCTCGCGTCGGCCGTCGCGGCCGAAGGGTGTCGAAGACAGCTCGACGTGAAACGGGTTCTTGCTGTCCACGTAGCAATCGTCGGTGAACAGGGCGTCGGCGGGAAGCGCCCCGTAGAGCGGGCCGTCGCGTTCCCAGGCGGGCGACCACACGTCGGAGCCGCGGATGATCACGTTGCGGCCGGGCTCGGCCCGGTAGATGATCGGGCGGCCCGGTTCGCCGCCGCGCGGGGGCGCCACGCGCTCGCGGTAGAGGCCCTCGCGCACCCAGACCAGGTCGCCCGGCTGGGCGCGGTCCGCCGCAGCCTGGATCGTGCGCAGCGGGCGGGTGCGGTCGCCGGGGCCGCTGTCATCCGCGGCCGCCGCGCGCGAGTCCACCAGCCAGACGCGGCCGCCCTGAGGCAGCGCGCGCTCGGCTGCGGCGAGCGGGTCGGCGTCGGCCGGCGCGGCCGGCGGCGCGGCCCGGCGGGCGCAGCCTGTCAGCAGGGCGACGGAGAGGCCGAGCAGGAGCAGCGCGCCGTAGAGGAAATGCGTGCCAGCGGAGAGGCCCTCGAGCTTGGCGACGCGCGTGGCGTCGTCTGTGGCGAAGCCGGTGGCGCAGGTGCGGATCGCGGCGGCGGAGAGGGGCAGGGCGAGCAGCGACAGCAAGGCCCAGGGCGGCAGCAGGCGGGCGGCGACGGCCGCAAGGGTGAGGAGGTGTGGCGCGGCGTGCAGGGCGTAGAAGAGCGCGCGTGCGGGCCGCGCGCCGAGGAGCAGCGCGGTGGTGCGGATGGCGGCGGCGCGGTCGGAGGCGGTGTCGCGCAGGTCGTTGCCGTGCAGGATGGCGGCCACGAGGCACGAGACCGGCAGCGCGGCGACGAGCGGCGGCCACGTGAGCGTGCGGGCCTGGGCGAAATAGCTGGCGCCGACCATGAGCACGCCCATCAGGAGGAAGACGAGCGGGACGCCGAGGCCGAGGTACTTGTAGCGCACGCCGGTGGTGTAGCCGGCGGCGCCGGCCACGCCGGCCGCCGCGAAGAGCAGCAGGCGCCAGTCGCTCAGGGCGGCGGCGGCCACGCCGAGGCCCGCCGCGAGCAGCAGCGCCGTGACGCCCGCCGCGCGGACCGCGCGCGGCGTGAGCGTGCCCGTCACGAGCTGCGGTGCGGTCGGGAGCGGCCCGACGGTGTCGACGCCCGAGCGGAAGTCGCCGTAGGTGTTGAGCAGGTTGGTGCCGAGCTGGAGCAGCCAGCCGCACAGCAGCGTCAGCGCCAGCAGCGGCCCGTCGAAGCGGCCGTCGCGCGCGGCCAGCGCCGCGCCGACGAGCACCGGCACGGTCGAGGCGGTCAGCGACCAGAGGCGCAGGACGCCGAGCCAGGCGTGCAGCCTCATTTGACCGTCGCCCCCGGGAGCGCTCCGGCGTCGGGCGAGACCACGAAAAGCGCGCCGTCGGGGTTGCCTGCCGCGAGGATCATCCCTTCGGAGAGGCCGAAGCGCATCTTGCGCGGCGCGAGGTTCGCGACCATCACGACCTGGCGTCCGACGAGCGTGGCGGGGTCATACGCCTTGCGGATACCCGCGAAGACCTGCCGCGGCCGGTCTTCGCCGATGTCGAGCAGGATACGGAGCAGCTTCTCAGCGCCTTCGACGAGTTCGGCGGAGACCACCCGGCCGACGCGCAGGTCGGCCTTGGCGAAGGTGTCGTAGTCGATCGTCGCGCGCACGGGTTCGACGGCGGGCGGCGGCGGTGCGGGCGGCGGCGGTGCGGGCGGCGGCGGCGCGGCGGGCGCGGGGGCCCGGCTGGCCTCGATCATGCGGTCCACCGCCGCCTGCTCGACGCGTGTGGCGAGGTATTCGTAGGGGCTGATGGGGGCCTGCTCGACCGCCTTGCCGAGGTCGCGCCAGAGGTAGGCCGGCTCCTGGAAGAGGCGGGCCACCTTGGCGGCGTAGGCGGGAAGGACGGGCTGCAGGTAGATCGCGAGGACGCGGAAGAGGTTGAGGGTTGAGGTCATCACCTGGCGCGCGGCCTCGGGGTCGGTCTTGACGAGCGACCACGGCGCGCGTGTGTCGAAATACTGGTTGGCGGCGTCGGCGAGGTCGCGGACGACGACCATCGCCTTGCTGAAATCGCGCGCCTCGTAGTGGCTGGCCACGGCCTCGGAGGCGTCGCACGCGCGCTGCCACAGGGCGCGGCCTTCGGCGTCCATCACGCCCAGGCGGCCGCCGAGGCTCTTGTGGAGCATCTGGGCGCCGCGCGAGGCGAGGTTGGTGATCTTGCCGACGAGGTCGGAGTTCACCCGGCTGACGAAGTCGCCGAGGTTGAGGTCGAGGTCGTCGGTCGTGCCGTTGAGCTTGCAGGCGTAATAGAAGCGCAGGTCTTGCGGGTTGAGGTGGTCGAGGTAGGTGCGCGCCTTGACGAACGTGCCCTTGGACTTGCTCATCTTCTCGCCGTTGACGGTGAGGAACCCGTGGACGAAGACCTGGTCCGGGGTCTTGAAGCCCGCGACGTTGAGCATCGCCGGCCAGAACAGGCAGTGGAAGCGGACGATATCCTTGCCGATGAAGTGGACCAGCTCGGCCTCCGGGTTCTGCCACCAGGCGTCGAAGGACTGGCCGTGGCGGTCGCACCAGTGCTGGAGCGAGGCCATATAGCCGATCGGGGCGTCGACCCAGACGTAGAAGAACTTGCCGGGGTGGCCGGGGATCTCGAAGCCGAAATAGGGGGCGTCGCGCGAGATGCACCAGCCGCGCAGAGGCTCGTCGAACCACTCCAGCAGCTTATTGGCCACATCCTGGGCGGTGTGCGCGGGTATCCAGGCCTTGAGGAAGTCGCGGAAGGGCTCCAGCTCGAAGAAGAGGTGGTCGCTGTCGCGCGTCACGGGGGCTTGGCCGCAGAGCGCGCAGCGCGCGTCGGTCAGCTCCTCGGCCGCATAGGTCTGGCCGCAGGCGTCGCAGGCGTCGCCGTACTGGCCCGGGGCGCCGCACTTGGGGCAGGCGCCCTTCACGAAGCGGTCGGGGAGGAAGAGGGCGTCCTGTTCGCAATAGAGCTGCGGCAGCTTACGGGTGACGACGGCGCCGCTGGACTCCAGCGCGCGGAAGACGCCGACGCTGAAGGCGCGGTTCTCCTCGCTGTTGGTGGAGTGGTAGTTGTCGAAGCGGATCTCGAAGTCGGTGAAATCGCGCAGGTGCTGCTCGTGCGAGCGGGCGATCAGCTCCTGCGGGGTGATGCCTTCGGCGCGCGCGCGCACCATGATCGGCGTGCCGTGGGTGTCGTCCGCGCAGAGGTACAGGCAGTCGTGGCCGCGCATCTTCTGGAACCGGACCCAGAAGTCGGTCTGCGTGTATTCCACCAGATGTCCGAGGTGGATGTCTCCGTTCGCGTACGGCAGCGCGGACGTGGCGATGATACGGCGGTTTTTCGCTCCCATAGGTGCTCCAGTCATGGGACTACTATAGCCGAATCGCGCCGCGTCTGCCAGAGCGCTTGCCCGTCTTCCGCACAGAAAATCGGCGGCCTTGACGCGCCCGGCCTCATCCGCTAGTGTTTTGGACGGGTTCGGCCAGGCATCAGGCGTCACAGTGGAGGAGGGGCGATGCGTTTCTTACGACTTGCGCTCGGAGGGTGTGCGGCGGCGGCAGTCGCGGCGCTGGCGGCGGCGGACCGTGTGGCCCCGCCGTCGGCGGAGCTGGCGGCGGCGTTCCAGCTCTCGACGAACTACACCAAGTGCGTGACGGTCGAGGGCCTGCCGTTGGTCGGGTCTGCCAAGGTCTCGGACTACGCGCTGCTGGAGGCGGCTTATCTGGTGCGCAAGCAGGTCGGCGAGCGGCGGCCCGAGATCTTGCGCGCGATGGCCCAGAACCGGGTGCGGCTGGCGGTGATGGCGGCGACGGAGATGACCACGGACGTGCCGGAGCACAGCGACCTGAAGCCCAAGGAGTACTGGAACCGCCGCGCCCGCGGGCTTGGCGCGACTGTCGTACGGCCGGCGGTGAGCTGCGCGGAGGAGAATCTGCTCGGGCTGGCGGGCGACCCGTACTGGCAGGAGTGCATCCTGATTCACGAGTTTGCGCATGCGCTTCACGAGCGGGGCCTGTGCGTGACGGACCCGACCTTCGACGAGCGCCTGAAGGCCGCATACGTGCGGGCCCGGGAGGGCGGCCTGTGGGCCGGGACCTACGCGATGCAGAACCACAAGGAGTACTGGGCCGAAGGCACGCAGTCGTGGTTCGACTCCAACCGCGCCAACGACAGCGAGCACGGCCCGGTCGACACGCGTGACAAGCTCAAGGCGTATGACCCCGGCCTCGCGGCGCTGCTGGCCGAGATATACGGCGACACCCCTTGGCGTTACCAGCGTCCCGCGCAGCGGCCGGAGTCCGAGCGCGCGCATCTGGCGGGGTTCGACGCCCAGGCGTTTCCGGCGTTCAGGTGGCCCGCCAGCGCGCCCACGCTCGACCGCGTCGGCACGGCCCTGGCGTGGCTGGCGCCCGGCCAGGCCCCGGCGGCCTCGCCGCGCGGCAGGACGCCCGCCACCTCGATCCTATTTCTGAACCGGCGCGCGGACACGGTCTCGATCGACTGGGTGGACTTCGACGGCCGCCGCAGGCACATGGCGGAGGTGCGCCCCAAGCTGCAGTACATCCTTGACACCTACGCCACGCACGTCTTCTGCGTGACCGGGGGCGGTCGCGAGATCGGTGCCGTGGTGGCGACGGAAGAGGACGGCCGCGTCGAGATCCGGTAGGCCGGTAACGGAGCGCCGGTGTTCGGGAGGCGCCCCCGGCCGCGGCGGCCGGGGGCGTTCCTTCTGTCGATTCCGCTGCCGCCTGTCTCAAGCCTGAAATCGGTTGACTCTGCCAACAGAAGCGCTATCATAGACGAATACCGGGAAGACATGCCAAAACCGTTTTGGCGGTGAGGGGGGGCTGAGCAGACATGGTCGGGAAACTCAAAAGGGTGGTGTTCCTGTGCCTGGGGGCGGGCATCGGCTGGGGCGCGCCTGCGGCCGTGGAGGACTCCGTCTTTGAGACGGCCCGTGTGCCGGCCCCGGAGTCAACGATCGACATCCACATTTTCCGCGAGTTCTCGCGTCAGGGGATCCGGCCCCAATACTGCACGGACGCGGTCTTTCTGCGGCGGGTGTACCTCGACGTGATCGGCACGTTGCCGACGGCGCAGGAGGCGCGCGCCTTTCTTGAGGACCCCTCGCTGAATAAGCGGCGCGCGCTGATCGACCGGCTGCTGGAGCGCGACGAGTTCGCCGATTACTGGGCCATGAAGTGGAGCGACCTGCTGCGCGTCAAGGCCGAGTTTCCGGTGAACCTCTGGCCCAACGCGGCGCAGGCCTACCACCGTTGGATCCGGGCGTCGCTGCGCGACAACAAGCGGTATGACCGTTTCGCGCGCGAGCTGCTGACCTCCAACGGCAGCAACTTCCGCGTGGGCCCCGTCAACTTCTACCGCGCCGTGCAGGCCAAGACGCCGGAGGGCATCGCCTCGGCCGTGGCCTTGACCTTCATGGGCGCGCGCACCGATTTCTGGCCGACGAACCAGCTTGCCGAGATGGCGGTGTTCTTCTCGCAGATCAGCTACAAGCCGACGCGCGAGTGGAAGGAGGAGGTCGTCTTCTGGAGTCCGGAGAAGGAGCTGCTGGACGCCGCGCCGACCAACGGGCCGGCTGTGCCTGCGAAGCCCCGTCCGCGTGCGGCGGTCTTGCCGGACAAGACGCCGGTGCGCCTGCCGCCGGACCGCGACCCGCGCGAGGTCTTCGCCGACTGGCTGGTCTCGCCGAAGAACAACTGGTTCACGGCCTGTATGGCCAACCGGGTCTGGTACTGGCTGATGGGCCGCGGCCTGATCCATGAGCCGGACGACATCCGGCCCGACAACCGGGCCAGCCACCCCGCCGTGCTGGCCCACCTCCAGCAGGAGTTCGTCAAGAGCGGGTTCGACACGAAGCACCTGTTCCGCCTGATCCTCAACTCGCGCACCTACCAGCTCTCCTCCGTGGCGCCCGCCTCCAAGGTCAAGCCCGGGGAGCGGCTCTTCGCCTACTATCCGATACGCCGCCTGGACGCCGAGGTCCTGATCGACGCCATCAACAAGGTCACCGGCACCACCGACCTCTATACCAGTGCGATTCCCGAGCCCTTCACCTTCATCCCGGCCAACAAGCCCGCGATCTCCCTGCCAGACGGCAGCATCACCAGCCCGTTTCTGGAACTCTTCGGCCGGCCCGCACGGGCTACGGGCATGGAGAACGAGCGCGTCAACAAGCCGTTGCCGCCGCAGCGTATGCACCTGCTGAACTCCAGCCACATCCAGCGCAAGCTGGAGGAGGGGCCGGCGCTGAAGCTGCTGCTGCACCCGAACCGCAAACAGCAGGAAATTGTGACCGAGCTGTATCTCACGATCCTCTCGCGCTTCCCGACCGCCTCGGAGACGGCGCGTGTGGAGAACTACGTCAAGTCCGGCGTGGTGAAGGGGCGCGAGGCGGGGATCGACCTCGCCTGGGCGCTGATCAACAGCGACGAGTTTCTCTACCGGCACTGAAGTGGGCGCCGGGGTCTAGGTGGCGCGCGGCGGGACGCGCGCGGAAGGAGATGACAGGATGAGCAAGCGAGCCACGATCACCCGGCGCGAGGCGTTGCGCCGCGGGTTATACGGAACCGCCGGGCTGTTGCTGGCGGAGCAGGCGACGGCCGTCCGGGCGGCGGCCGCCACGGTCAAGGCCAAGGCCAAGTCGGTCATCCAGGTCTTCCTCTGGGGCGGCATGTCGCATACCGACACCTGGGACCCCAAGCCGGACGCGGGGTATGACTACACCGGCCAGTTCAAGGCGGTGATCCCCACCAACGTCAGCGGCGTCCAGCTCGGCGACCTCTTCCCGCAGCTCGCGAAGCAGGCCGACAAGTTCTCGATCGTCCGCAGCATGACCCACCGCAACAACGGCCACGAGACCGCCGCGTACCTCATGCAGACCGGCCATATGCCGGGCGAGCGGCTGGCCTACCCGTGCATCGGCGCCGTGTTCGCGCTGCTCAAGGGGTATAACGCGGGCTACAAGGGCCTCATCCCGCCATACGTCGTGCTGACCCAGCCGCAGGGGCGCTTCTCCGAGGCCGGCTTCCTCGGCTCGCGCTGCAAGCCGTTCGCCACCGGCGGCGACCCGAACGCGTCCCGTTTTGAGGTCGAGGGCGTGATCGCGCGCGGCATCACCGACCAGCGCCAGACCGCCCGGCGCGACCTGCTGCGCTCGCTCAACACCTTCGGCAACAGCATGCCCGACAACCCGAACGTCGTCGAGGCGCGCGAGACCGAGCGCTCCGCCTACAACCTGATCCTCGGCGAGGGCAAGGATGTCTTCGACCTCGCGAAAGAGGACACCAAGCTCCGCGACCGTTACGGCCGCCACACCTTCGGCCAGGACTGCCTGGCCGCACGCCGCCTGGTCGAGGCTGGCGTCCCGTACGTCACCATCAACTACCCCGGCGGCTGGGACACCCACTCGAACCACTTCGGCACCATGTCGCGGCAGTGCCCGCAGCTCGACCAGGGCCTGGCCACGCTGCTGCAGGATCTGTCGGAGCGCGGCCTGCTCGAAAGCACCATCGTCTGGTGCTGCGGCGAGTTCGGGCGCACCCCGCGCGTGGACTGGCAGCCGCCCTGGAACGGCGGCCGCAACCACTTCGGCAACGTCTTCTCCGTGCTGGTCGCGGGCGGCGGCTTTAAGGGCGGCCAGATCGTCGGCGCCTCCGACGCCAAGGGCGAGGAGGTCAAGGACCGCCCGGTTTATCCGATCGACCTGCTCGGCAGCATCTACGCCCTTGCGGGAATCGACGCGAACGCCAAGCTGCCCCACCCCGAAGGTTTCGACGCGCGCGTCCTGGCGAGCACCGAGAGCGGCGCCAAATCTGCGGGCCTGCTGACGGAGATCATGTAGCATGTCCATTATCCCACGCGCAATGTCCAACGCACAGCGGTGTCAGGCCAGCAGGCCTGATCCTTTCCTGGCTCGCACTTGGATATTCGCCCTGTGCCTCCTGTCCCTCTCCGCCGCCGGGCAGGCCTATATCGGCTTTGTCTACCCGGCCGGCGGCCAGCAGGGCGCGACCTTCCAAGTCACCCTGGGCGGCCAGTCGCTGGCGGGCGTGGACGAGGTGCTGGTCTCCGGCCCCGGCGTCACGGGGCGGGTGGTCGAGTACAACAAGAAGATGAACCCGCAGGAACTCCAGGTGCTCCAGGAGCAGATGCGCGAGCTGCGCGCCTTGCCCGCGCCGCAGCGCGACCGCGCCGTGAGCAACCTCACGGCGCGCCTGGAGAAAGTGATCGGCGACTATGTCCAGCAGCCCCAGTGCGACTCGATCGCCAACCTCGTGACCGCCGAGATCACGATCGCCAAGGACGCCCCGCCCGGCGCGCGCGAGATCCGCCTCGCCACACCCCGCGGCCTCTCCAATCCGATGACCTTCATGGTCGGGCAACTGCCGGAGGTCAGCGCGCCGCCCCTGCCCACCAGCATCAAGCAGATCCTCGGCAAGGAGGCCTCCAGCCTGCGCAAGCGCAAGCGCGAGACCCCTAAGGACGGCATGATGGGCATGGAGATGATGCAGATGTCGATGAGCATGGGCGGCCCCGGCGCGCAGAGCGACGTCGACGACGACGAGGTCGTCCTCCGTATCCCCTGCACCGTCAACGGCCAGATCGCCTCAGGCTCGGTCGACCGCTTCCGCTTTGCGGCCAAGCGCGGCCAGCGCCTGGTGATCGCCGTGCAGGCGCGCGAACTCGTGCCCTATATGGCCGACGCCGTGCCGGGCTGGTTCCAGCCGGTGCTCGTCCTGTGCGACGCCTCCGGCCGCGAGGTCGCCTACAACGACGACTACCGCTTCAAGCCTGATCCGGTGGTGCTGGTCGACATCCGCGCCGACGGCGACTATATCCTCGCCATCCACGATTCGATCTTCCGCGGCCGCGAGGACTTCGTCTACCGCATCACGATCGGCGAGCTGCCGTTCATCACCGGCATCTTCCCGCTGGGCGGGCAGCGCGGCGTGCCGACCCTCGTGGACCTGAAGGGCGTCAACCTCGCCGAGACCCAGCTCAAGCCGCCGACCTCAGACGCCGCCTGCGGCCTCGTGATGCTGAGCGCCCGGGGCCGGGGCGGGCTGCTCTCCAACCGTGTGCCGTTCGCCCTCGACGCGCTGCCGGACGGGATCGAGAGCGAGCCCAACAACACGCCCAAGGCGGCCCAGCGCGTGACCCTCCCGATCATCATGAACGGCACGATCGGAACCCCCGGCGACCAGGACCTCTTCCGTTTCGAGGGCCGGGCCGGCCAGGAGGTCGTGGCCGAGGTGTACGCGCGCCGGCTCGACTCGCCGGTGGACGCGCTGCTCAAGCTCACCGACGCCTCCGGCGCCTGCCTCGCCGCCAACGACGACTGGGAGGATCTCGGCTCCGGGGTGAACACCCACCACGCCGACTCGTACCTGCGCTTCAAGCTCCCCGCCGACGGCACGTACACCGTGCACCTGAGCGACACGCAGCACGCCGGCGGCGAGGCCTACGCCTACCGGCTGCGCCTCAGCGCGCCGCAGCCGGACTTCGCGCTGCGCGTCGTGCCCTCGCGCGTGGTGCTCCGCGGTAAGGAAAGCGCGACGGTCTCGGTCCACGCCATCCGCAAAGACGGCTTCAGCGCGCCCATCACCTTCGCCCTCCAGAACACCAACGCCGGCTTCAGCGTCGCCAGCGCCACCCTCTCCGGCACCCAGACGGTCACGCGCGTGACGCTCAAGAGCAATCTGGCCGAGACCGAGGAGCCGGTCGCGCTGGTGCTGCAGGGCGTCTCGACGAATGCCGCCGGCGCCCGCCTCGTGCGCGACGCCGTTCCCGCCGAAGACCGCATGCAGGCCTTCCTGTGGCGGCACCTCGTGCCAGCCCAGGAGTTTCTCGCGATGGTCTACGACCCCAAGACCGTGCCTGACGAGCCCCGCGCCCGGAAATTCGGCAAAGGCAAGAAGAAGCCCTGACTTTTCCGGCCGAATGATGCTAGTATAAGGGCTCCGTTCGCGAATCGGACGGGGCTGCGGCGGGCCGGACGCGCCTGCCGCGAACAACGGGAGGGCGTGCGCGAATGAGCGTGGGGGATGCCATCAAAGGCGCGATCGGGTTTTTCGCAGTCATCGTCGGGGCGGCCTTGCTCTCGTCGGCGCTCGGCGCGGCCTTCGGCGCGCTCGTCGCCGCCATCTCCCCCGAGTTCGTCGGGGGGCTGTTCGGTTCCGAGGCCAGCGCCGCGCCGACCGGCTACGCGGCCGTGGTCGGAATGATCTGGGGCCTTTTCATCGGGGCCGCCGCGGCCGGCTTCGCCTGCTTCCTGGCGGCCGTGATCAAGATCTTCCGCGTGCGGCTCGAGTTCCAGAAGGGCCAGGCCGCCGCCGCAGGCGCGGCACAGGGGCGCGGGTAGTGGAAGACGTATGCTAAGCGAACTGTCACAAGAGAAGAGCGTCGGAACGGTCGAGACGCAGACGCTCAGGCTGGAGCTGCCCGCAGGCGGTTTCCGCCTTGAGAAGGGCGGCGTCCTGCATGAGATCGTGGTGGCTTACGAGCGCAGCGGCAACCTCGCCGCGGCGAACGACAACGTGGTCTTCGTCTGCCACGCGCTCACCGGCGACGCCCACGTGGCCGGCCTGCGCCCCGGCGAGAGCGAGCCCTCCGGCTGGTGGGAGGGGATGATCGGCCCCGGCAAGGGCATCGACACCGACCGCTACCAGGTGGTCTGCGCCAATATCCTCGGCGGCTGCAAGGGCACCACCGGGCCCTCCTCGATCTGCCCCACCACCGGCCGCCCCTACGGCTCTGCCTTCCCCAAGATCACGGTGGGCGACATCATCGAGGTCCACCGGCTCCTGCTGCGGCAGCTCGGTATCCGGCGGCTGGCGGCCGTCATGGGCGGCAGCTTCGGCGGCATGCAGGTGCTGGAATGGCTGATCCGCTATTCGGAGGAGATCGACCGCGCGATCGTGGTCGCCTCGGCCGCCAGCCTCAACTCGCAGGCCCTCGCCTTCGACATCGTCGGCCGGCATGCGATCGTCTCCGACCCGAACTGGAACACGGGCGACTACTACACCAACGGCAACCTGCCGCACAAGGGGCTCTCCAGCGCGCGCAAGCTGGCCCACATCACGTACCTCTCGCAGCAGCTCATGGACACCAAGTTCGGCCGCGAGAAGCGCCCCGAATGGCTGACCGCCGACGCCGACTTCCGGAACCGGGTGGAGCGTGACTTCGGCACCTTCTTCCAGGTCGAGAGCTACCTCCAGTATCAGGGCGAGAAGTTCATCCAGCGCTTCGACGCCAACTCCTACCTCCACATCACGCTGGCCATGGACGAGTATGACATCGAGGAGCGCTACGGCTCGCTCGACGCCGCCTTCGCCAAGGTCGGCGCGTCGCGCGTGCTGGTCGTGTCGCTCAGCGGCGACTGGCTCTTTATGCCGGAGCAGTCCGAGGAGCTGGTCACCGCGCTCGTGCGGCAGAAGAAGCAGGTCTCCTACTGCCACCTCGACGCCGAGGCCGGCCACGACGCCTTCCTCACGCACATCAGCGACCTGAAGCGCGTGGTGGGGGCCTTCGTGCCCCCGCAGGCCGCCCCCGCCGCCGCACCGGAGCCCGCCGCCAAGCGCCGCTACCGCAGGCTGATCAGCCTCGTGCCGCAGGGCGGCCGGGTGCTCGACCTCGGCTGCGGCGACGGCACGCTGCTCGGCCTGCTCCGGCGCCTGCGCGGCGTCAGCGGGAATGGCGTCGAGATCGACGTCGAGCAGGTGATCCGCGCCATCGGCGCGGGCTGCGATATCCTGCGCGAGGACATCGACGACGGGCTCGCCATGATCCCCGACAACAGCTTCGACCTGGTGGTGCTGAGCGAGACGCTGCAGACGATCAAACGGCCGCGCGAGCTGTTGCACCAGATCCTGCGCGTGGCGCGCGAGGCGGTGATCGCCTTCCCGAACTTCGGCAGCCTGGAGGTGCGCCTCGGGCTCCTCGCCAGCGGCCGGATGCCCAAGGGCCGCCAGATCCCCTTCGAATGGTACGACACGCCCAACATCCACCTGTTCACGCTGAAGGACTTCCTGGCGCTCTGCCAGCAGGAGGGCATCGCCATCCGCGAGCTGCGCTGCGAGGGCGGCAGCCTCTGGGAGCGCGCGCTGCTGGCGCTGGGCTTCAGGAACCTCGGCGCGTCCAAGGTCGTCGTGCGTATCGCGAGGAGGGACTGAATATGGAGAAGTGGCTGGAAGACAATCTGGGCGCCCTGACTGAGGCGCTCTCGCCCTGCTCGCGCTGCCCGGTGGCGAACACCGAGCGCGACGTGAACCTGCCCGGCGCGGGCGCCGTGATCGCCGTGCTGGAGAAGCTCCTGGCCGTGCTCTATCCCGGCTGCCACGGGCAGACCCCGGTGTCCCACGAGACCTGCCACCTGCACCTCCAGGACGGCCTGCGCGAGATCGCCCTGGCCCTCTACGACCAGACGCGGCGCGCCTTCGAATACGCCTGCCGCCACACCGCCTGCCTCCGCTGCGACGACTGTGGCGCGCGCGCGCGCCAGGCCGTGTGCGCGCTGCTCGACGGCCTGCCGGAGATCCGCGACCGGCTCCAGCAGGACATCCAGGCCGCCTATGAGGGCGACCCTGCCGCCATGTCCGTCATGGAGATCGTCATGAGCTACCCCGGGCTCTATGCGATCACCATCCAGCGCATCGCCCACGCGCTCTACCGCCAGGGCGTCCCCCTCATCCCGCGGGTCATGGGCGAGCACGCCCACTCCAAGACCGGGATCGACATCCACCCCGGCGCGACCATCGGGCCGGGCTTCTTTATCGACCACGGCACCGGCGTGGTGATCGGCGAGACCTGCACCATCGGCCGCCGCGTCAAGCTCTACCAGGGCGTCACGCTGGGCGCGCTGAGCTTCGCGAAGGACGAGAGCGGCGCGCTGATCAAAGGCACCAAGCGCCACCCGGACGTCGAGGACAACGTCGTGATCTACGCGGGCGCCACCATCCTCGGCGGCGACACCGTGATCGGACACGACTCGGTCATCGGCGGCAACGTCTGGCTGATCCACTCCGTGCCGCCCGGCTCGAAAGTCTATAACCAGACGCCCAAGCCGGTGATCCGCCCCGGCTATCCGGTCCCCGACGACTACACGATCTGAACCGGGCCGACGGAGCGCCATGATGCCCTTATCCAGCCTGGCCCGCGCCCTCGCCGCTGTCCTGCTGGCGGTCAGCCCGGCATGCTTATGCGCCGCGCCGACCGCCCCGACGCTCGCTGGCGTCCGCGTCTTCGCGGTCTACGAGCCGGTCTTCAGCCAACAGGACGTCGAGCTGCTCGCGCGCGTGCGCGCCGACTTCGTCTGCCGCGGCTGGTTCAAATGGCACCACACCCCCGACTGGCAGCGCTACGCCCCCCTGGCCCAGGCCTGCCGCGAACGCGGCATCCTCCTCCAGGGCGGCATCACCTGCGCCGCGCTCTACCCCGGCGAGAACGGCATCGACGACGCCACCTTCCGCGACTTCGCCTGCGGCGACACCCGCGGCCAGCCCTTCCGCTACGAGCATTTCAGCTCGGGCTTCGACTGGTACCACCTCAGCCTCTATAACCCCAGGGTCATCGCCATGCTCAAGCGTGAGGTCCGCCTCCAGCTCGACGCAGGCGCGGCCGGCATCTGGTACGATGAGGTCGAGGGCTACTACGACTGGAACCCGACCGAAGGCTACGACCCCTACGCCTGCGCCGCCTTCCGCGACTGGCTGATCCGTAAATACTGCGACGGCCAGGGCTGGTCCGAGGACGATGCGCGCTGGCGCTCGCAGTTCGGTATCGACCTCGCGCGCCACGGCGGCTCGATCCGCGCCTTCGACTACCTCCGTCACCTCCAGACCACCCCGGGCCGCGACGGCAGGCCGCTGGCCGACAACCCGCCCCAGGGCCACCCGCGCGCCTGGGCCTCCTCGCCCAACCCGCTCTACCGCGAATGGGGCTACGCCTGGGACCGCAAAGCCGCAGGCACCTTCCGCTTCGACACCGTCGCCGCGCTCTTCGCCGACCTGCTCGCCGACGCGGACCGCCACGCCCGCGACCGCCACGGCCGCACCCTCGTCAGCACCTACAACCACAACGGCACCGCCCGCCCCGGCGTCGCCTTCCTCCAGCCCCACAACGGCGCTCAGCCCCCGCTGCGCCACGGCCGGCTCGACGGCCGCGCCAGCTATCTCCGCTTCTATGAGGACCTGATCGCCGACGCCGCCGGCCCGTGCCCCGGCCAGCCCGTCGTCTTCTTCGTCGACTGGCCCGGCGAGACCGACCGGCTCGTCGCCCTGCCGCGCGCCGACCAGACCCACTTCCTCTCGCTCTATATTCCCGAAGCCTATGCCGCAGGCGGCGAGTTCGCCCTGCCGCTGCGCGGCTATAGCTATGTCGCCGCGCGCCAGGGCACGCTCGCGGCCCTCGCGCGCCTGGCCGACTTCTACCGCGACCTCGCCCCCTGGCTGCGCGGCTCGCGACCCGCCCCCGCGCAGCCCGTCCCGCAGGAGCGCCTCACGCTCCGCGCCCGCGTCGCCGACTGCGGCACCGCCCTCCACCTCGTGAACCACGCCTTCGACACCCGCGACGTCTGGCCCCTCGCCCGCTCGAACCTCACCGTCACGCTTCCGTGGGCCGGGCCCGCGCCGGAGGCGGCCTTCGCGGTCTCGCCCGACTTCCCGGAGCAGCGGCCCGTCCCGCTCGCCCTTTCAGAAGGCCGCCTCACGCTCACCGTCGGGACCCTCTTCCGCAGTGCCGTCGTGCTGCTGCCGCTGTCCGGCGAGCTGCGCGCCGTCTCCGGCTCCGCCGCCGAAGGCGCGCACCTCCTCGACCCTCAGGGCCGCGCCCTGGCGATCGCCCGCGACGGCCGCTTCACCCTCTGGCTCCCGCCGTCCGCCGACGCGCTCGAATGCCTCGAGACCGGCGAGCGCCTGCCCGCGCGCGACGGCGCCGCGTTCACGCCGCCGCCCGCGGGCGGTTTCGCCTCCGGCCTGCTGCTCGACGCCTTCGGCATCCCGCTGCGCCACAGCGAGGTGGCCCAGGGCGCGCGGCGCTGGCACACCGACGCCTGGGGCCGCTACCGCATCCCGCTGGCGTATCTCGCGGACGGGACGCTCACCGTCCGCACACAGGCCGGTGTCACCCATACGCTTCCGGCCCGCCCCGGCTTCACCGCCTGGCGTCTGCACCCCCCGCGCACCTCCCTCGGCCCGGCCCTCACGCAAGCGGACGAGGTTCCGCACGGGCCGCAGGCCGCCGCGGAGCGTGGGGGGTTCTGGGCGAACTGGGCGAACAAGGAGCGCGCTCCCGACGCCCTCGCCCTCGCCGTCGAGACCCGTGCCGGCCGCCCTGCGCTGCGTTGCCGCTTCACGCCCGCGCCGGGCGTCACCTGGGCGAACGTGAACTCCCCCGCCTTCGCGCTTGACGGCGCCGACGCCCTGGAGGTCACCTACTGCGGCGACGGCACGGCGCGCGCCGTCGCCGCGGTGCTGCACGCCCACCCGCGCTTTTACCGGCACGCGCTGCCGCTCAGCCCTGCGGAAGGGGGGGCCACCCGGCGGCTCGCCCTGCGCGACTTCCGCGACGCCGCAGGCACGGCCTTCGACCCGTCGGCCCAGACGCAGCCCGTCACCTTCCAGCTCGACCCCGACGCGCGCGACGGCGCCCCGGCCACGGTCTGGCTGCACGACGTGTCGCTGCTGCACGACACGCCGGCGCGCCTGCTGTGGGCGCGCGCGGAACCCTTCGCGGAGGTCGATGTCGACGACCTCCGCGCGGGCCATACGCCGCAACCTCCGCCGCCCGCCGCGGCCGACCGCCAGGCGCTGCTGCGCTTCGCCAGCCCTCAGCCGCAGCCCCTCGCCAACTGGGCGGGCAAGGGCGTCCCCGGCGAGACGCCGCAGGTGACGGTCACGCGTGTCGCGCCCCCGGACGGCGCGCCCTTCCTGCGCGTCACCTTCGCGGCCGGGGAGTGCGCCTGGGCCAACGCCAACATCCCGCTCCCTGCAGCGGCGCTGCGCGGCCGCGCCGGACTCGTGCTGCGCCTGCGCGGCGCGCAGCACGCCGACGACCTCGCGCTCGCGCTCCACGCCGCGCGCCCGGAGGGCGGCCAGGGCTTCTACCAGACGACGGCCGAGGCGGGCGAGGACTGGTCCGACGCCGTCCTGCCGTGGGGCCAGTTCCGGCGTGCCGACGGCGTCCCGTTCGATCCGGCCGCCGCCGTCTGGGTCAACCTCCAGCTCTGCCGGCCCGAAGGCCCGCTCGACCGCGCCGTGACGGTCGACCTGGCCGCCGCCGATATTTTCTGACTTCGACCTTGCCTTGGCCTCGCCGGATATGTCATGGTGTAAGAGTGCTTGGGTCGCTTGACCGGCAGGCCTACGCGGGCGCGTGCCCGTGCCGCCGGGCGTGCGGCCCACCCCTAACGAGGCGAGCTGACCATGCAAAGCGCAACACCCTCCACCCCCCGTCGTGACTTCATGAAGATCCTGGGCGGCCTCAGCGCAGGCCTCGGCGTCCTGCCTGCCCTAGGCCAAGGCGTCGCGGCCGCGACCGCGACGGCGCGCCCTTCCGGCTCGCGCTACATGGGCGGCTTCGCCGCGCCCAAGCTGGAGACCGTCAAGTGCGCCTTCATCGGCGTGGGCGCGCGCGGCAGCGGGCACTGCGCGCAGATCGCCTCGATCGAGGGCGCGAGCGTCGTCGGCATCGCCGACCTGTACGAGGACAACGCCAAGCGCGCCGAGAACAGCGCCAAAGGGCGCGGGCACGCCCCGCAGCTCTTCTTCGGCGACCCGAACGCCTGGCGCAAGATGCTGGCCGAGACCAAGCCCGACGCGGTCTTCATCGCCACGCCCTGGGAGCTGCATGCCGAGCACGCCATCGGCGCCATGAAGGCCGGGGCGCACGCCTTCGTCGAGATCCCGCTCGCGATCAGCCTCGACGAGCTGTGGGCGATCATCAACACCTCCGAGCAGACCGGCCGCCACTGCATGCTGATGGAGAACGTCAACTACGGCCGCGAGGAGCTGCTGTACCTCAACATGGTCCGCCAGGGCGTGATCGGCGAGCTGCTGCACGGCGAGGCGGCCTACATCCACGAGCTGCGCGGGCAGATGAACCAGGTCGACCGCGGCACCGGCTCCTGGCGCACGTATCACTACTCCCGGCGTAACGGCAACCTCTACCCCTGCCACGGCCTCGGCCCGGTGGCCCAGTACATGAGCCTCGCGCGCACCGAGGACAACTTCCGCCGCCTGGTCTCCTTCTCCTCGCCCGCCCGTGGCCGCGGGCTCTTCGCCAAGCAGAAGTTCCCGGCCGACCACAAGTGGAACGCGCTGGAGTTCAAGGGCGGCGACATGAACACCTCGATCATCAAGACCCAGCTCGGCCGTACGGTGCTGGTCCAGTGGGACGAGACCTCGCCGCGCCCCTACACCCGCCACAACCTCATCCAGGGCACCAAGGGCACGCTCAAGGGCTTCCCGAACGGCATCGCCATCGAAGGGGTGACCAAGAGCTACCACGGCTGGGCGAGCACCGAGGAGTTCGACAAGCTCGCGGCCCAGTACGAGCACCCGCTCTTCAAGCGCGTGGGCGAGCTGGCCAAGAAGATGGGCGGCCACGGCGGCATGGACTTCCTGATGCTGTTCCGCATCATCGAGTGCCTGCGCCAGGGCACGCCCCTCGACCAGAACGTCTACGAGGGCGCCTTCTGGTCCTCGGTGGGGCCGCTCAGCGAGCGCTCGGTCAAGGAGGACGGGGCTCCCCAGGACTTCCCGGACTTCACGCGCGGCGAGTGGAAGAGCACCGCGCCGCTCGGGATCGTCAGCTAGGCCCGCGCGCGTCACGGGACTCGCCGCCCGCGGGCCTTGGCACACGGGCGGGACGTCCGTGCTACGGGTGCGGGCGTGCCCTGTCCAGGCGCAGGTTCCCTCCCGGCACGGCAGTAAGTCCCGGACCGCCGACGTTGCTCACGATATCCTTCTGCGATGCCGCGCATGCGGCTCAGCCGGACTTAGGGAGCACCGCTTCGCTCAGGATTCGAAAAGGCGCGCGAACCTACGTTTGGGCTTGCTGTCAGCGGTGCGCTCTGCTACGATTAGCGCACACACAACCCAAAGTAGATATACACCACACAGTTTCCTGTCGGGGCAACCCGGCAGGAAACTTTTTTTATACACACGGGCGGGAGGTCCCTCAGGGGGGCGACCCGCCGTGTCTGAGACTGAGAGCGCCAGGCGCCTCAGTTCTTCTTTTCGGCGGCCGGCGCCGGCTTCTTACAGCAGGCGCACTTATCGCACTTGCAGTCGGCCTTCTTAGTCTCGGCCGTGCAGCCGCACGACTCGCACTTGCAGGCCGCCTTGGCTTTCTTGGCTCCGCCGCAGCCCGAAGGGCACTGGGCCACCGCCGATGAGGCGAAGAGCGCCGCCACCAGGGCGGCCATCGTCAGGAATGATTTCATGTTGGGTCTCCTTTTCTTCTCCCCCAGGTGTCCGTAAATCTGAAGGGGTCAGATGGGGTATACTTTACGTCCAACGCCCCGCGGCTGTCAAGCGGCAATCTGCGATTGTGGCGGGAAAGTCTCCGGGCTTGTGTTCCCGTCCGGAATCCTGTTTAATTATCCTTTACTTAACGGCCGGTCGGCCTCTGCCTTACGAAGGGCGGGAGCGGCCTGCCGGTCGGTTCAGGTGAGGAGGGGCGGAGTCATGCGTGGTGCGAAGCGTGTGTGGGTGATGGCGTTGGCGGCGTGTTTGGCCGGCTGGGCGGCGGGCGCGGAGAATACGGTCAAGGAGGTGAAGGTCCGCGCGCTGGACGCGTTCGGCACGGACGCTTCGGACGTCCTGGCCTACTGCAATGTGCAGGCCGGGTCGGAGCTGTCGCAGGAGGCGCTCTCCAAGGACGTGCGGGCGCTGATCGACACGGGGCGGTTCGGGTATGCGGGCGTCGAGCTGGAGAAGCTGGCCGACGGGTACAACGTGGTCTACGTGGTGAAGCGCCGCTACCGCTTCCAGGAGCCGATCGCCATCCGGGGCGCGGACTACCTGAGCGAGAGCAAGATCCGCAAGCTGGCGGACCTGAAGAGCGGCGACTTCATTGACGAGCCGCTGCTGGCCACCAAGGTCGGCAAGGTCCGCGACGAGTACGTGAAGAAGTTCTTTCCGGACGTGAAGATCGGTGCGGAGATGCAGCCGATCGCGGGCAGCGCGGGGTTCGCGAGTGTGACGCTCACGGTTGAGGAGGGCGAGCGCAAGAAGATCCGCGCGTACCGGTTCACCAACAACCCCTCGATCCCGGAGGAGGAGCTGCGGTCGTCGTTCGGACAGCGTCCGTGGTACGATCCGCGCGGCTGGTTCACCGACACCCCCGCGTCGACGCAGGATCTCGACGATGCGCGCAAGATGGCGGAGGACGTCTATCTGGACCGCGGCTTCCTGGACGTCAAGATCTCGTCGCCGGTCATGGAGAAGGTCGGCAAGGAGCGGGTGGACGTGGTCTTCGAGGTCAGCGAGGGCGACGTCTACACGGTGGAGTCGACCGCGATCCGTGGCGTGAAGCTCTTTCCGGAGGCCGAGGTCTTGGCCGCGGTGCGGCTGTCGGCCGACCAGGTGGCGGGGCAGAAGGCGATCGATGACGCGGCCAAGGATATCCGCGATTATTACGAGGCGCGCGGCTATGTGGATACGGTGGTGCGCCCGGCGAAGGAGGGTATCCCCGGCAAGCCCGGGCGTGTGGCGCTCTCGTTCGAGGTGCGCGAGGGGCAGCTCGCCTACATCCGCAACATCGTGATCCGCGGCAACGACAAGACCAAGGAGAAGGTGATCCGCCGCGAGGTGCTGGTGAGCCCCGGAGAGATCATGGACGGCGTGCGCATCACGCGGAGCGAGAACCGCCTGAAGAACCTCGGGTATTTCGGCAGCGTCCGGCACTACACCGAGCAGACCGGCGAGGCCGACAAGCGCGACCTGGTGTATGAGGTGGAGGAGCAGCGCACCGGCAACTTCATGCTGGGCGCCGGTTTCTCGAGCGTGGACAACCTGGTCGGCTTCCTGACGCTGACGCAGAATAACTTCGACATTATGAACTGGCCGAACTTCACGGGCGGCGGCCAGAAGGCCCGGCTGGGCCTGGAGCTGGGCAGCCGCCGCCAGACGGCCGAGGTCTCCTGGACCGAACCGTGGTTCCTGGACCGGCCGATGGCGCTGACGGTCGAGCTGTACCGCAGGCTGCGCTGGTATGACCAGTACGACGAGATCCGCACGGGCGGCTCGGTGGGCCTCTCCTATCCGGTCAAGGTCGGCCGCGTGGGGGCGCGCTACACGCTGGAGCTGGTCGAGATGGACGATGTGGACGACAACGACTGGTTCCTGGACCCGGCCGGCACGGTGGGCTCCACCCCGGCGGGCTACACCGGCGCGGCCAACAAGTACTTCCAGTATCAGGACGACGCCTTCGGCGACGCGATCAACAGCGTGCTGCGCCTGTACTGGGCGCACGACACCCGCGACCAGCCGTTCGTGCCGACCAAGGGGTACCAGACCACGGTGTTCGGCGAGGGCGGCGAGGGCGCGTTCGGCGACAACGAGTTCTATAAGCTCGGCGCCAACTACCGCCACTGGTTCCAGATGCCGTGGCACCGCCATGTCCTGAGCCTGCGCGGCAGGATCGAGACGGTGGACGCGTACAGCGGCGACCTGCCGATCTACGAGAAGCTCTTCCTGGGCGGCCCGCGGACGATCCGCGGCGTCGAGTACCGCGACGTCGGGCCCAAGCTCTTCCGCGGGGCGGGCGGTTCGGGCCACGCGCCGATGGGCGGCCAGACGCTGGCCCTCGGGTCGGCCGAGTACACGATCCCGGTCTTCAAGGCGGTGCGTTTCGCGACCTTCCTCGATGTCGGCTCGCTGGGCAAGGACGCCTTTGACCCCGAGCTGTCGGACGTCTGCGTGACGGCGGGCATCGGCCTGCGCATCGATATCCCCAACTTCCCGATCCGGTTCGATTTCGCGAAGCCGGTGGTCGAGGATGACAGCTACACCGACGAGGAGTTCTTCTCGTTCGCGATCGGTTTCGAATAACGTGTGCGGGCCGCGCCTGCTGGCGGCGGCCCGGGAAAGGTGAGTATGAAACGTGCGAGTGTCTTACTGACGGCCCTGCTGGCCGCGACGATGCTGGTGGCCCAGGAGAAGACGGCGACCGTCAACATGGTTGATCTGGTGAGGTTCCATCCGAACCGCGAGCGTGACCGCAAGCTGATGCAGGATACCGAGAAGGAGTATCAGGCTAAGCTGGACAAGCAGCGCGACCGCTTCGAGCAGCTCCGCGGCGAGTATGAGAAGGCCGTCAAGGAGGCCCGCAACCCGGCCCTGAACGACAAGGCGCGCGCCGAGGCCGAGGACAAGGCCATCCGGCACCGCGATGTGCTGGCCGAGGCCGACCGCGACCTGCGTCAGGAGATGCAGAAGCTGCAGCGCGAACTCGGCGAGCTGGACGCCCGGCTGCTGCGCCAGGTGACCGGCGACATCCGCGAGGTGATCACGAAGTTCGCCAAGGAGGGCAAGTACGGCGTGATCCTCGACGCCACCACCCTGGCCTACTCCGACCCGAAGCTGGAGGTGACGGACGCTGTCCTGAAGCTGATGGGCGTGGACCCCAAGGTCCGGCAGGAGGCCAAGGAGAAGGCCGAGCAGGCGGAGAAGGCCGAGAAGGCGGCGACGGAGAGCAAGTGATGGTGTTGAGCGCCAGCGAGATCGCCGCACGCCTCGGCGGCACGGTCGAAGGCGACGGGGCGTGCGAGATCGCCGCCCTGTCCAGCCTGACCGAGGCCCGGCGCGGCGACATCAGCTTCTTTAAGGACGCCAAGTACGCGGGCCAGCTCGCCGCGACGCGCGCCAGCGCCGTGCTCGTGCCGCGCGCCTGGAGCGGCGCCTGCCCGGCCCAGGCCCTGATCCGCGTGGACGACCCGAACGCGGCCTTCACCCAGGTGGGCGGCTGGTTCGCGCCGCCGCCGGTCGTCCGGCTGCCGGGCGTCCATCCGACGGCGGTGCTCGGCGAGGGCGTCACGCTCGGCGAGGGGGTCCACATCGGGCCCTGGACCGTGGTCGAGGCGAACACGCGCGTCGGCGCGGGGTGCGTCCTGGAGGCGCAGGTGTTCGTCGGCAGCGACGTCACGCTCGGCGAGGGATGCCACCTCTACCCCCAGGTGACGGTGCGCGAGGGCTGCGTCCTGGGGCGCCGCGTGATCCTGCACTCCGGCGTGCGCATCGGCGGCGACGGCTACGGCTACAACCCGGTGCTCGGCGCCGACGGGTCGATCCGGATCGAGAAGATCCCCCAGACCGGCATCGTGGAGCTGGGGGACGACGTCGAGGTCGGCTGCAACACCACGATCGACCGCGCGCGCTTCGGCCGCACCCGTATCGGCAACAGCGTCAAGATCGACAACCTCGTGCAGATCGGCCACAACGTGCAGATCGGCGACTACAGCGGCGTCATCGCACAGGCCGGCGTGGCGGGAAGCACCCGCATCGGCTCCGGCTGCCTGATCTGGGCCCAGGCCGGGCTGTCGGGGCACCTGACCATCGGCGACCGCGGCCAGGTCGGGCCCAAGAGCGGGCTCTCGAAGGATGTGCCCGCGGGCGAATACTACATCGGCCTGCCCGCCTGCTCGCGGCGCGAGTTCGGCGCCCAGCTCCTGGTGCCGCGACAGGTCGAGAAGCTTAAGGCTAAGGTCGCGGCCCTCGAGGCCGCCCTCGCCGCTCGCACCGCCCCCGGCGCGTGAGCCGCGCCGCCCCAGAACCCCTCGCGCCAGTTTGACGCAGCGACAGGACAACCTGTCGCGACCTCCCCTCTCCCGCGCGGGCCAGAGTCTTAGATTTGGCTAATTATTGTCCGTTTTTCGATAGAAATCACGTGAATGACGCCTGATTTATCTGTTGCCTTGATTGGCACGCGGTATGCTTTTTATAACGTGCCTGAACGAGAGGCAGCAAGAGAAGGTCACAAACAGGTCCGTGAGGCCATAACTCCACCCGCTCGTTCAGGACGCCGGTTCTAATCGGTTGCTGTCTTACGGGTGGGGTTATGGCCTAGTTATTTTCTGGGACCATCGTTTTTAGGAGAGAGGAGGCCAGTCATGAGGCAGGGCGTTCGTTGGGGGTTGGCGGCCCTATCCGCCGTCTGTGCGGTCATCTCCGTGGGTGCGCCGGCCAAGGGCGGTTCGGCGGCTTTCGATTTCAGAAAGGGTTTCTCGGGGGTTGCGGCGCAGGCGACGCCTGCGGTGGTGTTCATCCAGGTTGAGAAGCAGGTTCCGGTGGGTGGGGGCGGGTATATGTTCAACAACCCGTTCGACCTGTTCGGGGACGGGGGCGAGTCGCCCTTTTTCTTCGGCCACCCGTACGGCGGCAGGCAGCTCGCGCCGCGCCGCTTCCGCCAGCCGCAGCAGATGGAGCGCCAGCAGGGGCAGGGTTCGGGTTTCCTGATCAGCAAGGACGGTTACATCCTGACCAACACGCATGTGGTCGGTGACGTGGATAAGATCACGGTGCGTCTGGCGGACGGGCGCGAGTTCCGCGCCAAGAAGATCGGGGCGGATCCCAAGACCGAGGTGGCGCTCATCAAGATCGAGGGCGACGACCTGCCGTTTCTGGCGATCGGCGACCCTGACAAGCTGATGACCGGCGAGTGGGTCGTCGCGATCGGCAACCCCTTCGGACTGAAGGCGACACTGACGGTGGGGGTGGTGAGTGCTAAAGGACGCAGCAACATCGGCATCGCGGACTATGAGGACTTCATCCAGACCGACGCCGCGATCAACCCCGGCAACTCCGGCGGGCCGCTGCTGAACATCGACGGCGAGGTGGTCGGCATCAACACCGCGATCTTCAGCCGGAGCGGCGGATACATGGGCATCGGCTTCGCTGTGCCGATCGACATGGCGATGGGCATCAAGGATCAGCTTGTCGCAAATGGCAAGGTGACAAGGGGTTACATCGGCGTGTTTCTCAATCCCGGCGAAGTCGGCGCCGAGCTGGCCAAGTCCTTCGGACGCAAGGAGGCGGGCGGTGTGCTGATCGCCGAGGTCGAGAAAGGCGGGCCCGCCGAGCAGGCGGGTATCCGAAGCGGCGACATCATCGTGGAGCTGAACGGCAAGAAAGTGAAGGACAACACGGGCTTCAGGAAGGATGTGGCACAGATCTTGCCTAATACGAAAGC
>JAKJGY010000201.1 GCA_022704145.1 Verrucomicrobiota bacterium
GTTGGGCGCCGCCGTGGGCCTGGCGCTGTCGCGGCTCTGCCCCTGGCTGGAGATCCATCCGGGCGCGTTCGCCTTGGTCGGCATGGCGGGTTTCCTCGCGGCGTCGGTACGCGTGCCGATCGCGGCTATCGTCATGGTCAGCGAGGTCACCGGCAATCACGGCCTGCTTTTGCCCTGCATGTGGGTCTGCGGGCTGGCCTACTGGTTTGGCAACGGCTGGACGCTCTATCGCAGCCAGGTGCGTGATCGGAGCTGCTCGCCGGTGCATCGCGCGCCACGCGTCCGTAAGCCGACCGTCAGCCGCACGCTGCGGTTTCCGGGTTGCATGGAGTCGCCGGATCGCGTAACCTAAAGCCCCTTTTGGAGACAAGGATGAACGAAAAAAAAGTGTCGATGGCGGATTTCGAGTCGTTGCTGAACGCCCAGTTGAGCAGTTATCGTAAAGGGTTCAACCCCGGTGACCGCGTGCGCGGTACGGTCAGCAACATCACGGGGCAGTACGTGACGCTGGACGTGAACGCGAAGCGCGAGGGTCTGGTGCCGGTGGCGGACATGACCCTTCCTGACGGCACGTTGCGCTGTGCGGTCGGCGATACGGTGGAGGTCATCTTCGCGGGGATGCAGAACGGCGCCTTCCTTTTCTCCGGCAGCCTCTCCTCCCGCCCGGCGATCGACCGTACGCTGGCCGACGCCTACGCGCAGCAGATGCCCGTCGAGGGCCTGGTCGAGAAGGAGGTCAACGGCGGCTACGAGGTGACCGTTGCGGGCAAGCGCGGGTTCTGCCCGTTCTCGCAGATCAACCTCTTCCGTCAGGAGGGCGCGGAGTATATCGGCCACAAGTTCCTGTTCCTGATCTCGGAGTACGGGGAGGACGAGCGCGGCCAGAACGTGATCCTCAGCCGCCGCGCGCTGCTGGAGAAGGAGCGTGCGGCGCAGCGCCAGGAGCTGGTCGAGGATCTGCACGTCGGCATGGTCGCCACGGGCACGGTCACGCGCATTGTCGAGTTCGGCGTCTTTGTCGACCTCGGCGGCGCGGAGGGCCTCATCCCGCTGAAGGAGGTCGCCTGGGCGCGCGACGTCAAGCCGGAGGACGTGGTGAAGCCGGGCGACAAGGTGGATGTGCAGATCAAGGATCTGGACTGGGACCGCAACCGCATCTCGCTTTCCCTGCGCGGCGCGCAGGGCGACCCGTGGGATGACGCGGCGGCGCGTTTCCCGCAGGGCTCGACCTTCACCGGCAAGATCACCAAGCTCGAGAAGTTCGGCGCGTTCGCCCAGATCGTGCCGGGCGTCGAAGGCCTGATCCCGATCGGTAAGCTGGGCGGCGGCCGCCGTCTCATGTCCGCCCGCGAGGCCGTGACCGAGGGTCAGGAGCTGCTGCTGCAGGTCGACAGCGTCGACTTCGAGCGCCGCCGCTTCAGTCTCCGGCCGGTGGACGAGCGCATCCAGGCGCTCAAGCCCGGCGAGCTGACCGAGGGCGCGAAGGTCGAGGGCATCGTGGAGTCGATCCAGCCCTTCGGCCTTTTCGTGCGGCTCTCGGAGTCGAAGACCGGCCTGCTGCACATCAGCGAGACCGACACGCCCAAAGGCGGCAACCCGGCCGCCAGGCTGGAAAAGCAGTTTCCGCCCGCAAGCAAGATCGAGGTGGTGGTCAAGTCGGTCGAGGGCGACCGCATCGCGCTCACGCTCCCGGCCAAATGGGAGATGCGCGGCAGCGGCGACGCCGAGGCCAACGAGATATCCTCCTGGCTCTCCTCGAACAAGAACGCCGGCTCGCTGGGCTCGCTCGGCGACGCGTTCTCGAAACTGAAGCTGTAGCACGATCAGTTCATCAAGGCAGAGGCGGTTGACATGAAGGGGGCTAAGTGAAGTCCACTGTCTCAGAACTTCCCCTCGCCTTGTTCTCGCCCGCGAAACGCATTCGCGCCGAACTGTCGGTCGAGACCTTGTGGATCGGGGCGACCGTGTATCCCGAGTGTACGGTGTGGCGCGTGTGGTACGACGGCCGTCCGGTGGTCGACGCCTCGACGATCGGCCTGCAGACCGAGGCGGGGCCGCTGGCGTACGGGATGCGCGTCGTGAAGGCGACGCGCCACCGGCCCCAGACCGGCATCGGCCCGGGCCGCGAGATCCGGGCGCGCTTCGCCGCCCGTGACGGGCGCGAGTTGGAGGTGACGCTGCGCGTGACCGACCTGAGCGCGTTCTGTGCGGTGTCCGAGCTGCGCAAACGGGGCCGCTCCTGCCAAGACTTGTCGCTGACGCGCTTTCCGGAAGGATCGGTCCTGCTGGGCGGTGAGCCTTCACCGGCCTCCGGCGACTGCCGCCCCCAGGTGCGTTTCGCGCCGAGCGGCAAGGTGGTGGCCTGGTGGCGCCACGGGACGGAGCAGCATGCGGTCTTCTTCGACCGGCCGGGCGACTTGGCGCAGCGGCGTTTCGGTGCGCTGCCGGCGCTGCCGGCGCTGCCGGTGGAGAGCGGAAGGCACGGTTGCGAGCACCTGTTCCTGACGGTGCCGTTCACCAAGGCCGCGCTGCCTGAGCCGGCCTTTGGCGCGGCGGTGACGCCTGCGTACCGTGCGGCTTTCGGGCTGTGCCTGGGCCGCGAAGGCGCGGACGATGACTTCTGGGTGGTGCGCGGGGAGCCCGGCGAGTTCGCGGTGGCGGCACGGCGGCGCGGCGGGGAGTGGCGCGTGGCGGGCCTTACGGACGAGGCGCGGACGCTGACCGTGCGCTTCGAGGACTTCTGGCTGCGCACGCCGCCGGAGCTGCGGGCGCTGCGCTATACGGTCGCTATCTTGCGCGACCCGGTGAAGGGCGAGGCCGGTGAGCGCGTCGAGGAGTCGTTCGAGGGGCAGGCGCCGGATGTGCGCGTGGCGCTGGATCTGGCGCGGGGCGGCGGGTTCGTGCTGGTCTTCCGCGCCGCTGCGGCGCCCCGGACTGCGGCGGCCGGCCCCGCGCGCCCCTGAGCGGACCCTCCTTGGCGGCGGGGGCTCGGGCCACATTAGCCTTGTCGGCGGTGTGCGGTTTTGATTAACTATGCGCGTTTCCAATCAAGACCGATCACGAATGAGCGAACAGGTTTCCAGAGAGCTGGCGGAGTCACGCTGGCGTAAGCTGCAGGGGCTGCTGCGGCAGCGCGGCATCTTGCGTGTGGAGGAGCTGGCGGCCGCTCTGGGCGTGTCGGCGGCGACGGTGCGGCGCGACCTGGCGGCGCTCGAGCGTGGCGGCGGGCTGCGCCGCATCCACGGCGGGGCGATGGCGGGGGAGGGGCGCGATGAGGAGCCGCTCTTCGACGATAAGACCTCGATGGCGGCACCGCAGAAACAGCGCATTGCCGAGGCGGCGCTGAAGCTGATCCGGCCGCGCGATATCGTCTACCTCGACGGCGGCAGCACGGTGCTGGCGCTCGCGCGCCTGCTGCTGGCGCAGACGCAGCTCACGGTCGTGACGAACTCGTTGCGCGTGGCGCAGGTGCTTAGCGGCGGCGGCCCGCGCATGATCCTCACCGGCGGCGAGTGCCGCACGCTCAGCCAGACGTTCGTCGGCCCGCTGACGCGCGCGGTGCTGGAGCAGATGCATCTGGACGTCGCGTTCATGGGGACGATCGGCGTCTCGGCCGGGCAGGGCATGACGACCACCGATCCTGCGGAGGCTTTCACCAAGGAGCAGGCCCTGGCGCGGGCGACGCGCGCGGTGCTGCTGGCCGACAGCACCAAGTTCGGCAAGACGAGCTTTGTGCGTTTCGGCGCGATCCGTGACCTCTCCACCGTGATTTCTGACAGGCAGATGCCCGCGGGCGAGCGTAAGGCGCTCCGCAAGGCGGGTGTCGAGACGATTCTCGTTTAGGCAAAAACAAACAGGACAAACACCATGGCGACCAACAACTACCTCAGCACCCTGAAGCCCAGTTTCAAGCCCACGACCTATCAGTTGGGAAAGATCCCCGCGTACCAGTACAAGGGCACGCTCAAGGAGGAGCTTGCGGCGGGCACGCTCACGGCGGCGCAGGCCGTCGACGCGCTGGAGGACATGCTGACGATCCGCGAGTTCGAAGAGATGATCGTCAAGCTGCGCACCGGCGCGTACGACTCGTGCAAGGGTTATGAGTACCGCGGGCCCACGCATGTCTCGATCGGTCAGGAGGCGACGGCTGTCGGCTGCTGCGCGGCGATGAACTACGACGACTTCATCACCTCGACACACCGTGGCCACGGCGACTCGCTGGCCAAGGGCTGCGTGGCGATCCGCGGTATGAGCGTCGAGGAGCTGAAGGCGCGTATCCCGGCCTGCGAGGCGGCCAAGAAGCGCGACCTGATGGAGGTTGCGCTCGAGGACCATGTGTACCGCGCCATCGCCGAGCTGTTCGGTAAGGAGGACGGCTACTGCAAGGGCCGTGGCGGCGGGATGCACATCGCGGACTTCAAGGCCGGGCACCTCGGCGCGAACGCGATCGTGGGCGGCGGCGTGCCCATCGCCACCGGTTCGGCGATCAGCTCGCGCTACTTCAAGACCGGCAAGGTCACCTGCTGTTTCGCCGGCGACGGCGCCTACGCCAACGGCGTGGTGCTCGAGGCGCTCAACTGGGCCGCGATGGGCCAGTTCACCGACCCCGAGTATACGCAGAACCGCTTCGGTCTGCCGATCGTCTATGCGGTGATCAACAACCACTACGGCTTTACCGGGCGCGTCGACGGCGAGGTCGCGGGCGTGAAGACGGTCGCGCGCCGGGCGGCCGGCTTCGCCGACAACAACATGCACGCCGAGGTCGTCAACGGCATGGACCTCCTCGCGTGTATGGAGGCCATGCGCCGGGCCGCCGCGATCTGCCGTGCGGGCGAGGGCCCCGTGCTGCTCGAGTTCGACACGTACCGCAACTACGGCCACTCGCTCGGCGACCCGCGGTTCGAGTACCGCACCAAGGACGAGGAGGCCGCCTGGAAGGCGCTGGACCCGATCGCGAACCTGGAGCGGCAGCTTCTCGAGAACCGCTGCATCACGCCGAAGAAGCTCGTCGAGCTGAAGGCCAAGGTGGCGGACCGTAACGCCCGCATGGCGGCCAAGGCGGCCTGGTCGAAAGACCCCGACCCCGCCGACGTGATCAAGTACATGTATACCGACACGCGCGTCGAGGCCGTGCCGGAGGCGTACGCGGAGGCGAAGCTGGAGGGCGCGCTGCCGGCGATCAAGCGGACGGAGGACGGGCAGCTCACCTATAAGGACGCGCTCAAGGAGGCGATGGTCGAGGAGATGCTGCGCGACAGCCGCGTGGTGCAGTGGGGCGAGGACATCGCCGAGTACGGCGGGGCGTTCAAGGTCACCAAGGGGCTGATCGACGCCTTCGGCCGCGACCGCGTCTTCAACACGCCGATCTCCGAGGCGTGCATCTGCGGCACGGCGGTGGGCGCGGCCATGACGGGCCTGCGGCCGGTGGTCGAGCTGATGTATATGGACTTCGGCCTGATGGCCTCGGACCAGATCTCGAACCAGGCGGCCAAGTGGCACTACATGTCCGGCGCCAACATCGAGGTGCCGCTCGTGTACCGCGCCTCGGTCGGCGGCGGCAAGGGCTATGGCGGGCAGCACTCGCAGACGCTGGAGTCGATGTTCGCGCACATCCCCGGCCTGTATGTGGTCTACCCGGCGACGCCGGCCGACGCCAAGGGCATGCTCAAGAGCGCGATCCGCGACAACAACCCGATCCTCTTCGTCGAGTCGCAGATCCTGTACAACGTCAAGGGCGTGGTGCCGCAGGAGGAGTACCTCACGCCGCTCGGAAAGGCGGACGTCAAGCGCGCGGGCGACCGGGTCTCGATCGTCACCTGGGGCCCGATGCTGTACGAGGCGCTCAAGGCCGCGGACCAGCTTGCGGCGCAGGGCGTTTCGGCCGAGGTGGTGGATATCCGCTCGCTCGTGCCGCTGGATATGGCGACGATCCTGGCGTCGGTGCGCAAGACCGGCCGCTGTGTGGTGGCGAGCCACTGTGTGGGCATCGGCAGCTACACCGGCGAGATCGCGTCGCGCATCATGGCCGAGGCCTTTGACTCGCTCGACGCCCCGGTGCTGCGCGTGGGCGCGAGGGACGGGATCGCGCCGCAGGCCTACTCGCTCGAGGACGCCTTCCTGCCGCATGACCGCGACATCGTGGCCGCGGTGAAACAGCTTCTCTAAGCAGACAACACAAACGACGGACCTGTTTGGGGATGGGGGTGGCGGTCTTCCGCCACCCCCGCTTTCTTACGCCAGGGCTGTCGGGCGGTGTGCCGGCATGTCGAGGCGTGCCGCTCGCGGCGGCGGGGTCGGGACTATTTGGCGCCGGGGATCGGGCGGCCGAGGAGGGTCAGGACGAGCTTGAGGGCGCCCCAGACCTGGAGCTTGGCGCTCCGCAGCGATTCGGCGTCGCCGAGCGACTCGAAGCGGAGCAGGTAGGCGGGATGGTAGGTGGGCATGACGGGGATACCCTCGTAGGAGGTCCACTGGCCCTGCAGGCGGGAGACGCCGGCCTGGGTGTCGAGCAGGCCCTTGATGGCGGTGGCTCCCAGCAGCACGAGGGTCTTCGGCCTGACGATGCGGATCTGCTCACGCAGGAAGGGCAGGCACTTCTGCATCTCCTCGGGGGCTGGCGTGCGGTTTCCGGGAGGGCGGCATTTGCAGATGTTGGCGATGAACACCTCGTCGCGCGTGTAGCCCATCGCGGCGATCATCTTGGTGAGGAGCTGTCCGGCGGCGCCGACGAAGGCGAGGCCCTGCCGGTCCTCGTCCTGGCCGGGCGCCTCGCCGATGAACATCACGTCCGGGCTGTCGGGGTTGCCCTGGCCCGGCACGCACAGCGTGCGGTTCTGCCGCAGGGGGCAGGCGTCGCAGGCGGTCGCGCGCGCGGCGATCTCGGCCAGCGCGGCGCGCCGCTGCTCGGGGGTGGCGGCGGGCGCGGCGGCGGGCGCGGCGGCGGGCGCGGTG
>JAKJGY010000202.1 GCA_022704145.1 Verrucomicrobiota bacterium
CTCCCCGTCGTCGGGGGCGCTGCCCCCGAACCCCCGAACGCCCCCGCACTCGCCGCATGCGCGGCTCGCGCGGGGCAAAGGGCCAGATGGTAAAAGTCCATAGTGTGATTTGCCCTCAGCGCGACAACGCGAGGCGAAAGCCGTTATTGCCGTCGCGAACCGACCCGACGTGGCCGAAGCGGTACGCGACGCGCAGAATGCCGGGACTGTGGCTGCCCCACGACGCCCCGCGCCACGCCCCGAAAGACCCGCCGGACGTGTCCGACGCGCAGCACTCCCACACGTTCCCGCCGATCCCGTACAGCCCCCACTCGTTCGCGCCGCTCCGCTCCACCGGGCACGTCACAGCGAACCCGTCCGTGTAGCCGTCGATTCCGTTGAAACTCAAATCCCGCTTCGCCGCCGAATCCGAGTAGTTCCCGTACTTCGGAGGCATCGCGTCGCCCCACGGGTACTCCCGGCCGTCGCCGCACCGCGCCACGGTCTCCCACTCCTTCTCCGAGATCACCCGGTAGCGCAGCCCGCCCAGCCCGTCACGCTCCCGCTCCGTCAGCCACGCCGCGTACGCCTTCGCGTCGTCGAAGTTCACGTACACCGCCGGCTGACGCTCGCCGTTCAGGCTGTGTCCATTGAACTCCTTGCTGTCATGCCCCGGCTCCTTCTTCCGGTACTCGCCGTTGGTCACCTCGTACTTCCCCACCCACACCTTCAGCGCAGGCACCCAAACGAATTCCATGCCCGTCGCGGGCGACGCCCACGGCTGTCCCTCGACCGGCCCCTTCGGCTTCAGCTCCAGCTCCGCCTCCCGCTTCAGCGCCGCCGCCTCGGCGTTCCCCGCCTCCAGCGCCAGCGCCTCGCCGGCCTTGTCAATGCACGCCTGCCACTGCCCCGCGGCCTTGGCCTGCCGCGCCGCCGCCAGCGCGGCGGCAAGCTTTGCCGCCCGCTCCGCCGCCTGCGCCTCCCCCACCGCGCCGGGCAGCGCCGCCAGCGCGTCGCGGTAGGCCTTCTCGCCCGCGGCCGGATCGTTCGCGCTCGCCGCGCCCAGCGTCCGCAGGCGTTTCACTTCTGACCACTTCACGCCGCCGTGCGCGTCCAGGAGATCGGCTCGCGGGGACGCTCGCCCCCCAGCCGTCGGTTCGGATTTCGCAAGCTCGGACTCGAAGGCGGCCTTGGCCTGCGCGTACCCCTGCGCGGCCAGCGCCCGCGCCTTGGCCGAGGCGTACGTGGCGGCCGCCTCCCGCCACGCCTTCGTCGCCTCCGCAAACGCGCCTTTCTCGAACGCCTCCGCGGCTCGCGAGGACGCTCGCCCCCCAGCCGCGAAGAGATCCGCCGCGTCGGAGGCGGAACCGGCTTGGTCAGCCGCAGACAGGGCCTTCTCAGCCTCCCCTCTTCGCGCCTTCGCGTCTTCGCGTGAGACCTCCTCCGTCCCGAGCGCCTTGCACGCCGCCAGCACCGCGTCGTACCCGCTCAGGGCCTGTCCCCAGCCCCCGCCCTGCCGCGCGGCCTCGGCCTCGCGCCAGGTCACCTCCAGCGCGTCCAGCCGCGCACCGAACCCCTGCCCCCGCTCCAGCCTCTGCGCCGCCTCGCGCGCCACCGACGCCGCAGCGTACCGCTTGTTCGTCTCCCGCTCGCCCGCCTTGGCCTCGTACTTCTTCTGCAGGTCGGCCGACACGGAGGTCGGCCCTCCAGCGCCCTTCAGCTCCGCGATGCGCGCCCCGGCCGTCTCCAGGTCGCCCGCCGCCAGCGCCGCCTCGGCCGCGGCCCTCAGACCCTCCAGCCGCTCCCGCTGCGCCGCGTCCAACGCCTGCGTCCGCTCCGCCGCCGCCCGCTCCGCCTCCCGCCGCGCGCTATAGGACCTATAGGACGTATAGGACCTATAGGCCCCAAAGCAAAGAACCGCCGCCGCCGCCACCGCCACCGCCAGCGCCAGCGCCTTCCCCCCTTTGCGTCTTGGCGTCTTGGCGAGAGCCCCGCCGAGAGCCCCCACGAACTCCCCGCACGTCGCGAACCGCTCCGCCGGCCCTTTCGCCAGCCCGCGCAGCAGCGCCGCGTTCTGCGCCTTCGTCAGCCCCGCCAGCGGCTCGGGCGCGCGCCCGACCACCGCGCGCTCCATGATCACCGGGTCGCCGGTGTCGAACGCGCTCGCGAACGGCACCGCGCCGCTCACCAGCTCGTGGAACAGCGCCGCCAGCGCGTACTGGTCGGTGCGGCCGTCCTGCCTCCTCCCCGCCCACTGCTCCGGCGCCATGTACGGCCGTGTCCCGCTCGTGTCCCCCTTCTCCTGGCTCACGCGGCTCAGGCTGCTCCGGATCTCCGCCGCCAGCCCGAAGTCCAGCACCCGGACATTCAAGGCTGAAGGATGAGGGATGAAGGATGAAGCAGCACCCGATTCTGCCTTCATCCTTCTGCCTTCATCCTTTCCCCTCGTTTCCACCATCACATTCGACGGCTTCACGTCCCGGTGGACCACCCGCTCGCCGTGCGCGTAGTCCAGCGCCGCCGCGACCTGCCGGCACACCTCCAGCGCCTGCGGCACCGGCACCCTGCCCTCGGGAAACTGCTTGCGCCATCTGGAGAGCGTCACCCCCGGCGCGAACGCCATCACCATCAGCGTGTCGCCGGGCAGCACCCGCAGCGCCTGCCGCACGCCCTCTTGCGCGTACGACACCGCCTGCGCCGGATGCAGGTGCAGCGCCGCCGCGATGTTCGGGTGGTGCAGCCGCGAGACCAGCGCGAAGTTCTCGCGGATGCGCTCCAGCTCGTCCGCGTTGTTCTTGACCAGCGGCGGCAGCCCCTTCACCGCCACCTCGATCCCCGCCACCGTGTCGCGCGCCAGATACACGACTCCGAAACCGCCGCCCCCCAGCTCTCGAACCAATTCGAACTGGTCGATCCGCCCCAGCGGCGCGCCCTCGCGGGGCAGGGTGTCGGCCCCGCCCACGCTGACCTCCGCCGCGCCCGCCCGTCCGCCCAACAGCGTCCTCTGGTCGCCGATCGAGTCTTCCATGCCGCCTCCCCGCACAAGCCGCTCGTGCTGCCGGGCACTGTACCACGCGGCGGCGCACTCGGCAAGGCGCGAAAAGGACGCGCATACGCGCGCCCGGCGGTCGCGCCCTACCGGAAGAAGGAGGGTCTGGACCCCTTTGTCGCGAGCTGGGTCGTACGCTTTGTCGGTCTGCCGAACTGGGTGGGGGACGGGGTCATGCGGTGCCGCGCGGAATACCGCTTGTCACCGCACCCAATCTTGCGCCGGGTCTCGGGCGGACGCTAGGCCAGCGACCACGGGCCGCGCATCGGGCGCGCGAGCAGCCGGTTGGCCATCTCGTCGCCGGCGAAACGCTCGTTCACCGGATCCCACGCCAGCTTACGCTGCACCAGCATCGCGATGTTGCCGATGTTGCACAGGTTCGTGGTCTTATGCCCGATCGCCAGGTCGGACACCGGCGCCTGGCGCGTCTTGACGCAGCCGATCCAGTTCTCGAAGTGGTCGCGGCTCCTGTACAGCCGCACCTCGCCGTCGCCGATCACCTCCTTGAGGAGGCCCTCGGGATTGGCCTTCAGCTTGCTGCGCGACACATCGAGCGTCCCCTTGTCGCCGTAGAAGATGATGTTGCCGTCATACACGCCGTCGGTGCGCGTGCGCATCCGCATCGTCACGCCGTCGGCGTAGGTGTAACGCACATCGACGCGTGTCGGCGCCGTGAAGAGCCCGCTGCTGGGGAACACGCCGTGGCCCTCGACCTCCACCGGCCCGCCCTCGTCGGCCCCGAGCGCCCACTGCGCGATGTCGAGATAGTGCGCACCCCAGTTGGTCGTCTGCCCGCCCGCGTAGTCGAGGATATACCGGAACTGGTAGTGGGTGCGCTGCGCCGCGTACGGCTCGAACGGCGCCGGCCCTACCCAGAAGTCGTAGTCCAGGCCCTCGGGCACCGCCGCGGGCTTCCACGTCGCGCCCACGTAGCGGTTGTTCGCCGGTATCAGGACCTCGATCCGGCTGATCTTGCCGAGGCGGCCGTTACGGATCAGCTCGGCCGCACGGTGGAACCCTTCGGACGAGCGCTGCATCGTGCCGGTCTGCCCGACACGCCCGTGCTTGCGCAGCTCCGCCACCAGCGCCTGCCCCTCGCGCACGGTCAGCGTCAACGGCTTCTCCACGAACACGTCCTTGCCGTGGCGGATCGCGTCGATCGCCGGGATCGCATGCCAGTGGTCCGGCGTGGCCACGGTCACAAGGTCGATGTCCCGGGCGCGCGTGACCTCGCGGAAATCGCCGAAGGTCTTGCAGGCCGTGTCGCCGTACTTCTTGTTGATGATCCCGGCCGCGCGCTGCTGGTGGAACCGGTCGACGTCCGCCACCGCCACCAGCCGCACCCCGTCGCGGCCCAGCAGTTGCGTCAGGTGCGAGAGGCCCATGCCGCCCACGCCCACCACCGCCACCGTGAGCACCTTGGAGGGCGCCTGCTGCCCCAAGACCTTCGCCGGAACAATCGCGGGGAACGCCGCCGCTCCCGCCGCCAGCCCCGCCGTCTTCGCAAATCCACGCCGTGTCATGTTCATGTCAGATAACCTTCCTGCAAGTCAATCCCATCCCAGACACCAAGGGCACAACGAACACGAGGCCTTCCGGGTGTGGGTTGCGCCTGGGTGGCGGAAACTAATCCCGGGCCTTACGTGCCGCCACCGCGCCGGCCAGCCCCTCGGCCGTACGGCCCTTGGCCTGGCCCGCCGCCGCGCGCAGCGCGGCCTCGGCCTCGGCCCCTGGCACCTGCTCGATCACCTGCCGCGCCGCAAAGGCGCGCACCTCGTTGCCGTCGGCCAGCAGCCCCTTCAGCGCCGCCACGCTCTTGGGCGAGGCGATCAGCCCCAGCAGGCGGCAGACGAAGCCGAAGCCGGCCTCGGTGCAGGCCGGGTCAGCCGCGATCTTGAGCAGCTTGTCCTCAAAGCCCGGATACTGCGAGGGGTTGGCGTCGAGGATCACGCGCTCGACCGTGGAGACCATCGTGCGGTCCTCGCCATACCCGAGGGTGCCGATCACCTTCCAAGGGTCGGCCGTCTCGTTGAACCCCTTATACCGCGCGTCCGCCTCCTGCCCCGCCAAAGGGTCGCTCGCCGCGCGCACGCCGTCAGTCACCGTCGTCTTTCCGCTCATTCCCGCCCTCCCCGGAGCGCCTCGTTCAGGCTCCCCGTACGATACCCCTCCAGATCCAGCGCCACATACCGGTAGCCCGCCGCACGCACCCCCGCGACCACCTCGCCGCGGACGCGCGCGTCGAGCAGCCGGCCCAGCTCAGCGGCAGGCACCTCGACACGCCCGACCTCGCCGTGGTGCCGCACGCGGCACTGCACGAAGCCCGCCGCACGCACGGCGCCTTCGGCCCGCTCCACCTGCCCCAGCACCTCCGCCGTCACCGGCGTGCCGTAGGGGACGCGCGAGGCCAGGCACGCCATGGCCGGCTTGTCCGCAGTCGGCAGCCCGAGCCGCGCCGAGAGCGCGCGCACCTCCGCCTTGGTCAGGCCCGCCTCCAGCAGCGGGCTCCTGACGCCCAGCTCCTGCGCCGCCCGGCGGCCCGGCCGGTAGTCGCCCGCGTCGTCGGCGTTGTTGCCGTCCAGCACCGCGCCATACCCGCCTGCGGCGGCCGCCGCCGCGACATGCCGGAAAAGATGCCGCTTGCAATAGTAGCAGCGGTCGGCCGGGTTGGCAACATAGGCCGGGTCGCCCAGCTCGTCGGGATCGACCACCTGCGGCGTGACGCCCATCCCCTGCGCCAGTGAGAGCGCCTGCGCGTACTCGCCGCGCGGCAGGCTCGGCGTGTCGGCGATCACCGCCAGCACATTCGCGGTGCCCAGCTCATCGACCGCCATCCGCAGCAGGAGCGTGCTGTCCACGCCGCCGGAAAAGCCGACCGCCACCCGCCCGTAGCCGCGCAGCAGCCCGCGCAGCCGCGCCTCCTTGTCCTTCAGCTCGTCGATCACCCCGCCCCTCCTTCAGAGCACCCGGTTGTCGATCAGGCGCGTCTTGCCGCAGTAGGCCGCGACCAGCGCCACATGGCCGCGCGCCGCCTGGGCGACAGGCACCAGCGTCTCGGCGTCCACCACCTCGGCGTAATCCATCTTCAGCGCGTGCGCCTCCAGCGTCTCGCGCAACACGCGCCGCACGGCCTCGGCGTCCGCGGGGCCGTCGGCGACCGCGTCGGCCGCGGCCTGCAGCGCGCGGCTCAGGCCGAGCGCGCGCAGGCGCTCCTCGCCCGAGAGGTAGACGTTGCGCGAACTCATCGCCAGTCCGTCCGGCTCGCGGCACGTCGGCGCCACCACCACCTCGACCGGAAAGTTCAGGTCGCGCACCAGCCGCCGGATGACCGCCGCCTGCTGGTAGTCCTTCTGACCGAACACGGCGACGTCAGGCAGGACGATGTTGAACAGCTTCGCCACCACCGTGCAGACGCCGCGGAAATGGCCGAGGCGCCGCGCGCCGCACAGCCCGAGCGCCAGCCGCCCCTCGTCCACCGTGACGCTCGCGTCCGGCGCGTACATCGCCTCCGGCGCGGGCAGGAACACGGCCGCCGCGCCCGCCGCGCGGCAGAGCGCGAGGTCACGCGCCTCGTCGCGCGGGTACTTCGAGAAATCCTCGTGGGGGCCGAACTGCGTCGGGTTGACGAAAATGCTGACCGCCACCACGTCGGAACGCCGCCGCGCGTCCTCGACCAGCGAGAGGTGTCCGGCATGCAAGTAGCCCATGGTCGGCACGAAACCGATGCGCCGCCCCTCCCGCCGCCGTTCCCGCGCCCAGCGCTGCATCTCCTCCGGCGTCTGAATGATCAGCATCTCGTCCGCTCCCGCCATCCCGCCCTCCGTACTCCCAAACCGACCACCGATCACCGATCACCGACCACCGACCACCGATCACCGACCACCGACCACCGACCACC
>JAKJGY010000203.1 GCA_022704145.1 Verrucomicrobiota bacterium
GGGGCCGTAGAGCTGCCCGTGGGTGACGGCGCGCGCGGCGGGCGCGACGGCGCCGCCCTGCGGGTCGAAGGTGACCGTCAGGTTGGTGGCGGCCCAGTGGGCGTGCAGGGTGGCGGCGGCGGCCGTGACGGTGGAGGTGCTGGCGACGGCGGCGCCTGCGCCGCCTGGGGCGGTGCGCCAGCCGTTGAAGGCGTGGCCAGGACGTGCGGGCGTCGGCAGGGCGCCGTAAGGCAGGCCGAGCGTGAAATCTTGGGCCGTGGGCGCGACGGTGCCGCCCTGCGGGTCGAAGGTGACCGTCAGGGAACCGCCCGCCCAGCGGGCGTAGAGGGTGTGGCTGGCGGTCGCGGTGACGGCTGAGAGGGCGGTCACCGGATCGCCCGCCCCGTCGGCGGCGCTCCACCAGCCGGCGAAGGTGTAGCCGTCGCGCGTGGGGGTCGGCAGTGTGCCGTAGGGGTTGGCGTAGGTGACGGTCATTTTAGCCGGGCTGACCTTGCCTGCCGCAGGGTTGAGGGTGACCGTGTAGGTGCAGGCCGACCAGCTCGCGAAGAGCGTCGGGGCGAGCGACTGTACGCGGGTGCGGCTGGTGACGGCTGAACCGCCGTCGGCGGCGGTCCGCCAGCCGCTGAAGGCGTAGCCCGGCCGTGTCGGTGTGGGAAGGGTGCCGTACGTCTTGTCAAAGGTGACCGTCAGGGCGTCGGGCGCGACGGCGCCGCCTTGCGGGTCGAGCGTGACCGGGAAGGTGAGCGCGGTCCATTTCGCGTAAAGGGTGTGGTCGGCGGCGGTGGTCATGTCGGTGAGCGCGGAGACGACTCGCAAACCCTTGCCGTTTACGAGCGTCCACCAACCGCCGAACGTGTACCCGGTCCGCACGGGATCAGGAAGGCCGAGATAACGTTTGCTGAAGGTGACTTGGATCGTTCCGGGTTCGACGGTGCCGCCTTGGGGATCCAGGGTCACGGTATAGTTGCGGGGGGTCCAGTAGCCCACGAGGACGGTAACCTCCACGCTGACGATAGAGGTGGCATCGACCAGGGTTCCGAGGCTAGTAGGGCTACCGCCCCAGCGCCAGCCGTTGAAGGCATAGCCGGGCGGCGGTTCGGGCGAGGGGAGCGTGCCGTAAGGTGCGCCGACCGTAAAGACCTGTGAGGGCAGGGTGCCTCCCCCCATGAGATTGAAGGAGACCGTGATGGGTTGTCCTGTCCATCGGGCATAGAGCGTGGTGGTGGTCGCGCTGACCGTCGAGGCGGTCGTGACGGAGAGGCCCGTGCCGTCGGCGGCTGTCCACCAGCCGCCGAAGGCGTAGCCGGCGCGGGTGGGGGTCGGCAAGGAGTCGTAGGTCAGATCGGCCCCGTACGCCTGTTGCGTGGGGGAGACGGTACCGCCCTGCGGGTCGAAGGTCACGGTCACGGACGGCGTCCAATGGGCGTAGAGGGTGAAGTTGGCGGCGGAGGTCATCAGGTTGTAATAGCCCGAGACTTTCGCGCCGCTGTTGTCGGCCGAAGTCCACCAGCCGGTGAAGAACCAGCCCGGCCGAGAGGGTGTGGGCAGGGCCACGCCGGAGACGCCGTAGGGGCCGGGATAGGTGATGGGGAGTGTGGCCGGGCTCACCGTTCCGCCTTGTGCGTTGAGCGTGATCGTGTAGGGGTTCCCTGTCCATTTCGCGTACAGCCGGGTTATGGCCGGATCGACCAGGGAGGAGGACGTGATCTGGCTGCCCCCGCCATTGAAGGCGGTCCACCAGCCGCCGAAGGTATAGCCCTCGATGGTGGGGGTCGGCAAGGTGCCGTAGGTGGAGCCCAGCGTGAAGGTGCGGGTCAGGGTCTCGGGACCCCCGTCCAGGATGACGGTCACGGTACCGACCGTCCACTTGGCGTACAGCGTGTGTCCGGTGGTCAGGGCGACGACCGTGCTTTCGGTGATGAGCGAGCCGGCGCCGTTGCTGCCGGTCCACCAGCCGCCGAACTCGTAGTTCGTGCGTGTGGGCGTCGGCAGCGTGCCGTAGGGCGAGCCGTAAGTCACGGTCTTGGAGCCCGGGCTGACCGAGCCGCTCTGGGGGTCGAGAATGACGGTCATCGTTTTCGCGGACCAGGCGGCGTACAGCGTGAGGTATGCGGCGCTGACGGTCGAGGCGGTCGTGATCAGGACGCCGCCGCCCCCGGGTGCGGTGCGCCAGCCGCCGAAATCGTAACCGGTGCGTGAGGGCGTGGGGAGCGTCGCATAGGTGGTGTCGAGCGTGTACGATTTGGAGGTGGGCGAGACCGTGCCGCCCTGCGGGTCGAAGGTCACGGTGATCGTTCCGGGCGTCCATTTGGCGTAGAGCGTGTGGGCCGCGGCCGTCGCGACCGTTGTCGCCTCCGTCACCTGCGTGCCGCTCCCGCCGCTGCCGGTCCACCAGCCGGCGAACCCGTAGTTGGTGCGCGTGGGCGTGGGCAGGGTGCCGTAGGCGGCGCCGTAGGAGACGCTCTTGGAGGCGGGCGCGACCGCGCCGCCCTGCGCGTCGAAGGTGACCGTATAAGCGTTGGCCGTCCATTTGGCATAGAGGACGCCGTACACGGCCTGTACCGTGGAGGCGGCCGTCATCTGCGTGCCGGCCCCGCCCGCGGCGGTCCACCAGCCGCCGAAGGTGTGGCCGGTGCGGGAGGGGGTGGGCAGGGTGCCGTAGGCGGCGCCGATGGTGAAGGTCTGCGCGGACGGGCTGACCGTCCCGCCCTGCGCGTCGAACACGACGGTGACCGAGTTGTTGAGCCACTTGGCATAGAGCGTGTGGGCGGTACCCGCTGTGACGGTTGTGTCGGCCGTGACCGAAGTGCCGGTGCCGCCGGAGCCGGTCCACCAGCCGCCGAACAGGAAGCCGCTGCGCGTGGGGGTCGGGAGGGTGCCGTAGGTCAGGCCCACGGCGACCTGCTGCGAGGCGGGCGAGACCGCGCCGCCCTGCGCGTCGAAAGTGACGGTGACGAAGAGCAGGTCGGACGGCTGAGACACGGTGCAGGTCCGGGTCAGGCCGCCGCCGGTCACGGTCACATGGCCCGTCCGGGCCGCGGCCGTACGGTTGGCTGACACCGTATAGCTCACGGTGCCCGCCCCGATGCCGGAGGCGGTGGCGACCGTAAGCCAGCTCGCGTCCGCGGTGGCGGACCATACGGTGTTGCCGCCGACGGTCAGCGAATAACTGCCGCCTGCGGACGCGGCGCTCTGGGTGGTGGGTGTGAGGGTGAGCGCGGCGGCGGCCGGCATCGACAGCGCCGCGCCCCAGAAGTTGCCGATCGAGCCGGTGCTGAGCGGGGTCCAGGAGCCGGGCTTGGTTTTGCTGTAGGTGCCGCTGACGCTGGCGGTCACGCCGTTGGTGACCGGGCCGGAGACGAGCCCGCCGGAGACAGCCGTCAGCCGGTATTTGCCGTTCGCCGCCGAACTGGGGCTGGGAACGAGAAGGGAGAAGATGCCTTTCGCATCCGTCGTGGCGCTGAGAGCGGCGCCGGACACCGTGTTCACCGCGTAGACCGTTGCGCTCGCGCAGGCGGTTCCGCCGGAGGAGAGGACGCGTCCGCTCAGGACCTCGCCGCTTTGTGAGGGGAAGACGTTGTAAACGACGCCGCTGAGGATGGTGTAGTCGCCGATCGTCGGCAGGTTGTACCAGGCGTTGTCGGTACCGCTCCAGCCCATGTTGATGTGGGTGTAGAGCGTGCCCGACTGATACCCGTAGCCGTCGCCCACGACCGCATGGCCGCCGCCGCTCGCCTCGGCGATCGCCAGTACGACCGGGCTGTGAGCGTCGAGGCTGGCCAGGATGCCGTTCTGGATGACGGCGGTCTGGTCGGCCAGGTTCTTCGAGTAACACCAGACCGCCGAGGTGTACAGGAAGTCCGTGCGCAGTGCGGCGGCCAAGGCGGCGCAGGTCGTCCCGGAGCTGCCGCTCTCGTAGGACATCTGCGAGGCCGCGCCGACGTCGTAGGTCAGACGCCCGATCGCCTGGCGCTGGGCGGTCGACACCGAGGAGGGCACCAGCGGCATGTTCGCCCAGTCATACACGCCCCCCAGCAACGGCGCGGTGGTCGCGACCAGGTCGACCCAGAACTGTTGCTCGGTCGCGCTTACGCTCGCCGTCGGGAAGGTGTAATAGCGCATCACCTGCGCGCCGGCCGTCGCCACGCAGCCGCACACGTAGTTGTTGGGCGTATAGTAGTTGTAGCAGGTCTTGCCGCCGACGGTCGACTGGCTCCATTTCGACTGGACCAGGGGGCTCACCCGTACGTCGCTGACGCTCGAAAGTCCCAGCGTGCCGGGCTCCGCTTCCGCGAGCAGCGCCTGCCATTCGGGGTGGCGCGACACGTCGTCCGGGGTACGCGCCGCACGTGCGGCGGCCCTGTTCCGAGAGGCCTTGAGCCGCTGCGGCAGGTCGATGTTCAGCATGGCCCACAGCGGGTTCTGCGCGTCTTCCTCCAGGTCGTCGGCCTCCGAAAACGCGACAACCGGCAATGTCTGGTCATCACCCGACAGCACGAGGAACCCGCCCTCAGCCAGGCGGACCACATGGAACAGGGCCGAGCCGGCTCCGTCACGGACCGTCCGCGCCTCAAGGACAGTCTGGCCAAGCCGCGCGCCGAGCGGCTGCGCGGCCGTCAACCTCACCCACGAGCCTGCGGCCGTCCGCGCCTGTAAGGCGGACGTCTCCGCCGCCTGCAGGTGCGCTACGGTCGCCAGGCAGGCGGCCGCACCCAGTGTGCGGAACAGGGCGGATATCCCCCTCATGGTCTGACCTCATGATGACGTCGCTCGCGCACATACATGAACCTTCGGCCGAAACCGAGCGCCCAGGGCGGGAGCAACGGGTGAACAAAATATAAATGATCTTACGCCTGGGGGCCGCGCCCCGTCAACCCTGATGTGGCCTCACGCCAGGCGGCCCAGGCTTGCCGGCCGTCCAGACGCTGGACAAACGTCCCGCACGCGCATGCGATTCCGGCCTTGAGGGCGGGGCGGCGTACCTTTACACTGGGCCGCAATGGTGATCGCCCGCAATGGCGGCTGCCGCAGGAGGAGGGGCGACGTGAACAGGACAAGGGGCTGGATCGCGGCCGCGTGCGCGTTTGCGGCGTTGGGCGCGGCGGCGCAGGACACGTTCAGCGACACCTGGGCGGCGGCGGACGCGCTGGGCCGCGAGCTGCCGTTTGAGGGTCAGGCGCCTGCCGCGCGCACGAACCGTTTCGTAGGCGTCTTTTACTACATCTGGCACGGCGCCCACGGCTATGACCGCCACGGCGGGCCCGGCGGTCCGGACCAGGGCGTGACGCCGCCGCGGCCTTCGGACACCAACAGCCCCTACGTCATCTCGGAGATCCTCAAGGCTCCGCCCGGCGAACGGCAGTGGGGGCCGCGTCACGCCTTCCACCACTGGGGCGAGCCGCTCCTCGGCTTCTATGTGGCGACGGACGAGTGGGTCATCCGCAAGCACGCCCAGATGCTCGCCGACGCGGGTGTCGACGTGGTGGCCTTCGACGCCACCAACGCGCTGCACTACCGTGCGATCTACCGGAACATCCTGCGCATTTACGCCGCGATCCGCGCCGAGGGCGGCCGTACGCCGGCCGTCACCTTCCTGACCCACTCGTCGCACGAGCGCGTGGTCCGCAGCCTCTACGACGACCTCTACGCCAAGGGCCTACATCGGGATCTGTGGTTCTTCTGGAAAGGCAGGCCGCTGCTGATGGCCAGCCCCGAGGGGCTCGACGAGGAGCTGAAGGCGTTCTTCACGCTGCGCCGCTCGTGGGCGTGGACGAAAGGGCAAGGCTGGTTCGGCGACGGGCGTGACCGCTGGCCGTGGCTCGATCATACGCCGCAGCAGTACGGCTGGCACGAGTCGCCGGACCGCCCCGAGCAGCTCGTGGTCTGTACGGCGGAGCACCCCGACACCAACCGCGGTAAGAGTTTCCACAATGGCGCGAACCCCGAGCCGCACCGCTCCGAGCAGGGCCTCTACTTTGCCGAGCAGTGGCGGCGGGCGCTGGAGGTCGATCCGGAGTTCGTCTTCATCACGCAGTGGAACGAGTGGATCGCGATGCGCTTCACGCGTCAGGAGATCAACCGGCCGAGCTACGCGGGGCGGCGCGACTACGATCCTGAGGCGCTCTTCGTCGATGCGTTCAACGCGGAGTTCAACCGGGACATCGAGCCGATGAAGGGCGGTTACGGCGACAACTACTACTATCAGATGTGGCAGAACATCAGGCTCCTGAAGGGCGTTCGGCCGCTGCCCGCCGCCTCTGGCGCGGTCGCCGACACCTGGGACGGCGCTTCGCTGGCGGCGCGCGACCCGTGGGGGCCGGTCGCTCCGGCCTACTGGGACGACCTCGGCGACACCTTCCACCGTCGTCACCACGGCTACGGGTGGGCCGTCGGCACGCTCACCAACGCGACCGGCCGCAACGACATCCGCCTCTGCAAGGTGGCGCGCGGCCGCGAGACGCTCTGGTTTCTGGCTGAGGCCGCCGCGCCGCTGACACCTCCGGACGGCGACGGGTGGATGACGCTCTACATCGGTGTTGCGGGCGACTCGGCCGCGCGGCCCGCGTGGCAGGGCTTCACGCTCAAGGTGCAGCCTGCGGCCGGAGGCAGGCGGGCGCAGGTGTTCGCGCGCACCGACCAAGGGTGGCAGCCTCGGGAGACCGTGGCCTGTGCGGTCGCCGGCCCGCGCGTCGTCGTGACCCTGCCGCGCGCGCTCCTGGCAGTGCCGCCCGACGGCCCGCTGCGGTTGCGCTTCAAGTGGTCGGACAACGTGCGCGGTGAGGATCCGCTCGCGTGGTGGACGGACGGCGACGCCGCCCCCAACGGCCGTGCGGCCTACCGTTATGAGGCGGACGCCGCACGGTAATCGCGGCGGTATTCCGTCGCCG
>JAKJGY010000204.1 GCA_022704145.1 Verrucomicrobiota bacterium
GCCGCTGGAGTTCCACGCCGACACCTCCGAGCTGGTACAGCTCCTCAAGAAGGGCCATAAGGGCGTGACGCTCAGCGCCGAGCAGTGGGACCGTCTCATCACGTGGATCGACCTGAACGTGCCGTACTGGGGGAGCTGGACCGAGCGCACCGGGGGCGGCAAGAAGGAGATGCTCGCGCGCCGCCGCGAGATGGCCATCCGGTACGCCAACGACGATTTCGACCCTGAGCAGGTGACGAACCCGTATACCCCCGCCGCTTTCGTGGCGCCGCCGCAACAGCCCGCTCCGGAGGCCGCGCCGGCCGTGGCGGGGTGGCCGTTCGACGAGGCTGCCGCGCGCGCCAAGCAGGGGCCGGGCGCGACGGCGGAGTTTGACCTCGGCGACGGCCGCGTCCTCAAGGCCGTCCGCATCCCGGCGGGCACGTTCGCCATGGGCGCTGGCGGCGAGTCGCCTGCGGAGCGGCCCGTATCCGCGGTCACGGTCGGCAAGCCGTTCTGGATGGGTACGACCGAGATCACGATGGGGCAGTTCCGGCAGTTCGACCCGGCCTTTGAGAACGGCGTCTACGACATGCACTACAAGGACCAGGTCAACCGCGGCTATTTTGTCAACGACCCGGAGTTCCCCGCGATCCGCGTCTCGTGGGAGCAGGCCAACGCCTACTGCGCCTGGCTCTCGAAAAAGCTCGGCAAGGCCGTGCGGCTGCCGACTGAGGCGCAGTGGGAGTGGGCCTGCCGCGCGGGCTCGGCGGGGCCGCTGAACTACGGCGGGTTTGACGGAGACTTCTCCAAGCGCGAGAACCTCGCCGACTACATGCTGATCGAGCTGGCGGTGGAGGGTGTGGATCCCAAGCCCATCGCGCGCGGTGACGACCCCAATCCGGCGCGCAGGCCTTCGGCGCTCTTCGACTACGAGCTGCGCGACCCCCGCTTTAACGATGGCGTGCTGCACCTGGCCAAGGTCGGCCGTTATGCGCCCAACGCCTGGGGCCTGCACGACATGCACGGCAACGTGGCCGAGTGGACGCGCAGCGCCTATAAGCCCTACCCGTACCGCGACGACGACGGGCGCAACAGCGAGGGCGCCGACACGCGCAAGGTCGTGCGCGGCGGCTCGTGGACGCGCCGCCCGCACCGCGCCACCTCGTCCTGGCGCTGGGGTTATCCCGGCTGGATGAGGCCGTTCGACGTCGGCTTCCGCGTCGTGATCGAAGAGAAGTGACGCGGGCGGAGCCTGCCGGACGGGCGCGCGCGAGCCATAGTCACCGGCAGAACGCCTGCATGACCGTGGCGCAGTGGAGGCGCACCGCCGCCGCGATGGCCGCGTCGGTGAAATCGAACCCCGGATGATGCAGCGGCGGCATCTCCGTCTGGCCGGCGGGAATGAGGCCTAGCCGCCAGAGAGCGCCGGGCACGCGTTCAAGGAAGTATGCGAAATCCTCGCCGCCCAGGCTCGGGGGCAGGCTGTTGCGGCGCAGCTCCAGTCCCTCCAGGCCCGTCGCGGCGGCCATGAGGTGATCAACGGCATGGGCCGCGTTGTTCAGCACGGGGTACCCTGTCCCGATGCAGACCTCGGCCGTCGCGCCATAGGCCGCGGCCGTGTGTTCAACAACCTGCGGGATGCGCTTCAGCGCGAGCTGGCGCGTCGCGGCGTTCAACGTCCGGACCGTGCCTTTGAGCGTGACGGTCGACGGGATGACATTGCGGGCCGTCCCGCCGTGAATGGCGCCGATCGTAATGACGAGCGACTCCGTGGGCGAGATGTTCCGCGAGACGACGCTCTGCAGCGCGCCGACCACCGCCGACGCGGCGACGACGGGATCCACGCCCCGGTGCGGGCTGGCCGCATGCGTCCCTGCGCCTTCAATCCGGATGTCGAGCGTATCGGTACTGGCGAACGAGGTGCCGTCGCGCACATCCGCGACGCCGACCGGCAGCAGGGGCACGCCATGCAGGGCGAAGATGGCCCGCACGTCCAGCCCTTCAAGCGCGCCATCCTCGATCATGCGCAGCGCGCCCGCTCCGTCCTCCTCGGCCGGCTGGAAGATGAAGCGCACGGGGCCCGGCAGGGGGATCCCGCTCAGCGCGAGCGCCTCGGCCGCGCCCACGAGGCAGGCCACATGCCCGTCGTGGCCGCAGGCGTGCATGAGGCCCTCTTTGCGGGAGCGGTAGGGGCGGGCGGCCGCCTCCTGTATGGGCAGCGCGTCCATATCCGCGCGCAACGCCAGGGCGGGGCCGCCCGAAGCGGCGTTGTAGTCGGCCACGAGGCCGGTCCTCCCGACATGACGGCGGAGCCGCATGCCGGGAAGCCGTTCGAGGCGTTTGGCGATGGCGTCAGCGGTGGCGTGTTCGGAGTAGGCCAGCTCAGGGTGGGCGTGCAGGCGGCGGCGAAAGGCCACCCAACTGGCGAGCTTACGCGTGATGATCCGGTCGATGGTTTTCATAACGTCTGGACGAGGGCCAGGGCTCGGGTGTCAGTCTTGGGCGTTCAGTCGCGTGCGCGGCGGGTCAGGCCGTCGAACGCGTCGATGCGGCGGTCCCGGAAGAAGGGCCACATGCGGCGGACGGTCTCGGTGCGCGACAGGTCGAGGTCGACGACGAGGGACTCATCATGCCCCGCAGAGGCTTGCGCGAGGATCTCGCCTTGCGGTCCCGCCGCGAAGCTGCCGCCCCAGAACTGGATGCCGGAGGTCGCGCCGGTGGGGTCGGGCTCGTAACCGGTACGGTTCACGCTCAAGACCGGCAGGCCGTTCGCGATCGCGTGGGCCCGCTGCGCGAGCTGCCACGCCTCGCGCTGGCGCGCCTGTTCGGGCGCGCTGTCCGTCCGCTCCCAGCCGATGGCGGTCGGGTAGAGGAGCACGTCCGCACCTGCGAGGGCCATCAGCCGTGCGGCCTCGGGGTACCACTGATCCCAGCACACCAGCACGCCGAGCTTACCGACCGAAGTCGGGATCGGAGTGAAGCCGAGGTCGCCGGGTGTGAAATAGAACTTCTCATAGTAGCCGGGGTCGTCAGGGATGTGCATCTTGCGGTATTTTCCCGCGACGCGGCCGTCCTTCTCGAGCACGACCGCCGTGTTGTGGTAGAGCCCCGGCAGGCGCCGCTCGAACAGCGAGAGCACGAGCACCACGCCCAGCTCACGCGCGAGCGCGCCGAAAGCCTCTGTGCTGGGGCCCGGCACGGTCTCGGCCTGGTCAAAGTGGGCGGGGTCCTCGCTCTGACAGAAGTAGAGCCCGTTATGCAGCTCCTGGAGCACGACCAGCTCGGCGCCCTGCGCGGCGCACGCGCGAATCGCGCTCTGGAGCCGTTCGATATTCGCGCGACAGTCGGCCGTGTTGGCCTGTTGGATCAGTCCCGCCTTCATGTGAGGAAGCCCTCCGGGTATTGCATGGTGACACAGTGGAGCGAGCCGTGCTGCAGGATCAGCGGCAGGCAGTCGACACCGACGATCGTGCGGTCCGGAAAGGCCGCTGCCAGACGCTCGCGCGCAAGGCCGTCCCGCGGCGAGCGGTAGGTGGGCATCAGCACGGCGCCGTTGACGATCAGGAAGTTCGCGTAGGTCGCGGGCAGGCGGTGTCCGTCCTCGTACACCGCGTCGGCCATGGGCAGCGGCACGAGCCGGTACGGGTCGCCCGCCTGCGTGCGGAACGCGCGGAGTTCGGCCTCCATGCGCGCGAGGGCGGCATGGTGTTCGTCCGAAGGGTCGTCGCACCGCACATAGGCGATGGTGCGCGCGTCGCAGAACCGCGCCAGGGTGTCGACGTGGCTGTCGGTGTCGTCCCCGGCCAGATAGCCGCTCGACAGCCACAGGAACCGGTGCGCGCCGAGCGCCTGGCCGAGGAGGGCCGTCAGCTCATGGCGCGAGAGGTGGTCGTTGCGGTTGGGCGAGAGCAGGCAGGCCTCGGTCGTCAGGATCGTGCCGGCGCCGTCGGACTCCACGCTGCCGCCCTCGAGCACGAGCCGCTGCCAGTCGCGCAGCGCCACCTCGGGCCGGAAGGCGCCCTGACGGTACAGCGCGCGGGTGAGCTGGTTGTCGAGGTTGGCCGCGAACTTCAGGCCCCAGCCATTGAAGGTGAAATCGCAGACGCACGGCTTGCCGTCCACAAAGACGCTCAGCGGCGCATGGTCGCGCGCCCAGGTGTCGTTGCTGGGCAGCTCGTGGAAACGGATGCGCTCAAGCTCAGCCTGGCCGGCGAGCTGGCCGCGTACGGCGTCGGCGTCAGGGCAGACGATCAGCAGCCGTTCGCGCCGTGCGATCTCGCGCGCGAGGGTGACGAAGCACGGCACGACCTCGTCGAGCCGGTCGCGCCAGTCCGTGTCCGCATGCGGCCAGGTGAGCTGCACCCCGCTTTGCGCCTCCCACTCGGCCGGCAGGCGACAGTGTGTTCCGGTAGCCATGCGCGTGCTTATACACCATGCCGCCCGGTGCGTCAATGCGAGGAAACGGGTGTGATGGGGGTTGTTAGTGCCTTGCGGCTGGGCGCATCCTATCTCTCGGGGTGGGGGTCGGTATCGGCATCGGGGTCGATCTGCCTCGTCCGGTACTCTTACGTAGCCACGTGCTCCATGGCCGCGCGGTAAACGTCCGGTTTCTCATGGCCAAACGCCATAACGGTCGCCTTCCGACCCCGAACCCGATACCGACCCCGACGGGTTCCTTCTGTCCGGCTGCTTCGGCCTCAACCCCCAGCACTCCCGTATTCCAATTCGGGTTGCGGGCTCCGCCCGCATGAGTCCGTTTTACCGTTTGAGAGCCCGGGCACCCATTCTGCCAGCCGTGCCAAACGGAGGTTACTCAGACTGGCAACACATTGGGCACCTGAGTATGACAGGCGTCCAGGCATGCGGCTCAGTTGAGCGATGGCTTGACCGAACACCGCAGTTGGTTTACGCTTCAAAGCGTTGGCGTTTTGCGACGCTGGAATCGTGCATCTCGTAGTGCGCGTCCGGACGCCTCCTTCAGGGTCAGCGATAGGCGCAGGAGGGAACATGAGCACTGGAGAGATTGTCGGATGGGTTGGCGGGATTGTTGGCAGCCTGATCGGGTTTGCCGGCGCGCTGGTCGGCACCTATTACAGTGTCAAAAGAACGAACGGCCCTCGTGAGCGCGCGTTTATGCTTCGTGCGGCTGGCGTGTGCTGGGTTGCGATCCTCCTCTTTCTGGGACTGCTGCTCAGCTTGCCGACGTCCTATCGGTGGGTGATGTGGATACCCTACAGCATCGCGTTGCCCGTAGGCATCATCTGCGGCAATCGACGGCAGCAGGCGATCCGGCAAGCGGAGGCGCAAGGCCAGTAAGCGGGTGTCGCTTTCGGTCGCGCGCCGCAGGTCTGTCGGCGCGCTCGCCTCCGCAGAGTCAATGGGGTGCGGCCATGTTGGAATTTATCTGGGATCTTGTTCAGCAGCGTCAGATCCGTGAGGCCCGCGACGCGGCCACCGACGCCAAGCGGATTGCGAAATCGACCGGGCAGCGGCTCAGCGATCTGGAACAGGCCGTCGACCGACTGCTGCTGCTCAATCGCGCGCTTTGGGAGACCCTTCAGAAGTATCATCCGGTTAGCGAGGAGTATCTCGCCGCCAAAGTTCAGGAGATCGACCTGCGGGACGGACGGGCGGACGGCAGGTACACACAGAAGTCGGTTGTGACGTGCCGCCGTTGCGGCAAGGTCTTGAACAAACGGCACACGACGTGCCTCTACTGCGGCGCCCCAGACCTTCAAACCCGCACTTTTGACAAGGTGCGATAAGCCAAGCGGATGAACCCCTCCTCGCGCTCTGCGCCGCAGCTTACGAGGGAGGGCGCGCGAGGGGCTCGAGGAGGCCGCGGGCGAAGTCCTCGAAGACGCTCAGGGCGGCTGTGGCGCCCGCGCCCATCGAGATGATGATCTGCTTGTAGGGGACGTCCGTGACGTCGCCGGCCGCGTAGACGCCCGGCACGGCGGTGCGGCCGTGGCGGTCGGTGACGATCTCCCCGCGCCGGTTCAGCTCCACCAGGCCGGCGAACGGCGCACTGTTGGCGTCCAGCCCGACCTGTACGAAGATGCCGTCGGCCGTCAGGGTCTCCTCCCGGCCGCTGGCGGGCTCGCGCACGCGCAGGCCGACCACCCGGGTGCCGTCGTCAACCACGGCTGACGCCTGTGTGTTGAGCAGCACCCGTACGTTGCTCAGGGAGTTCAGCCGCTTGACCAGCGCGCCGTCGGCCTTGAGCCGGTCACTGCGCTGCACGAGTACGACGGACATGCAGATGCCCGCCAGGTCGATGGCGGCCTCGACGCCGGAGTTGCCGCCGCCCACGACGATCACGGGCTTGCCCTGGTAGAACGGCCCGTCGCAGTGCGGGCAGAAGGCCACGCCGCGGCCGATGTTCTCCCTCTCGCCGGGCACGCCGAGCTGGCGCCAGCGGGCGCCGGTCGCGGCGATGAGGGCGGCGGTGCTGATCCGCTCGCCGCCCTTCAGTGCCAGCTCGATCCGGCCGTCCTTGCTGATGCGCTCGACACGGCGGTGCTCCAGCACGTCGATCGGATAGGAGCCGACATGCTTGAACAGGTCGGCGGCGAGCTGCGGGCCTTCGGTGTAGGGGATCGAGATCAGGTTCTCGATGCCCTTGGTCTCGTTGACCTGCCCGCCGATCCGCTCGGCGACGATCGCGGTCCTAAGCCCCTTGCGGGCGGTGTAGATGGCGGCCGCAGCTCCGGCCGGGCCGCCGCCGACGATGGTGACGTCGTACTGCCGGGTTTCGGTCACCTCAACGGCCTGGAAGCCGTAACGTGTCTCCAGCTTGTCGAGCAACTGGGCCAGGTCGGCCTTGCCGACATGCAGCACGTCGTCTCCGGCGAAGACTACCGGCACGCCCTGGATCCGGCGTCTTACGATCTCGTCCTGGA
>JAKJGY010000034.1 GCA_022704145.1 Verrucomicrobiota bacterium
GGGGCGGGGGGGCGCTCCGGCCGGAATCGTGTGGAAGGCGAAGGGTCGGGGCCGGATGGACTCGGCGGCGATCTTGATGCGGGCGACCATCATGGAGTTGCGGAAAGTCCAGAGGCCGAGCGAGCCGTCCTGGAGGGGGTTGGGGTCCTCGACGTCGAAGACATCCTCGTTGTCGTAGGCGTACTGGAGGCGGTTGCCGACGCGGCGGAGCTGCATGCCGTACCAGGCGCCGTGGATATCGCGGCCGCCCGCCACGAGCGGCTGGTAGCCTTGGCGTGAGAGGCCGGCGCGGCTGCGGGGGACCAGGTACTTGGTGGAGATGTCCATCAGCTCGCCGTTGCGCAGGAGGCGGGAGTAGAGCTGCGAGTGGTCGGGGTCCCAGCCGGTGGCGATGGCGCTGTAGCCGTCGCCGGTGGAGTTCGAGCGGCTCATGATCGTGAGGTTGAGGTCGCCGGGGCGCTCGTACCAGCCCATGCGCATACCGGCGTAGAACTCGATACAGAAGTCGCCGCTGAAGACATATTTCGACCATAGGGCGGCGAGCGAGTCGGCGCTCTCGCCGTTCATATGCGACCAGGTCGGCTCGCAGTAGAAGCGGTTGATGACCTCCCAGCGGCCGCCGTTGAGGGTCCAGTTGAAGAGCGACTCGGTGAAGAGCGTGTCGAAGACGTTGTCGCGTTTGACGAGCGTATGGCTGAGGTTCTCGAGCGTCATGCCGGTGATGCGCATGCGGCGGCCGCGCGGCGGCTCGGCGAGGTGGGTCTGGGCGAAGAGGGCCTCGTCGCCGCCCAGCCAGAGCACATGGTCGGCGAGGCCCACGGTGAAGAGGCGGATCTGCTTCTTGTCGAAGGCGATCTCGGGGATCTGCTCGGCGGGCACGGAGAAGGCGGCGTTGGTGCCGGAGTCGGGGGTGTAGACGGCGACGGCGTTCTCCTTGACGCTCACGCGGCAGAGGCCGTTGGAGGAGCCTTCCGGGATGCAGAGGTGGAGGTCCATGCCGTTGACGATGGGGAGGCGGATCTTGAGCGGTCCGGTGAGGTCGCCCTTGAACCAGGTGAGGCCGTCCTTGAAGGTGATCCACTGGCCTTCGGGCGAGGCCCAGTGGCGCATGTAGGGGTCGTTGACGTAGAGCGGGTTCTTCTCGAAGCGTTCGGAGGGGACGGTGTCGCGCGAGGCGACCTCGGGCGCGGTGAAGAAGAGGTCGGAGGGGTTGCTGGCGAACGTGCCGAGCTGGCCGCAGGGGTGGGGCTGGGGACGGGCGAAACAGACGAGGCGGCCGTCGGCATAGGCGCGCAGCTCGTTCGGCCGCAGGGCGTCGAGGGCGAGTGTCACGCGGTTGCTGGCCGCCGCCACGGTGAAGCGGTCGAGGGTGAGGCTCTGGTCGCCGACGACCTGCTCCAGAAGGAACGTGCGCTGGCCGTCGCCCTGCTCGCAGGTGAAGCGGTAGAGCGGGGCGTTGGAGGAGCCGGCGCCGGCGGTGAGCCCGCAGGTGAAGGCTTGTGACGTCGCGACAAAGAGCGAGGAATGGCGCAGGGAGCCGTCGCGTTCGGCGCCGAAGCGCCAGAAGTTGGTCTGGCCGCCGCGCGGCGGGAAGTGGAGCCAGACCTGGCCCTTGCGCGAGAGCGACTGGACGCCGGGCGACTGGGCGCGGGTCGCGAAGGCGATGTCCTCGGGCGCCTCAAAGAGGCGGTCCTCGTGCGACCAGGCGGCGACGTCGTCGAAGCGAGTGGCCTCGTCGGCGCCCATGTTGGCGAAGAGCCCGAAGCGGCCGCCCGGGGGCAGGCGGGTCTTGCGACGGATGACCTCGATGTTGTCGGCGCGGCAGACGATCCGGTCGTCGAACGTCTGGGCCTCGAGCAGGAGCCACTGGCCGGGCGGCAGCTCGGTCTGGACGGCGTCGAGCGGTACGGGCGGGGCTGCGGGGTCGGCGGGCTGCCGCCAGAGTTCGAGGATCAGGCGGTCCGAGGCGGGGTCGGTGCGGGCGGTGAAGGCGAAGTACCCGCCCTGTTCGGCGGCGAGGAAGACGATCCCGTTGGTGCCGCTGTTGTGCTGCACCGAGGCGCGGCAGACGTACCGGCTGTAGAACGGCTCGCCGGCGAGCACGACCGCGTTGGTGCCGCCGCCCTCCAGGGTGTAGAAGTTGGGGCTTTTCTCGGGCTTGGGCTGGCGCGCGAGCTGGTAGCCGCCGGACGAGCCGCTGATGGAGCCGGTGACGGAGTGGAGCTTCCAGATGCCGCTCATGATCTCCCAGGTCGGGGGGAACTCCGAGCCGGCCGGCACGAGGAAGTTGTCCTCGAACTTAAACGCGCCGAGGCGCTGGATATAGTCGTCGGCCTCGTCCTCTCCCGGCTGCGAGGCGTGCGGGTGCTGCACCGCGAGGGTCCCGGGCCAGAGTTCCGGCAGTCGCAGCACGGGCTGGTTGTCGAGGTAGGCGGTCCAGGCGTCCTCGGTCCGCTTGAGCGCGAACCAGCACAGGCTGTTGGTGAGGGGCGGGCAGGGGATGGTGGCGAGGCGCCTCTCGGCCTCCTGCGGAAAGGCGCCCGAGGGCAGCAGGCGGCAGCGGGTGTCGCCCGCGCGCAGGGTCAGTTCGGCCGCTGCGCCGGTCTCGCGGTCGAGCAGCCTGAGGCGCAGCGCGCCCCCGGCCGGCCGGACATTCATCGCGGCCAGCGCCGCACGCTCCTTGACCTCCAGGCGACCGACCCACTCGCTCCCCGCCTCGGCGGCGGCTCGGGAGGACACGATCCCAGCAAGGACACCCAGCATGACGAAGAAACAAAGATTTTTCACGCGCGCGATATTAGCAGTTTCCGTGCCTCGGCGTAAGGGGTAACCGACCGTCGATTCGGCTGAAATGGTCCGTTCCACAGACTGTGATCGTCCCCGTCCTCCGTCCTCGGCCTCGATTTCGCTGGGGTTTTCGAGGACGAGGAAGAGGAAGACGGCGAGAATGGGGGGCAGAGTCGACTTTCTCAGCGCAACCGATTCTCGAGAAATGGCACTGCTGTTTGCGGCGTTTGGCGCGCAGGCAGGCCGGGGCCTGCGGCGGGCTGCGTCCGGTTGTATACAGGCCTGGCGGGTTACTGTTTGCCACTTGTCCTGACAGGGTGTGTGTGTTAAGGTCAGCCAAGCTTTTCGTGGCGTGCGGTCAGGCGCATGCTGGGTGTGTGGAGAGGAGGGCGGGCATGGAAGGGCGCGACATCCGTCAGAACAACGAGCCGGTCGACACCACGGGGCTGCCGTCGCTCGACGCGGCGCTGAGCGGGATCCTGGCGGGCGACAATATCGTCTGGCACATGGATCGGATCCAGGACTACCAGGCCTTTGTGGCGCCTTACGTGCGTGCCGCCGTGCGCGACGGCCGCAAGCTGGTGTATTTCCGTTTCGCGCGCCATGAGGCGCTGCTGCCGGAGGAGTTCCCGTGCGACCGTTACACGCTTGACCCGGAGGACGGTTTTGAGGTGTTCATCCACCGCATCCACCAGGTGATCGGCGAGGCGGGCTACGGCGCCTACTATGTGTTCGACTGCTTGTCCGATCTGGCGACGGACTGGTATTCGGATGCGATGCTGGGCAACTTTTTCATGCTGACCTGCCCCTACCTCTATCGGCTGGAGACGATCGCGTACTTCGGCCTGCTGCGGCGGCACCACTCGCGCCACGCCACGGAGCCGGTCCAGTCCACCACCCAGCTTTTTATCGACGTCTTTCACGCGCAGGGCAAGCTCTATGTGCGGCCGGTCAAGACCCAGTTCCGCTATACGCCGACCATCCATCTGCTGCACGTCTGGAAGGAGCAGGACGTCTTTGAGGTTGTGCGCTCCAGCGCGGTGATCGCCGAGGTCATCTCCAACGCCGGCCCGGACTGGGTGGCGGATGAGATGTACGGCGAGGAGGTGCTGCGCCAGGCCGAGGAGATCGTGGCCCATCCGGAGAGCGAGGCGTTCGCGCCCGAGCAGCGGTATGCGGTCTGGCGGCAGCTCGTGCGTATGGTGGTCACGCGCGACGAGGCGATCATGCCGCTCGTGCGCGAATATCTGACGGTGGCCGACCTGCTGGAGATTCGCAGCCGCATGGTCGGGACCGGGCTGATCGGCGGTAAGACCGTGGGCATGCTGGTGGCGCGGAACATCGTCACGCGCGACGCGCCGGCGGTGGGCGGGCGCCTGGAGCCGCACGACTCCTTTTACATCGGGGCGGACGTCTTTTACACCTTCCTTGTGCGCAACGGGCTCTGGCACTATCGCGAGAAGCAGCATTCTCCCGAGACTTTTCTCGAAGGCGTCGACGAGGCCCGTGAGAGGATCCTGGCCGGCACGTTCCCGGACTATGTCCTGCGCCAGTTCGAGGAGATGCTGGACTACTTCGGCCAGTACCCCGTGATCGTGCGCTCCAGCTCGCTGCTGGAGGACAATTACGGCAACTGTTTCGCAGGCAAGTACGAGAGTGTCTTCTGCGCGAACCAAGGCACCCGCGAGGCGCGGCTGGCGGCCTTTCTCGAGGCGGTGCTCACCGTCTATGCGAGCACGATGAGCCGCGAGGCGCTCAGCTACCGCGCGCGCCATAAGCTGCTGGAGCGCGACGAGCAGATGGCGCTGCTCGTGATGCGCGTCACGGGCGTGCTGCAGACCCGCACCTTCTATCCGCACCTCGCGGGCGTCGGCTTCTCCTACAACCCGTTCGTGTGGAGCAAGGAGATCGACCCCGCGGCGGGGGTCGTGCGACTGGTGTACGGGCTGGGCACGCGCGCGGTCGACCGTGTGGACGATGACTACACGCGCGTGGTCGCGCTGAACGCGCCCGCGCGCCGGCCCGAGCCGGATTTCCAGGAGATCAGCCGCCATTCGCAGCGTAAGGTCGACTTCATCGACCTGGAGGCGGACGCGCTCAAGTCGGGATACTTCGAGGATCTGCTGAAAGAGGCGCGCGATGTGCCGATCGACCTGTTCACCTCGCTCGACGAACTCGCGCTGATGCAGGGGAAGGCGCGACGTATCCTGACGTTTGACCGGCTGTTGCTGGGCACGCCCTTTGTCACGGACATGCGGGTTCTCTTCCAGACGTTGGAGGCGGCCTACGCGCGTCCGGTCGATGTGGAGTTCGCGGTGAACTTTCTCGACGACCAGACCTACCGGATCAATCTGCTTCAGTGCCGTCCGCTGCAGGTGCAGGGGACGCACAACCCGAACGTGCCGCAGGTGCAGGTCGCGCCGAAAGACGCGCTGCTGCTGAGCAAGGGCGCGGTGGTGGGGCACAGCCGCGTGACGCGCCTCGACTGGATCCTCTACGTGCATCCCGAGCGGTACGGCGCCTTGCCCGAAGGGGCGCGCCACGAGGTGGCGCGGGCGATCGGCACGATCAACCGGGCCTTCGGCAAGGCTGGCGGCACGGTCCTGGCGATCGGGCCGGGACGTTGGGGCACCCATATGGCGTCGCTCGGCGTGCCGGTCAGCTTCTCGGAGATCAACCATGTGGCCGGGCTCTGCGAGGTGGCGCAGATGCACGCCTTCCTGACTCCCGACATCTCGCTCGGCACGCATTTCTTTGGTGAGCTGGTGGAGCTGAACATGCTCTATTTCGCGCTGTTCCCGGAACGGCCGGGGAACCGGCTCAACGGCGACAAGGTCGCGGCCGCGCCTGACCACCTGCCGGAGCTGGTTCCCGGGCTGCCGGAGACCGTGCGGCCGATCCTGCGTGTCGTGCGGGCCGACGAGGTCGATCCGGAGGGCCTCTGGCTGATCGCCAACGCGCCCGAGCAGGAGGTGACTGTCGCGCGGCGGGCGTGCGCGCCGGCCGAGTCCGGAGGCGCGCCGGGATGAGGGCGCGCCTCCTTGCGCTCTGCGCGCTGCTGCCGGCCGCTGAAGCCCCTGCCGCGGCTGAGGGGCCGGCCCCGGCGGGTGTCGCCCCCCAAGTTGGCCCGCCCTATGTGGCGCTGGGTTTCGAGAACGCCTCGCCGGTGTGGGCCGACAGCCGCGAGGACGGCGTGACGCGTATCCACCTGCTGTACGATCACGAGCGCGGCTCGGCCAACCGCGCCGCCGGGCATCTCCATTTCCGGCTGGAGGCGGCGCCGGGCTCACGGCATACGCTGGAGTTCGTAAACCTGGACAATGTCTGGAACGGCCGTCCGGGGTCGGTGGCCCGCGAGTTCAGGACGCTCGTGGTCTCGCAGGACGGCCGCGAGTGGTCCCCGGTGCGACCGGAGCTGTTGTCGACCAACCGGGTGCGGCTCACGGTGCAGATGCCCGGGCCGCAGCTCTATGTGGCGCGCGTCGAGCCGTATCGCCTCTCCGACCTCGACCGCCTGCTGGCGCGGCTGCGCGCGAGTCCGCTCGCGGCGGTTGAGACCATCGGCCGGACCGTCGAAGGGCGTGAGCTGGAACTCGTGCGGATCGGCAGCGAGCGCGCACCTTTCCGGGTCTTTCTGCGCGCCCGCGCACACCCGTGGGAGACCGGAGGAAACTGGGTGCTGGAGGGGCTGTTCGACCGCCTGCTCGCGGGTGACGACACGGCGCGGCGCCTCCTCAGCCGCTACTGTGTCTACGCGCTGCCGCTGGCCAACAAGGACGGCGTCGCACGCGGCCTCACGCGTTTTAATCTGCGCGGCAAGGACCTCAACCGCAACTGGGACCGGCCGGCCGATCCGGAGCTGGCGCCGGAGAACGCGGCGCTGGAGGCTTGGCTGGCGGCGCAGCTCCAGGCGGGGCGACGCCCGCACCTGGCGATCGACTTCCACAACGACGGCGGCGGGCAGCTCCACCTCAGCCGGCCGGAGGTGGCTGAGCGCGACGGCTATCTCGCGCGGATGGAGCGGCTGGAGGCGCTGCTGCGCGCGCGCACCTGGTTCACCGAGGGCAGCACGAAGGCGGCTTTCCGCAACCCCGGCTCTTTCGGCGACGGCTGGCTTGAGCGTTTCGGCGTCGACGCCGTGGTCCACGAGCTGAACGTCAACTGGATCGCGGGCCTGGACGAGCCGCCGTCGGCACGCCGCTGGCGCGAGTACGGCGCCGCGCTGGCCGAGGTGCTGGACGCGTTCTTCGGCCCTGTGCCCGCACCGTAAGCCGCGTGACGAGGCGCCCGAATCGCTGAAACGCCGTCATCGGTTTTCAGGCTGTTCAAACGGGGGGAGGGTCGGCTACACTAAAAAGACATGACAGCGGCCGGATCGGGTTCGGAAATGCGGCGTCGGCGTGTGTCGTGCGAGGCTTTTATATGACCATTCTTGAGGTTGCGGAAGCGTTGGGTGCTGAGGTTCTTGTGAAGGGCGAGGGATGCGGCCGGGCCATCCGGCACGTAGTGGCCTCGGATCTGATGAGCGATGTGCTGCTGGTCGATGAGGATGACCTGCTGCTCCTGACCTCGCTGGCGAGCGACCAGGTTCTGCGTACGGCGCAGATCGTCGGCGCGGTCGGGGTGATCGTGGTGAACGGTAAGCCGCTGCCCTCCTCGATGGTGAACGTCGCGAACGATCTGCGGATGACGCTGGTCACCAGCGGGCGCTCGAAGTTCGACGCCTGCGTCGGCGTGGCGGCCGCCCTGAAAGCCCCATGAGCGAGGCGCCACAGACCGGGGCCAGCGCCGCCGGAGACGCCGAGGCGGCCCACGAGGGCGAGCCGCTGGTGCTCACCGAGCTGATCCAGCGGCTGAAGGTGCGCGACGTCATGACCCGCGAGCTGTCTACGGTGTCACGCGCCGCCACGATGCGCGACGTCCAGGAGCTGATGCGGCAGAAAAAGATCAGCGGCGTGCCGGTGGAGGAGAACGGCCGCTTCTTCGGCCTGGTCAGCATCGACGACATCATCCGGGCGTTGGGCGGAGGCTACATCGACGCGCCCTGCAGCCGCCACATGACCACCAAGCTGGTCGTGCTGGAGGACGACATGCCGCTCTCGTTCGCGCTGCGCTATTTCGACCGCTACCACTACGGCCGCTTCCCGGTTTTGAACCGCGACCGGCGGCTGGTGGGCATCGTCTGCCAGCGCGACATCAACCGCGCCCTGCTTGTCGAGCTGGCGCACGAGCTGAACCGGCTTGAGAACGCCACGCTCCAGGCGGCCGACAAGGCCAGCGCCCGCAGCGTCCACGTGTTGCGCGAGATTCCGGTCTGCCGGTACGATTTCGAGAACGCCGGCAAGGCCGCCAATCAGATCAAGCGCGTCCTGCAGGAGCGGCAGTTCCCGCCCAAGCTGATCCGGCGCATCGCGGTCGCCGCCTATGAGCTGGAGATCAACCTGTGCGTCCATTCGGATGGCGGGGTGCTCTCGTGGCGGGTCTCCAACGGGCGCGCCGAGATTATCGCGCGGGATGCCGGGCCGGGGATCGAGGACGTCGAGTGGGCCTGCCGTGACGGCACCTCCACGGCCAACGAATGGATCCGGTCGCTCGGCTTCGGCGCGGGCATGGGGCTGGCTAATGTGAAGCGGGTGTCCGATGAGTTTGAGATCACCTCGCAGAAGGGGTCGGGCACGACGGTGCGGGCGGTGGTGAATATCGGGGAGCTGACGGTATGACCTTGGCGGAGTTGAGCGCGCGGTGCGGGCTGGAGGCGGTCGCGGTGCCGGACGGGACGGTCGCGGTCTCGGGCGCCTATACCTCCGACCTGCTCAGCGACGTGATGGCGCACTGTCCGGACGGCGCGGTGCTGGTGACGGTGCAGAACCACACCAACACGGTGGCGGTCTGCACGCTGGTCGGCGCGCCGGCGATCGTGCTCGTGCACGGCCGCGAGGTGCCTGAGGAGATGCGGGCGGCGGCGGCGCGCGAGGGCGTCGCGCTGCTGCGGACGCGGGACGACCAGTTCACCGTCTCGTGCAGGCTCGGCGCGGTCTTAGGCGTCGGGGCAAGGTGCGCGGGGGACGGCGAACCGGCCGCTGGGACCGTCTGAAAGGGGCCTTGCAGGTCCTGCGCGCTCCGAACTCCTAACGCGACAATAGGAACTCTGATGAAAACGAAACAGATGCTAACCTGGTTGGCGCTGCCGCTGTTGGCGGCGGCGCAGTCGGTCGAGATCGCGGCGGACCGCGCGGACGCGGTTTACGCCTGCGGCGCGCCTGCGGCCTTCACCGTCAGGGTATGCGACGCCGACCAGCGGCTGGCGGTGTCGGGGCGCGTCAGCGTCGCGGTGAGCAATTTCGGCACCCAGCTCCTGACGCAGGCTTCTTTCGACCTGGCCAAGGGCAACCCGGTGACGGTCACGGCGGCGCTGGGCGCGCCGGGCTTTCTGAAGTGTACGGCGACCGTGCGGCTCGGCAAGGAGGCCCGCGGCGTCTGCGGCGCGGCGGTCGAGCCCGGCTCGATCCGGGCGGGCTCGGAACGCCCGGCGGACTTCGACGCCTTCTGGGACGCGGCCGTCAAGCGGCTCGACGACACCGTGCCCGCCGAGCCGCGTGTGGAGCGGCTGGACCGCTTCTGCAACGACCGTCAGGAGAGTTTCCGCGTCAGCTTCGCCACCTTCGACGGCCTGCGGGTCTACGGCTTCCTCAGCGTGCCCAAGGGTGCCGGGCCTTTCCCTGTGGAGGTGAATGTCCCCGGAGCGGGGCCGGGTACGGTCGCGCCGAATACGGGCATGGCGGAGCGCGGCTTCCTTTACCTGGTGATGAACGTCCATCCGTTTGAGCCGGCCCTGACCGCCGACGAGCAGAAGCGGCTGTACGCCGAACAGGACGCGCGGCTGCAGGCGCAGTACGGCGCGCCGCGTTACTGCCAGTCCGGTGCGGCCGGCCGGGAGACCTTTTTCTACTACCGCGTGATCCTCGGGATCAACCGTGCGGTCAACTGGTTGGCGGCGCGCCCGGACGCCGACCGGACGCGCTTCGGGTACAGCGGGACGAGTCAGGGGGGCGGGTTCGGCTTCATCCTCTGCGGCCTGAACCGCTCCTTCACCAAAGGCGTGATCCATGTGCCTGCCCTCACCGACCTGCTCGGCTATCAGAAGGGGCGCGACTCCGGCTGGCCCCGGCTGATCGAGAACGTCCGGGCCGAGGATCGCGCGGCCGCAGCGCAGGTGGCTCCCTATTTCGACGGCGCGCACTTCGCGCCCCGGATCACCTGCCCGGTGCGGGTGTCGGTGGGGTTCGTGGACGAGACCTGCCCGCCCGCGGCGGTCTACGCGGGCTACAATGCGCTGCGCGTGGCCGATAAGGAGATCGGCCACGGCATCGGCATGCCGCATAAGGTCTTCCCGGAGTTCTATGACCGGTTCGACAACCGGTGGCTGCGGCAGAAGTGACGGTGTGGCGTGACGGCGACGGCCGGAAGGCGGCCGGTGGCGCGGTTGGTAAAGGTGAATCATTCAGGACGAGGCGGACACATGAGCACACGCGAGTACGACGTTACGGCGATCGAGAAGAAATGGCAGGCCTACTGGGAGGCGAACAAGACGTTCAAGGTCAATGACTTTGAGCCTGGCAAGCCGAAGTTCTACTGCCTCGACATGTTTCCCTATCCGAGCGGCGCCGGGCTGCACGTCGGCCACCCCGAAGGCTATACGGCCACGGACATCCTGTGCCGATACAAGCGCATGCGCGGCTTCAACGTGCTCCACCCCATGGGCTGGGACGCCTTCGGCCTGCCCGCCGAGCAGTACGCCGTCGAGACCGGGACGCATCCGGCGGTGACCACCGAGCGCAACGTCAACCGTTTCCGCGAGCAGATCAAGGCGCTGGGCTTCAGCTACGACTGGGACCGTGAGGTCAACACGACCGACCCCGGCTACTACCGCTGGACGCAGTGGATCTTCGAGCAGCTCCACAAGAAGGGCCTGGCCTACGTGGCGGAGGTGCCGGTGAACTGGTGCCCGGCCCTCGGCACTGTGCTGGCCAATGAGGAGGTCATCGACGGCCGCAGCGAGCGCGGCAACCATCCGGTCATCCGCAAGCCGATGCGCCAGTGGATGCTCCGGATCACCGAGTACGCCGAACGCCTGCTGGAGGATCTGGAGGGGCTGGACTGGTCTGAGGGCATCAAGGAGATGCAGCGCAACTGGATCGGCAAGTCCGAGGGCGCCGAGGTGGACTTCGAGATTGTCGGGGCGGGGGCTCAGGTCACGGTGTACACGACGCGGCCCGACACGCTCTTCGGCGCGACCTACATGGTGCTCTCGCCCGAGCACCCGCTGGTCGAGCGCATCACCTCCGACGCGCAGCGCGCGGCCGTCTCCGCCTACCGCGACGAGGCCTCCAAGAAGAGTGACCTCGACCGTACCGAGCTGAGCACGGAGAAGACCGGCGTCTTCACCGGCGCCTACGCGGTCAACCCGGTCACCGGCGGCCAGATCCCGGTGTGGGTCGCCGACTATGTGCTGATCAGCTACGGCACCGGCGCGATCATGGCCGTGCCTGCGCATGACACGCGCGACTTCGAGTTCGCCCAGAAGTTCGGCATCCCGGTCGTCTGCATCATCGAGCCCGACGCCGCGGAGGCCGCCGCCGCCGGCGTGTGTCCGGCGGACGTGCTGCAAGGCAAGGCCTGCTGGACCGGCAACGGGCGCCTGATCCGCTCGGCGAACGCGCAGGGCCTCGACCTCAACGGGCTGGAGGTCCGCGACTCGAAGCGTGCCACGACCGCCTGGCTGCAGGCGCGCGGCATCGGCAAGGCCGCCGTCAAGTACAAGTTGCGCGACTGGCTCTTCAGCCGCCAGCGCTACTGGGGCGAGCCGTTCCCCGTTGTCCACATGGCGGACGGCACGATGCGCCTTGTCGATGAGGGCGACCTGCCCGTGATGCTGCCCGCTATGGAGGATTTCAAGCCCACCGGCACAGGCGAGCCGCCGCTGGCCAAAGCCGCCGAGTGGCTAGATTACACCGACCCGCGGACCGGCGAGAAGGGCCGCCGCGAGACCAACACCATGCCTCAGTGGGCAGGCTCCTGCTGGTACTACCTGCGCTATATCGACCCGCGTAACGAGCACGCCGCGGTCGACCCCGCTAAGGAGAAGTACTGGATGCCCGTCGACCTCTATGTCGGCGGCGCGGAGCATGCCGTGCTGCACCTGCTCTACGCGCGTTTCTGGCACAAGGTGCTCTTCGACCTCGGCTATGTCTCCACGAAAGAGCCTTTCCAGAAGCTCGTCAACCAGGGCATGATCCTCGGCCTCTCCTACAAGGACGGCCGCGGCGCGCTGGTGCCGATGGAGCTGGTGGATCTCCGGCCGGACGGCCCGTTCCACCGCGAGACCGGCGAGCGGCTCGTCGAGTTCGCCGCCAAGATGTCCAAATCGCTCAAGAACGTGGTCAACCCCGACGACGTGATCCGGGAGTACGGCGCCGACAGCATGCGCCTCTACGAGATGTTCATGGGCCCGCTGGAGGCGGTCAAGCCGTGGAACACGCAGGGCGTGGAAGGCGTGGCCCGCTTCCTCAAGCGCTCCTTCCGCATGGTCGTCGAGCAGCCGCTGACCGACGATCCTCTCACCCCGGAGCAGCAGCGCCTGCTGCACGCGACGATCAAGAAGGTGACCGACGACCTCGAGACGATGAGCTTCAACACGGCCATCAGCCAGATGATGATTTTCATCAACGCGTTCTCCGGTCACGCCAAACCGCTGCCGCGCGCCGCCGCGGAGGCCTACGTGCTGCTGCTCGCCCCCTTCGCGCCGCACCTGTGCGAGGAGCTGTGGGAGTCGCTCGGTCACGTCGGCACGCTCGCCTACGCGCCCTGGCCCGCCTATGACGAGGCCTGCCTCAAGGTCGACGAGGTCGAGGTGCTGGTGCAGGTCCTCGGCAAGCCCAAGGCCCGCGTCATGATGCCCAACGGCGCGGACGAGTCGGTCATGAAGGAGCTGGCCCTCGCGCAGCCGGCCGTGCAGGAGGCGCTGTCCGGCAAGGCCGTCCGCAAGGTCATCTGCGTGCCCAACCGCCTGATCAACATCGTGGCGAACTGACGCCGCCTGTGTCACAGGGGTGGGACAAAACGGCGCGCACGGCAGCCTCGGAACGCTCCTAGACGGGGTTTGGGCCGGATGGTACGCGAGTTGCTTTTATCCTGAGGCGAGCGTGTTCTCCTGAAAGGAGGTGGCCGTCATGATGATGTTCGACATGAGGTATCTGCTGTTTATGGTTCCGGCCATGCTTCTGGCCGGCGTCGCCTCGCTGCTGGTGAAGGCCACCTTCGAGCGGTTTGCGCGCGTCCCCTGCTATTCGGGGCTGACCGGCGCGCAGGCGGCGGAGCGGATGCTCAGGGCCAACGGCCTTTTCGATGTGGCGGTGGAGCAGGCGCAGGGCTTCCTCTCGGATCATTACGATCCGGCGCGGCGCGTGCTCCGCCTCTCGCCCCAGGTCTATGGCGCGCGTTCGCTGTCGGCGGTCGGCGTGGCCTGTCACGAGGCCGGGCACGCGCTGCAGCATGCGGAGCGCTACGTGCCGCTGTCGTTGCGCACGGCGCTGGTGCCGGTGACGAACTTCAGCAGCCTGTTCGCCTTCTACGTGTTTGCGGCAGGCATGCTGTTTCGTGCCTCGTCCTTAGTCTACGTCGGCTGCGCGCTCTTCGCGGCGGCCTTCGTGTTCGCGCTGGTGACGCTGCCGGTCGAGTGGGACGCGAGCGCGCGGGCCAAGCGGCATCTGGTCGCGGCCGGGATCGTCTCGCCGATGCAGGAGGCCGACGCGGGCAAGGTGCTCAACGCCGCCTTCCTCACCTATCTGGCGGGTGCGGTGAGTTCGCTCATGACCCTGCTCTATTTCCTGATGCGGGCCGGGCTGATCGGCGGCGGACGTAACCGCGACTAGGCGCGGGGCGCCGGGGGTTCGATGGTTTCGATGCGCTCGAATGGATCGACGCAATCGATAGAATTTTAAGAACCGAAACAAGGAAACCTACACAGTCATGAGCAAGAAAACGCATGTCTTCAAGGCCGAGATCCAGCAGGTGCTCGACCTCGTGATACACTCCCTCTACTCCAAGAAAGAGATCTTTCTGCGCGAGCTGATCTCGAACGCCTCCGACGCCATCGACCGCGCGCAGTACCTCGGCCTGACGGACAAGTCTGTCGTCGCGGACGCGCCGCAATGGAAGATCGACCTCATCGCCGATAAGGACGACCGCACGCTCGTAATCTCCGACAACGGCATGGGCATGAGCGAGGAGGAGGCCGACAAGAACCTCGGCGTCATCGCCAGCTCGGGGACCAAGGCGTTCGTCAAGGCCATGCAGGAGAAGTCCGGAGCTAACGTGCCGGAGCTGATCGGACAGTTCGGCGTCGGCTTCTACTCCGCGTTCATGGTCGCCGAGGAGGTTACGGTCATCACGCTCAAGCGCGGCGAGGGCCAGAAGGCGGTGAAGTGGACCTCCAACGGCGGCGGCGCCTACGCGCTCGAGGAGGCGGCGCGCGACAAGCCCGGCACGACCGTCGTGCTGAAGTTGCGCGAGGGCATGGACGAGTACCTCGGCGAGTGGCGCCTGCGCGAGCTGGTCAAGAAGTACTCGGACTTCATCGCCTACCCCATCCGCTTCGGCGAGAAGGGCGAGGCGCCCAAGGAGGACGCCGAGCCGCTCAACACCATGAAGGCCCTCTGGAAGCGCCCCAAGAGCGAGGTCAAGCCGGAGGAGTACCAGGAGTTTTACACGCACCTGACGCATGACCACCATCCGCCGCTGCGGAGCATCCCGCTGTCGGTGGAAGGCGCGGTCGAGTTCAAGGCGCTGCTGTTCCTGCCGAAGGAGGCGGGCTTCGACCTGCTGATGCCGCACAAGAAGCACGGCCTGAACCTCTATGTACGAAACGTCTTCATCGGCGCCGACTTCGACCTGCTCCTGCCCGAGTACCTGCGCTTCGTCAAGGGCGTGGTCGACTCCAGTGACCTGCCGCTCAACGTCTCACGCGAGATGCTGCAGGACGACGCCGTGATCCGCAAGATCAAGAGCAATATCACCGGCAAGGTCCTCGCCACGCTGGCCGAGATGCAGAAAGACGCGGCGGACGAGTACCAGGCGTTCTTCACCTCTTTCGGACGCGTCCTGAAAGAGGGCCTGCACGCCGACTGGGAGAACGCCGACAAGCTGAAGGGGCTGCTCCTCTTCCGCTCCGCCAAGACCGAGAACAACGGCTTCCTGACGCTGAAAGGCTACGCCGACGCGATGCCCGAGGCGCAGAAGGATATCTACTATCTGATCGCCGAGGATCTTGAGGCCGCCCGTCAGTCGCCGCATATCGAGGCGGTCGTCGGGCGCGGGTACGACGTACTCTTCTTCACCGATCCGATCGACCAGTGGGTGGTGGACAGCCTGCGCGAGTTCGACGGCAAGAAGCTCGTCGCGGTGGACAAGGGGCAGCTTGAGCTGGGTACGGACGAGGAGAAGGCCGAGGCCAAGAAGAAGCTGGAGGCCGCCTCCGGCGAGTTCCAGAAGCTGACCGGATACATCAAGGAGCGGCTCAAGGAGGAGGTCAGCGAGGTGCGGCTGTCGCCGCGCCTGACCGATTCCGCCTGCTGCCTCGTGGCGGACGAGAACGCCATGAGCGCCAGCATGGAGCGGCTCATGCGGGCCATGAACCAGGAGGTTCCCAAGCAGCTCCGCATCTTGGAGCTGAACCCCGAACACGCCCTGGTCAGACGCATGCAGGCCATGCTTGAGGCCGATCCCTCGAGCGCGAGGCTCGCCGACTTCGTGGAGCTGCTCCACGGGCAGGCGCTGCTGGGCGAGGGCTCCGCGCCCAAAAACCCGCAGCGCTTCAACCGGCTTGTGGCCGAGCTGATGGCGGCTGTCTAGGGCAGCGGCGGGAGCGTCACGGTCAGCGGCTTCGCGCTGCGCGAAGCGGGCCGCACGCCGACGAGCGACCAGCCGTCAGGGCGGTCTCGGCCGACGCGCACAGTATAGGCGCCCTTGGCGTAGACCGGCGGACGGAACCGGTTACCGCGGATCCGGCGCGTGTAGAGCAGCTCACCGCTGGCCTCCTCGACGACCTGCACGACAGGGTCGCTGGCGCCCTCCACGACCAGTTCCGGCAGATGGCCTGTCACGGCTCGGCCGTCGTTGTCCTCCATGCGGAAGGTGATCGGCCAGCCGCGATATTGCGCCGCGTCGCCCTTGGCGAGGTCGGCGTAACGCGGCCAGCATTCGAAAGTGGTCGCGCCGGTGCGGGTGTTGAAACGGATCAGCCCGTAGCCGTCACCGCGGTTGGCGGTGGGATCGCGCACGACGCGCGACAGATCCGGCATGGTGCCGTAATCGGGGTTGGCGTAGGCGCGCATGGTGATCCGGTTTCCCAGGCCGTCGAGGTAGTCGCCGGTCCACGGCAAGGTGGCGCCGGGGAGCGGATTGCCTCCCGGGCGCTCGTCTGCGGGCCACCACCAGCGGCCGTAGTAGGTGTTGATGATCGCGGGGTTGGTGAACCCGAAGGGGCCGTCTCTGAAAGCGTCGATGCCATGCTGTACGACGGCGGCCAGGTGCTGGTCGCCGCACAGGTGGCAGGCCAGCGCGCGGCGCAGCTCGCGCAGTGCGGCATTGCGTTGCTGCTGCGGCCAGCCGTTGCAGTCCAGATCCGCCAGCAGGCGGTTGCTCTTGCTGCCGTGGAAATGTACCGCGCCGCAGAAGGCGGTCTGAGAGAGCGCCACCTTCATGCTGGCGCCGGACCAGTCCTGGCCCCAGGCACGCAAGAAGGCCATCTGCCTGTCGCCAAGGAGGTCGAGTCCCGGCAGGTCGATGGCGCGCCGGTCGTAGGCGGGGTCGTTGATGTGATCCGGCCGCGGACCGAGCTGCGGGATACGCCCTTTAGGGCCGGTCTTGAACTTGCGGTCCTCAAGGATCGCGAAATCCACGCCGCCGACGCGCAGGCGCGTAAAGTAGACGCCGATCTCCTGCGCCACCGGCCGCGGGTCGGCGGGGTCGGGCAGGTGCCACGTCTGGCTGCGCTCCACCATGCGGATATAGTCGGCCGGATAGAAGTACCCGCCGGAGTTGCCGTGCGTGGAGTCGGCCACGATCCCGCCCTCGCCCCAGATGTTGCCCTGGCCGATGTCATGGTCGTCCGGGATCGTCACCGCCGGGCGGTCACGCAGGATCTCGCGGAACTGCCGCCCGAACAGCAGGAACGAGGCGGTGTGCTCGGTGTGATCGTAAACCTGGTCGCCGGAGAAGAAGAGCAGATCCGGATCCTGTTTGAGCAGGTTCTTCACGAGGCAGTCACGGTCGCCGCGGTCGCGGTTGGAGGTGCAGGAGAGTGAGGCGACCACGAGGGTGTCTTTGCCGCGCGGGTCGGGCCGGATGCGGCCCTCGAAGAACGCGGCGGCGCCGTGCCGCACGCGGTAAGGCACGGCGCGCGAGTTGTCCCACGGCTCCAGCCGGAAATGGGCCGACCAGCCGGGGTAGCGCACCGGCGCGCGCGCCACCTCGCGCCAGACGCCGTCTTCGAGAAACTCAAGCCGCACCTCGCGGGGCTCGTCCGGCTTGAGCGGGAAGAGGAACGCGGAGAGTTTCAGCGCACGGTTCTCGTGGGTGTACAAGGCGTGGCCGACAACCTCGTCGCGCGGCACGCGCACGAAGGTGTCGAGGAAATCCTTGGTGGGCGGACGCGAAAACAGGTCGTCGCGCGCGAAAAGGTCCAGATTCTCTCCGCGCGGTCCGGGAAACGGCGAGGTCGCGAGGGGCGCCGTGCGGGGGATCTCCTCATAATAGACCGTCCACTGCCACTCGCCAGCCGGCATGAACACCGAGACCCAGCGGTCATCGGCGCTGCCGGACTCGACGCCCTGCGCGTCGAGATAGCCTTGGCGCTTGGACCAGACATTACGCTTATCAAGCTCCACACGGGCGATATGGAGGCCCTCCACCTGCGGAAAACCGATCTCGGCACGCGAGCCAGGCGGGACGGTGACCCGCATGGCAAGCTGTTGTTCCGTACGTTCAAGCTGGACCTGGATCGCGCCCTGCCGCGTCGGGACCGTCGTGGACAGCCTGCGTAACGCGCCCATGCGCGGAAAGACGCGGAAGGCTTTGAAGCCCGGGGCGGTGGGCTCGATCCCCGCCGCATACTGGTGCAGCGCCGTCAGCGCGCCTCCTGACCAGGCATGGTTGATGGTGCCGCCACCGTACCCTTTGGCGCCGACACCCCAGCCCTCCCAGAGCGTGCTATGTCCGCCCTCGATCTGATCCTTCCAGCGGAACTTCATACGCGCCATCGCCTGGTCAGGCGCGTCCATCCGATAGAGCGCCTCCAGCACATACTTCTCCATGTAGGGGCTGGCCTCATAGGACTGCCGCAACACTTCGCGGATCGCCGGATAGCACGAGGCGGGCGCCAGGCCTGCGACCACGGCCATGGCATGGCCGCGGTCGTCCGTCACGCCCTTGTATCCGGGCGACCGGTACTCCTTGCCCTGCCAGAGACGCGTGTGGTAGTTCGCCTCGAGCGTGGCCAGGGTCGCGCGGTAACCAGGGATGTCCGCCTCGTTGCCGGTCAGCTTGGCCATCTCCACCGCAGCCCGCAGCGCGAGGTGCAGCCAGGCGTTCTCGATCACCGGCACATCATGGTTCTTGCCCCAGTCGGGCCAGTCCCACTCGCCGGTGCGGTGAACCACGAGCCCGTCCTCGCCCAGCCTCCAGAGGCTCAGATAGTCGCGCACCGCAGGATAGACCTCACGGATGGTCTCGGCGTCGCCGCTGTACCAGTAGTAGGTCCAGAACCCGTACCAGCCGACCGACGCCAGCATCTGCATCGGCAGTTCGCGGGCCCAGGTGCCGTCCTGCGGCTGGGGCGTGCCGAACGCCGGGCGCAGCGGCGGAATGCCTGCGGGCACCGGCGAGTAGAGCGTATGGTCAGCGCGCTGCCAGGCGGCCAGCTCACGGATGCCCTTGCGCGCGAGCAGCGGGCCGCGTTCGGCGTCGAGGACGAAGAACGCCATGCCCAGCTCATTGACCGCATCACCCCACCACTGGGAGCGTTCGCGGTCGGGGCAGTCCATATAGGTGTCGCGCATTGTGATATATAGCGTGCGCAGCGATTTCTGCCAGAGGGTGTTGAGGGCCGGGTCGTCACACGTGAAAGCGCCCGCGAATTCCGTGTTGTAGCCGGTCTCGCGGTACTGGACGCCGAGAAGCTCCACATCGTCGGGCATGCGGTAGATCACGGCTTCGCCGCTCAGCCAGCCGGGGGACTCGAAGGACTGTTCCCCTTCGCGGGTCACATATTCGACGCGCACGTTGGGCGAGCCGCCGCCCAGGTACTGGTCGGTGCGGATATCGATCTCGCGCCCGGCTGGGGCGCGTACGCGCAGGAGCGGCGTGAGCTGCGCGTTATATGGGAGGTGGCCGACCACCTCGCGCACGCCGTTCGCGGCCGCGCGGGTTTCCACGCGCGCGAAGTCGCGCACGCCGTAATCCCGCCAGAGCGGGATCGGCCGCGGGTGCAGCGCGTTCCACGGCGCGCAAGGCGGCTGGCCGAGGACGACCGCGTCCGGCCAGGACGCGTCGTCATAGCCGGCCTCAGTCCAGCCGGCCAGGTCGGCGCGCGCGTCAAACCGGATGTTCGACTCCGGGAGCCGGAAGTTCGGATGCGGAGCGCCCGTGTTGCCGTAGGCCGGATGCAGGCGCGCCTTCCAGTGGGCGCCGCTGGCCACCTGGAAACGGCCGGTGCCGGCCTCGAACAGAAAGCCGGCCTGACCGCTGCTGCTGTGGGAGAAGCCTTGCTTGCCGTAATACCAGACCAGCGCGGCCAACGTGTTCTTGCCCGGCTTGAGGAAGGGCGCGAGGTCAACCTCGTCGACGTAGGTGTCCGTGGGCGTGGGGCCGCGCTTGAGCTGGCCCTCGAAGACCGCCAGGCGGCCGTTGATCCAGAGCCAGTACTTGCTGTCGCAGGCGATGCGCGCGAGGGCTTTCGGCGGTACGGAGGTCAGCTCCACCGTGGTTCGGAAGCACAGCCACTGGTTGGTGGTGGAGGGTTCGGCCACGCCGATCCAGGCGGCAGGTTGAGTGTCGCAGCCGGTCAGTGCAAACGCGCCCGCGAGCAGCAGCGCGCGGGGCAAAAGGGTCAGGAACCGCATGTGTGTGCCTCCTCTCATGAAGTGGACTGAAACGATACGCGCTAACCCGTGCGGCGTCAACACTTGAGGAACGGCGGGGCTGAAAGAAATACGTATAGAAGCGGGCTGTGCCATCAGAGGCCGCTGTTGAGTGCCGGGAAAACGAACCCTGCCGACAGGTCTGACGGGGTTCGGAAGGGTGGGCGGCTGGAGGATGGGGCCGCCCTTCGGCCTCACCCTCATCAGGCCCTCGCGCCACCCTTCGAGTCATGCAGTTTGAGCTGCGCGTGCCGCACGATACAGCCCTGAAAACCGCCGGACGCACCAATTCACTTCTCATGAGAAGTGAATTGGGAGGCGGGAGGCCAACGAGAGTGAAGAGGGCGCGGCATACGCCCTTTGGGACAGTGGCCGTACGCTTGCGGGGCAGGCGGAGTTCTGAGCGTCGGCAGGGTCTCTCAGCGCGGGCCCGGCGTCGGGGTGGCGGAGGCTCCTGGGATGCCGTAGGGCACTAGACCCAGGTCCGCAGGAACGACGTCCTCGTGCGGGCCGGCGTGCGGCGCGAAGACGCTGCGGAGCGCGTCGAGGTAACCGAAACCGTGCTCGGCACAGGGAAACACGTAGTGGCCCTCTCCGTACTCGTTCCAATTGTCGATCAGGAGCATGCGCCCTTCGAGCGTCGTCGGATCCCGCCGCTCGACGACACGTTTCGCCTGGGCGCATAGCGTCTTGAAACGGTCGGGACTCAGTCGCCAGCGGACTTTCGAGGTCGAGCCGCCCCACGGCGAAGAGTCCCAGCCCATCGAGAGCGTGACGATGTTGGGGATCGCTAGCTTCTCCATCGTCTGCCAGCACTTCTCCTGGCCTGCTAGAATCCTCTCGGTGTCAGGCGTGAGCCCCCGCGGCATGTGATCCGGGCCCATGAAGGATGGCCAGTGGTAAGCGAAGCTGTGGCTCAGCCCGATCCGCCGCATCTGCCCGACAGGCGCGACGGGGTCGCCCCAGCAGTGCTGGCCCAGAATATGGAGACCTCTGAAACCGGCGGCTTGGCAGGCGGACTCCATCCTTTTGACGGCTGCGGCAGCCTGCTCCTCGCCGCCTAGCGCGGTGACGAACTTACTGACGTCGTAGACGGCGAGGACAGGCTTGCCCTCAAAGGTCAGATAGCTGGGGTGCCTGAAGTACGTTTCGAGCCAGTACGGCAGCAGGTTGTTCAGCAGGTCTTCCTCCGAGGCGACACCACAGGCGATGTCGTTCGCGTTCTCCCAAAGGAGGCTGAACTTGAACAGGTGACGAAAGCGCGCGTTGAAGAAGCCCTGCGTGAGCCACCGCTCATGTAACGCTCGGATCGGCCGCTTGCCGAGATTGTCTTTGTCGCGATACCAACAGACGAGGAAAAAGGATATTCCGTGGTCGAGCGCAAACTTGATCTCCCAGTCCGTCACCTCGGGACTGCCTTCGTCATACCAGCCGAGCAAGGGCTTGCGGTCCGGGTAGGCGGTGATGGGGTGCCAGAACTTCGCGCTGTCCCAGAGCGGGCACATCTGCGCGCCGATCAGATAGGGCGAGGTGTCCGCCGCGCGCGGCGTCGGTGCCCCGCGGTCATTCTGACCCGACGCCTGCCGTATGACCGGCAGCGCCAGAAGCAAGATGGCAAGGGTGCGCTTCACGTCCGCTCTTTGCGAGCCTCGAAGGTGAATTCGCCCAAGACGGCGCCGGCGTTCAGCTCATGAACCTTGAGTGTCAGGCGGCGGCCTGAGGCCTTGCCCTCGATGACGGTCAGCTCACGGCCCGGTTTCGTGTCGCAGCCGGAGCCCGCGACGAGCTGCGCCCAGGCGCGACCGGCCCGCGGCGCGTCAAAGCGGAACTTGTGCGTGTGCGCGGCGATCACGAGCTGCACGCCGTGACGTTCGAACAGCGGCGACCAGAGATCATGGCACTGACGTTGCCACGAGGCGTACCCCTCGGCGAGGTCTCCGGGGTTCGCCTTCGGAGAGTCGTCGAACAGCGGGATATGGCAGAAGGCGACGGCGAACGGCGCGGTCTTGATCTCCGGCCGCTCCAGTGCGTCCGCCAGCCAGCGCGCCTGCAGCTCGCGGTAGGGGCCGAACTGGGCGAGCCCGCCCCACTCGCCGCGCCAGTCCGGCTTGTCCTCGCCGGTGTCGAGGCCGAGCAGGGCGAGGTCACCTTGGCGCAGGGCATAGTTACGGCCGAGCGTCCAGTAGGGGCTCTCGCGCTCGGTGGGCTCACGCGTCAGCAGCAGCCGCGGCAGCTCGCGGGCCAGCGCACCGCGGTAGTCGTGGTTGCCTGCGGTGAACAGCACCGGACGGCTGACCGCTAAACCGCACTTGCCCGGATTGAGCAGCGTCTGGATCATGGTCGGCATCTGGTCCAGGTGGTTGCAGGTATCACCGTTCCAGACGGTCACGGCCGGGCCGAACGTATCGATCTTGGCGGCCAGCCGCGCGATGGCCGGGTGGTTCTCGTGCGTGTCGTTGATGACCGCGAAGGTGGAGGGCGAGGCCGGTCCCGGAGTGCGGAACGTGTGGGCTTCACTGAGTGTGGCTTCGCCGGGAAGGATCTTGTACGCGCCGCGGAAGTCGACGGGGATCGTGCCCGTGCGGTAGTGATAGGTCGTGTCCGGCGTCAGGCCGGTCAGGCGGACCGCGAGCGCGGCGCTGTCGAGCGCCCGCAGGCCGCCGTCGCCAGCGAAGATCCGGCGGGCATCGGAGAGGTCGGCCTTGGTTCCGAGGTCGACGAAGCCGGTCGAAAGCGTGGCGACGCCCCAGGCGACGCCCATCGAGGTCGGCGCGGGGATCTGGAGCATGGGCGGCGTGAGCGTGACCGATGCGGGGCTGGCCGCGTCCGCCGTCTGCGCGTCGGCGGCCTGCGCGCGCGAGTGCGCCGCAGCCCAGGCGGCGGCGAGTGAACCCTTCATGAACGTGCGTCGTTGGATTGTGCGCATGCAGGCCCTCCCCCTGTGTGATCCCGGAACTCAGGACTTTCCAAGTTTCTCAGGTCCGGCCCGCGCGTGCAACGCGGATCATGAATGGACTCAAAGAAGCGCCGTGTTACGGGCGGCTTCGGTATTCCAGGCTAGAGCAGCTCCCGGATGTACTTGTTCTTAAGCAGGCGCCAGAAGACGACGACGAAGGCGCTCAGGGGGATGGCGAGGAGCACGCCCAGCAGGCCTTTGAAGACCACGCCCCAGAAAAGGATGGAGAAAATGATGGTCACGTCGTTCAGCCCCGTGCGCTTACCCTGGATACGCGGGGTGATGACGTAGCCATCCAGAAGCTGCACGAGGGCGAAAACCGCGAACACGAGGCCAAGGCGAAGGCCGCCGCCACCCTCGCCGAACAGGGCCATCGGCAGCGCGACCGCGAGCCCGACCATGTTACCGAGATAGGGCACGAGGTTGAAGAGGCCCAGGCTGAAGCCGAGCAGCAAGCCGTACGGCAGGCCCACCAGCCAGAAACCCAGGCCGAACAGGATGCCCTGGATCAGGGCGATCGTCACTTGGCCGCGGAAGAAGGCGGTCAGAATCGCAAGGAACTCGTCGACCAGGTAGGCGACATCCCTGCGGGTGGCGGGTTTGAGCATGGGCAAGTAGTCCTCTACGTTCTTGCCGGTGAAGGGCTTGGCCGTCAGGAAGTAGATCAGGTAGACCGGCACGATCAGCCAGCCGACCAGCGAGACAAGGAACTTCAGGGCGTCCATGCCGTAGGCGAGCGCCCTGCCTCCGACGTCGCCGAGCGAGATCCGCTTGACCAGCTCGGCGACGAAGGCGTCGGGATCGGTCAGCAGAGGCAGCTTCTCCTCGAGCCCGAATTTGGCGATAAACTCCTGAAGGCCGGGATTGTCGGCGGTGAGGGCTGTCGAGACACGTTCTGCCAGGGTCGGCAAATACTCGAAGAACGCGAGCACCTGCGCGACGAGCAGCGAGCCGAAGAAGAAGAGCAACGCGCCAAGCGGCAGGAGTACGGAGAGGAAGAGCGCCGGAATGGCCAGCGCGTGGAGCCGCCGCAGGCGGGCGTGGAGCCACAGGTAGTAGGGCCTGAAGAGCAGTGAGAGGATCATGGCCGCCAGCAGCGGCGTGAGCACGACCGAGACCGCCGAGAGCAGGGCGTAGGCGCTCCACAGGAGCAGGCCGACGAACGCCAGCACAAGCGTGGCGCACAGCGCGGTCAGGCCGGCGGCCACGATACTGTTTTGCCGTTCGGTAAAGGCGATCAGCGGTCTGGGGTCGGCCGGCTTGTGGGATTCGGACATCGCAGGCTCCTGTCATGCGCAATTAACCGTTCCGAACAGTTGAGTGATGTTCAGTATAGGACGTAAGCCTGCATGATGCAAGAGAACGCGGGAGCGTCAGCGCACGGCGGCGAAGCGGGAGCGGATTTCTGGGAGGGGGCCGACGGTGAGCCAGACGTCGTAGGCGAAGGTGAAGCCCGGCGTGATCGCGAAAGTGCGGAGCGGCGCGAAGTAGGAACAGGCTGCGCCGGAGGGGCCGGTCTTACGGTTTCCCTCAAATCGGTAACAGGTGAGGCTTCCTGTGCCGGGCGTGAAGACGCCGACGCCGATGTCGGCGCCGTTGACGTACGCGGCCCAGTGCTCTGTGGTCTTCTTGCCCTCGTTGGGCCAGCCTGGAACGGCACGGGTCAGCGCGTCGCCCGTCCAAGGCTTTGGCCCGCCGTAGTAGACCAGGTTGGTGTAGGCGGCGTCGACGAAGACGGCGGGCAGCTCCTGGTGCGCGGGCGGGTGGGTGACGGTGCCGGTGTAGGAAAAGCTGTAGCGGATGTGGGACAGCGCGTTCGTCAGGGTGATGTGCTGCTCCATGACGGCGTCGTCGATATCCGCGCCCGAAGCCCAGTGCTTGGGCATGCTGCGCGAGACGAGCGCCACGGCCTGGCCGGACCGGTTGGTGGTGACCGTGCAGCTCAGCAGCCGTGCGGGAGCGCCGCGCCAGTCGCCGCCTTGCACGGGATTCCAGCGCCAGGGCTTCTTATTCCACAGCGAGCCGTCGGCGACCCCGTAGTAGGACTGCTGGATGAAGCGGCCGCGGTCGTAGTGGTTCAGCAGGTTGACGCGGTTTGAGGCGGGGCCGAACCAGAAGACGCTGCCGCCGGAGGCGAGGTCGATGCCGAGCCGGACATGACCGTTGTCGAGGAAGAGCGGCTGTTCGGCGGCTGTCGCGCCTGCTGCGAGCAGCGCGAGCGCGGCCAGTCCGAGTCTTCGTAGGGAACGTCGGGTGTTGGGCGTCGGGTGTTGGGTGTTCATCAGTTCCTTCCCAGATAGCGGGTGATGGCTTCCGAGCGCGAACGCACGTGAAGCTTTTTGTAGATGTGTTCGATGTGGTGGCGCACGGCGCTTTGGCTGACGCCGAGCTGGTCGGCGATCTCCTTGTACAGCAGGCCCTCGACGAGGAGTCCCAGAACCTCGGTCTCACGTGGAGAGAGGTTGAATTCTGGCCGCGAAGGCTTTTGGAAGGAGCGCACGAGCTGGCGCGCGATCACACCGGACATGGGCGCACCGCCGCAGCAGACGTCCTGGACGGCGGCGACCAGCTCCTCCGGCTTGACCGGCTTGATCAGGTAGCCCATGGCGCCAGCCTGTAGCGCGCGGAAGAGCGTGTCGCCGTCCTGGTAGAAAGTCAGCATCAGAAACTGGGTGTCGGGCAGCGTGTCGGAGAGCCGGCCGACGAGGTCGACCCCGCTCAGGCCGGGCAGGTTGATGTCGGTCACCACGACGGCGGGAGGTCGGCGTGTCAGGCCGGCGAGGGCCTCTTCCGCCGTGCCGAAGGCGTCGAACAGGCGCATGCCGGGCGTGCGCTGCAGCGTCGTGCAGAGCAGCTCGCGGTGGAGCGGGTCGTCCTCGACGACCGAGACCGTGATGGAGGGAGCTTGATCAGGCATAAAGTGGGGGTTCTGCTTGACGGGTGAGGTGTAGGGTGAACGTGAGGCGTGTGCCGCGTCCGGGAGCGGTGTCGAGGTCGCAGGCGCCGCCGATCTCAGACAGCCGCTTGCGCATGAAGGCCAGCCCGTTGCCTGCGTGCACCGTCTCCGGCGAGAAGCCGCAGCCATCATCCGCGACCTCGACGATCAGGGCGTTCTCGTGGCAGCGGATGGCCAGCGTGACCGTGGTGGCGCGGGCGTGCTTGGCGGTGTTCGCGAGCGCCTCCTTGACCGCGCGGAAGAGCGGGTGGCGGATGGAGGGCGGCAGGCGGATGGAGGGGAGGTCGGGCGCGAGCAGGACTTTGGCGCGCAAGCCGGCGTCGCGCAGGAAATTCTCGGCATAGAGGACAAGGTAGGCGGCGACCTGTTCGGTGTCGTCCTTGTCGGGGTTTGCGGCCCAGACGATCTCGTTGAGCGCGCGGCTGGTCTCGCGGGCGGCGCTGAAGATCCGCGCGTTGAGGTCATTGGCCGCCTGGGGCATGTCCGGTATGTAACAGCCCTGCGCGCTGAGCATGGCCATGCGGGTGAGGCCCGCGCCGATGTCGTCGTGCAGGTCGCGGGCGATGCGCGCGCGCTCGAGGTCGAGGGCGCGCTCGCGTGCGAGCCTGCGGAGCTTGAGCTGGGCGCGGCGGCGCGTGAGGGCGGCCGCGAGCGCGCCGCTGACGCCAAGTGCCAACAGCAGCACCGTGACACGGAAAAGCGGCGACTGCCAGAACAGCGGACGCACCAGGAAGAGGTGGACAAGCGGGGCGGCGCCGCCGCCCTCGCGGTCGAGGGCGCGCACGCGCAGGCGGTGCTGTCCCGGTGTGAGGCGGCCGAACGCGGCGCTGCGCGCGGCGGAGGGGGCCGACCACGGCTCGTCGTCGAGCTGCCAGGAGAAGCGCGCCCGCAGGCCTTCGGAGACCGGCAGCGCCGAGAACCGGAAGGTGACCGAGCGCGTGCCCGCAGGCAGGACGGAGGGGCTGTCGATGAGCAGGGGGCGCACCGTTGGCGCGGCCGTATGCGCGAGCCGCTGCGGGTCGACACAGGCAAGCCCGTTGAGCGTTGGAAAGAGGAGCCGGCCGTCTTCGCAAGCGAGTCCGGCGGGCGTGAACCCGCCCGAACACTCGACCGTCTCCATGCCGTCGGTCTGGTCGAACAGGCGTGCGCCCTCGTTAGGGGTGGCGCCCAGGCGCAAGATGCCGGTCCGCGTGCCGAGCCAGAGCCGTCCTTCATGATCGAACAGAATCTGCTGGATACAGCGTTCGGGCTGATACCACTCACCGGGGGCGGGGGTCAGACGGCCGCCCTTACGGTCGCAGAGAAAGAGCCCGCCGGTGGTGCCTGCCCAGAGGCTGCCGTCCTGATCCTCCGCCAAGACACGGATGGCGTGAGCGCGCGGGGGGGCCGCCACCCGCACCACGTCCTGTGAGCCCGGCGCAATGCGGAACAGGCCGTTCACGCAGGCGGCGTAGAGCGTCCCTGAACGGTCGAGGATGAGCGTGTCCGTACGCTCCTTGGTGACAACGCGCAGCAGGGGCGGCTTACAGTCCTCGACGTAGAACAGGCCGTTGGGTGACGCGGCCCACAAGACGCCGTCCCTTGTCCGCACGAGCGCGGTCACGTTCCATGTCGGCAGCGGCGCGGCGCGCTCGATCGCGACGACCTCCTCGAAAGCGCCCTGCTGCCGGATCAGGTAGTTGCCGAGCGTCGCATACCACGTGACGCCGTCAGGCTCGTTGAGGATCGTCGCCACGCTGGTCTGCTGCAGCAGCGGCGTCTGCTCCTCGCGCGCAAGCTGCTCCACCGGCCCGCAGAAGAGCCCCTGTCCTGCGACGCTCGCGCGGACGGCCCCGTTTTTAAGGGGTGAAAGTGCGTAGAAAGGCTGGCGACCTGAGAGCGCAGGCGAGCGCAGCATACGTACGGCGCGCGGCCGCAGGTGCAACAGGCCGGCTCCGCGCAGGGCGACCCACAGGCCCCCGTTTTCGGAGGGCACAAGGGCGGAGGGATAGAGCGGCGCGCCGAGGTCGGCTGCGGTAAGTTCGGCGCGCACGCCTTTGCAGATCCGGTGGAGGGCGTTCTCGGTGCCGAACCAGACCTCGTCCGGCCCGGTTTCCAGAAGGGTGCGGATTCCGAGCCGCTGCTCGGCGGTGTATCCGGTTTCGATCCGTCGCCACCCCGAGGCGTCCTCATGGACAAAGAGATGGCAGGGGTGAAGGTACAGCCAGACGCGGCCGTCACGTCCCGCGAAGATGCGTTCATAGCCGCCGATCGCGAGGTCGGGGTTATCCGGGGCCTCGACCGCTTCGAACACTGCGGCGTCGGGGTCGAACCGCAACAGCCGGCTCTGCGTCACGAGCCAGATACGGCCGACGGTGTCGATGCAGCCGCCGTGGAACCGCGAGTCGGGCGCATGCGGTTGGATTTCCGGGGCGGCGAAGCTGCGGGGGGGGCCGTCGTCATAGCGGATGACGCCCGACTGGGCGACGCCCCACACCACGCCGTTCGGCGCCCGGACGAAGTCAATGTTGGCGCCAAGCGGAGAGTCTAGCCGGCGCCTGTCAGCCGGCGCGCCTCCGGCCTGATACTGCCGTACGCTCGTCAGCAAGGAGACCAGTGCGCTCCCCTCGGTTAACGGGATGAAGGCTGAGATGGGGGGGCCCGCCTCAGTGGCCTGCATCAGCAACTCGGATGTGGCGCCGTCGAAACGGTAGAGCGCGCGGCCTGAGGCGAGCCAGAAGAAGCCGTCCGGGCCGGCTTCGAAATCCTCGATCTGGTCGCTAGGAAGCCCCTCGTCCTGCGTCCACTGTCGAACGACATAGTGCTCCAGGAGCCGTTCCGCCCCCCGCGCGTCGCGGAAAGCGGACAGCCCCGCCAGGCAACTTATAAGCGTTGCCGCGAGGAGTGTCGTTCGATACTGCATGCCGGTACGATACGTCTTGCCAGGCCGGGTTGACAAGTCAGAGTCGGTCGGGATATACGCTTTTCTCCCCTCCTTGTACACTGGATATTCATCCAGCTAGGAGGATGCGTCATAAGCGCGTATCCTTTCAACTCATGGTGTCGGTTAAGTTTTGGACTCGATGGTAAAGGAGTTGGACAAGATGAGAGTCAACTGGCGTTCATGGTTTATTGGCGGTTCATTCGCGACAGGGCTGACGGTGGCCGTCATGTTGGCAGTTGCCTCGGTTCTGCCCATACGCGCGCTCGCGGTTGAGCGGACGTGGGACGGCGGCGCGGCAGCCGACGCGCTGTGGAGCACTCCGGCGAACTGGGATGGCGACGTGTCGGTGCCGGTCTCAGGGGACTCGCTGCTCTTCAGCGGCTCCCAGCGCCAGATGAGTTCGAACGACCTGGCGGGGCTTTCAGTCACCGGCGTCACGCTGGCTCAGGCCGGTTACGTCCTGACCGGTTCTTCTCTGACGCTGACCGGCGGTTTCA
>JAKJGY010000205.1 GCA_022704145.1 Verrucomicrobiota bacterium
GGTCGCGACCACGTCGGCGTGCGCCACGGCGCGGCACGAGCCGCCCCATGTGCTGGTGGCGATGGGGCTGCCGCCCGAGCTGGCGCGCGCGTCGTTGCGGTTCTCGCTCGGGCGCGGCAACACCGAGGAGGAGGTCGTCGGCGCGCTCGCCGTGCTGGCCGACCTCCTGCCGCAGGTGCGTGCGTAGGCGGGCCTTGTGCGCGGCCGGGCGGAAGGGTTAAGATAAGGGGCTGGGATCGCCCCCGGAGCGTGTTCCGGAGGGTGCGGGCAAACGGGAGGGTGCTATGCGCGGTTTTCCGAAGGGGTGGGTGTGTGCGGGGGTTGTGGCGGCCCTGCTGGCTGGCGGTTGCGGCCGCGAGGCCGCGCCGGCGGCGGCCGGGGCCGCGCCTGAGGGCGCCGCGCGGGCGGCCGCGCTGACCGGCGAGTTCGAGCGGCTCAAGGGCCGCTGGCACCGCCCCGATGGCGGGTATGTGATCGAACTGCGGCGCCTGCTGCCGGAGAACGCGCTGGAGGCCGCCTATTTCAACCCGGGGCCGATCCATGTCGGCCAGGCGCGGCTCTACAAGGAGCGCGGCTTCACCAAGGTCTACGTCGAGCTGCGCGACGTGAACTATCCCGGCTCCGCCTACACGCTGATCTACGACGCGGAGCACGACCGGCTGCGCGGCACCTACTTCCAGGCCACACAGCAGGAGACCTACGAGATCGAGTTCGAGCGGCTGCCGCCGGAGGTGTGAGCGCCGCGGCGGCCTCAGCCGGGCGGCGGCAGGAGGGCGCGCGCGCCCTCGGCTGCCGCCTGGTGCCGCGCGAGCGCCGCCACCACGCGCGGGTCGAAGAGCGCGCCGCGGCCGCGCTGGAGTTCGCGCAGCGCCTCCCCGGCAGGCCTGGGGCGCGAGTAGGGGCGTTCGGACCGGAGCGCGTCGTACGTGTCGGCCACCGCGAGAATGCGGGCGGCGCGGCTGAGCTGGCGGCCTTTCAGGCCCTGCGGGTAGCCGGAGCCGTCGAGGCGCTCGTGGTGCTGCAGGACGGCGTCTGCGGCGGCGGCCAGCTCCGGGTGACGGGCGAGCAGGGTGTGGCCGAGCCGCGCGTGTTCGCGCACGGCGTCCTGCTCGGCGGCGTTCAGCCGGCCGGGCTTCAGCAGCACGGCGTCAGGCACGGCGAGCTTGCCGATGTCATGCAGCCAGGCGCTCTGGAGCAGGAGCGCGCGCGCGTCCGGGGACAGGCCCAGCGCGCCCGCGAGGAGGTCGGCGAGGGCCGCCACCCGGCGGCAGTGGGCGGCGGTCGCGGGGTCGCGGGCGTCGAGGGCGTCGAGCAGCAGCGCGACGGCCTGCGGGCACGCCGGGGGCGCGGCCCGTGCGGGCAGGCCCGGGCCGGCGGCCGCGCCGGGGGGCGGCGGGGCCGCGTCCTCGAACGCCAGGCCGTCGCGGCCTGCGGCCTTGACCCGGTAGAGGGCGCGGTCGGCGCGCCGGATGACGGCCAGGGGCGCCTCACGCGCGGCGGGCTCCGAGCAGGCCGCGCCGATCGAGAGGGTGACGGGCGGCGCAGACACGCCCGCGAGGGGGCCGCAGGCGCGGACGGCCTCACGGAGCCGCTCGGCGGTCTGGAGCGTCTGGGCGGCGTCGGCGGACGGCAGGGCGACCAGCAGCTCGTCGCCGCCGTAGCGGCAGGCGAGGTCCGAGGCCCGCAGGGTGCGGCGGAGCAGCGCGGCGAGGCGCTTGAGAACACGGTCGCCTGCGGCATGGCCGAGGCGGTCGTTGAGCTGCTTGAAGCGGTCGACGTCGATCAGCAGGAAGCCGACGCTCCGGCCCTGGCGGTCGGCGAGGGCGGTCACGCGCCGCAGGCCGGCCGCGAAGCCGCGGCGGTTCAGCAGGCCGGTGAGCGTGTCGCGCTGCGCCAGCCGCCGCAACTGGTCGCGGCTGCGCCGGAGCGCCTGGGTGGTGGCGGTGAGCTGCTCGTTGGCGGCCTGGAGCTGGCTCTGCTGGGCGCTGAGCGCGGTGACGGAGGCCTGCAGGTCGGCCTCCAGCCGCTTGCGCTCGGTGACGTCCTCGGCGATCTTCAGAAAGTGGGTGATACGCCCGTCGGCGTCGCGGACGGGGGAGATGGCGGCCAGCTCCCAGTAGAGCCCGCCGTCCTTCCGGCGGTTGTGGAACTCGCCGGACCACTCCTTGCCCTGGCGCAAGGTCTGCCAGAGCGCGCGGTAACCGTCGGCGGGCATGAAGCCGGATTTCAGCAGCGAGGCCGGGCGGCCGAGCACTTCGGAGGGGGTGTAGCCGGTGAGGGCGCAGAACGTGCGGTTCACATAGGCGATGACGCCGTCGGAGTCGGTCACCACGACCGCGGCGGGGCCCTGGGTGACGGCCTGCGCCAGGATGGCCTGCAGCTCCCGTGCGGCGCGCGTGCGGGGGGTACTCATGGCGGGTGAGTATAGACGAAAAGCTGCGGGAGGTAAACGGACGACTAAGCGGGCGACTAAGGGCTATTTGCACGTTAGACCGGCAACACGGACGGGGCACGGGCAGGGATGCCCGTGCGACGGGGAGCAGGGACCTGGACAGCAGGCTCGTAGCGCCTGCCGTACTGGGCGCGGACCGGCCTACGGACGGGAGAGGGCCAAGGGACAGGTTATTTGCGTATTTGATTGGCCTTAAGGGGCGGCGGGACACGCGCGCACGGGCTCGCAGAGCGCGCGGAGGTTCGCGGGAGGCGTGCCGGGGGGGATCTCACAGCCGGCCATGACCAGGTGGGGGTTGCCGATCGCCTCGTAGCTCGACGCCACGGCGCGCCGGATGCCCTCGGGCGTGCCGTGCAGCACATCGGCCACCGGGTCGACGCGGCCGGCGATGGCGACTTTCGGGCCGACAGCCTGGCGCGCGCTCCGGGGCTCGACCATGTGGTCGATGTCAAGGATGTCCACGCCCAGCTCGCCGATATGCGGCAGCAGGTGGGTGATGTTGCCGCAGATGTGCAGCTTGACGAGGCCGCCCTGGGCGCGGATCGCGTCGCACAGCTCCTTCTGGAACGGCCAGACCAGCGAGCGGTAGAGTTCGGGTGGCATCTGGCTGCAGATGGCGTCGCCCACGCCGATCGTGTCGGCGCCTTCCGCAAGCTGGGCCGTGGCGAAACGGATGGCCGTGCGCGTGCAGAGCGCCATGAGCTGGCGGCAGGCCTCGCCGTCATCCATCAGGTCCATGAGGAAGTCCTGCACGCCGCGCAGGTCGGCCGCCTCAGCCGCCGGACCCTCCACCCAGCCGAGGATGGAGCACTCGCCGCCGACGCGCTCCTTGAAGGCGCGCACGGCCAGCAGGCGGTCGAGCATGCGCTCGCAGGCGTAGGGGTCGGGGTCCGCGCGCAGGGGCGCGAGGTCGTGGATGTCGCGCAGCACCGTCTGCGGGCAGGTGGGCGCGTGGTCGGCCTCGTAGCGGATCACGCCGCCGAAACCCTGGACCTCGCGGTAGGGGTCGGAGATGGCGCTCACCTGGTCGAAGCCGAAGTCGTCGCGGCAGCGCAGGTTGGCCTCGACCAGCACGCGCCAGTCGGAGGCGAAAGCGCCGTAGTTCGAGCCGATGTGCTCGGCGGCGAACTGCATCAGGATCGGCACCCGCGGCAGGAAGTCGGCGGGCTGGCCGCGGAGCGTGGCGAGGTAGCGTTGCAAAGCGGTCATCGGGGGTTCCTCATAGGGGCGGACGGCGGTGTCCGCCCGTCTTTCACAGCTCCCAGCCCGCGCGGCGCGAGCCGGTGATGAAGCGGTTGGCCTCTTCGTTGTTGGTCACGCGCATCGCGGCGTCATCCCAGACGATGCGGCCGTCGACGCGCTTGGCGATGTTGCCGAGGAGGGTCAGCTCGGTCAGCCGCGCGGAGTAGGCGAAGTCGGCGCACGCCTTGCGGCCTTCGACGATGGCGTTCAGCCAGTCGCCCTCGATGCCCCCCTTGGGCCGCGCCAGCGTCTGGGGCGGCCGCGGGAAGGCCTTCATCGCGGATTCGGGGATGAGGCGCGGGCTGTCGCCGTAGACGCCGCAGACGAGCTTGGCCTTGCTGCCGTTGAAGAGCACGCCGCCCTCGGCGGGCAGCTTCTGGTCGTCGGGCAGCTCGGCCGGCCGCGGCGGGCGGGTGCCCTCGTACCAGGTGAGCGTGAGCGGCGGCTTGCCGCCGTCGGCGGGAAACTGGAAGGTGATGATCGCCGAGAGCGGGTGGATGTCCGGGTTGAGCCCGCAGGAGGTGGCGTCGACCGAAGAGGGCATGCGCTGCCCCAGTACGGTGAAGACCGAGTCGAGGGTGTGCGCGCCGCGGTCGCCCATCATGCCGTTGCCGAAGTCCCACCAGGCGCGCCAGCGGGCCGGGTGGTAGGTGGGGTGGTAGTCGCGCACGGGCGCGGGCCCCAGGAAGAGGTCCCAGTCGAGCGTGGCCGGCACGGGCTCGCCCTTCTCCGGCTTACGTCCGAGCAGGGTGCTCCAGCCCGCGCGTCCCCAGGGGTAGTAGGAGAGGTCGCACCAGGCGTCGATGCTCTGCAGCTCGCCGATACCGCCCGCCGCCAGCCACTCGTTGATCAGGTAGAAGCCGGGGCTGGCGTGTCCTTGGATACCCATCTGCGTCACGAGGCCCTTCTCCTTCGCGAGCCGCATCAGCTCGCGGCACTCGAAGATGTCGTGGCAGAGCGGCTTCTGCACAAAGACGTGCTTGCCGGCCTTGAGCGCGGCGGCGGCGATCAGGGCGTGCGTGTGGTCCGGCGTGGCAATCAGCACCGCGTCGAGGTCCTTCTGCCGGGCGAGCAGCTCGCGGTAGTCGGTGTAGAACGTGGCCTGCGGGTACTGCGCGATCACCGGCGCGGCGTAGGCGCGGTCGACATCGCAGAGGGCCGTGACCGCGTGGCCGGCGTTGACGATCTGGTGGAGGTTGGCCTTGCCCATGCCGCCGATACCGATGCCGGCGACGTTGAGCTTGCCGTTGGCTCCGGGCCGCCCGCCCTGGGCGAACAGCCGGCGCGGCAGGACAGAGATCGTGGCGGCGGTCGCTAGGAAGGCGCGACGCGTGGTCTTTGTGGACATAACGCAATCCTTTCTATACTCTGCCCGGAAAGTATACGCCGTCTGGAAACGGCGTCTTGTAAGCAACGGAATATTTTTTGTATTCTTTCACCATGAAGGAACATCCAGCGGCGGCCGCCTTCTTTCGGCGCGTGGCACCCGAGCATGGCCTGACGCAGCTTTTCGACCTCCTGCCGGACATCTCGGTCTTTGTCAAAGACCGGCGTGGCCGTTTCATGTATCTGAACCCGCGCGGCTGCGAGTATTGCGGGGTGCGCTGCGCGGCCGAGGCGCTGGGCAAGACCGACCGTGACTTCTTTCCGCCGGAGAAGGCCGGGCGGTACATGGCTGACGACCGCCGCGTGATGGCGGACGGGCTGCCGGCGCTCAACCGCGTGGAGCCCGAGCCGGGCGGCAAGGGCTCGCCGCAGCTTGTGGTCACCAGCAAGGTGCCGCTGCGGGACTCCGCGGGCAAGGTGGTCGGCCTGGTCGGTCTGTCGCGCGAGGTGACGGGCGTCGCGGCGGCGCCGTTGGGCGTGGGCCGGGTCGCGCAGGCGGTGGCGCTGTTTCACGAGCGTTTCGCCGAGAAGCTGTCGGTGGCGCACGTCGCGCGGCAGGTGGGCGTGTCGGTCAACCAACTGGAGCGGCTCTTCCGTAAGATGATCGGCGAGTCGCCGCAGCGCACCCTGGCGCGCATCAGGATCGAGCAGGCGGGCCGTCTGTTGCGCGACTCGCACCTCAGCATGGCCATGATCGCGCAGGCCTGCGGTTTCTACGACCAGGCGCACTTCAGCCATGCGTTCTCGGCGGAGACCGGCTGCACGCCGCTGGCCTACCGCCGTCGGCACCAGGCCGGGTAGCTCAGGCCCCGCATGGGCGGTGTCCCGCACGCCTCCTAGCGTTCGAGGGCCAGGCCCATCAGGACAGTCGCGAGCACGGGCAGCCCAAGCAGGAAGCCCAGCATCCAGCACGCGCCAGCGCGCGTGCCGAGGTTCAGCGTCCAGCCCATCCACGGGATGGACTTAGGGACCCAGGTGCGGCTGTCCCGCTTGCTGAAATACAGGCCAACGGACCAGTTCTCGGGATTGGCCCATTCCGCCCGGTTGACGGCTTGCTGATCCATATCCGCTCCTCCATGTTCCGACATTTGAAAGCGTACCCCGAGGGCCGTATGCCGGTCAAGTCCGCGCTCTCCGTGGGGCGGGCGTCCTGCCCGTGCGCCGGTCGCTGCTCCCCCCTTTTGGCTACCATGTCCATGATTGTGAAATATCGCGCTCACGGTGGGCGCGATTTTTGATTGTTGAAGTCGGATGGCCGGTTTTTGAGCGAAAAGCGCGATTAGCCCTTGCTGGCGCGTTGTTGGCGGTCATGGTTGTCTCTCGGTGTCGGTGTCGGTATCGGTATCGGGGTCGGTCTGCTTTTTTCGATCCCGATCCCGATACCGACCCCGACACCGATGTTAGCCGCTTCCTTCTCACCTTCTCTTTGCGCCAACGTTACTTATTAATGAGGCAACGATATGACGGCCGAAAAAATGACAGACCTTTCGTCTGCCGGTCACGTCCTTGCCCACGGCAGGGAAGGCCTCCCGGCCGTGGTCCACAAGGGGGCTTGATAGGGTCATCGACAGGCGACACCTCCGCACGGTCAGGCGGGCATAAGCACGTCGCCGCATGATTCTGTAAACATGATTCTGTGAACTCTCTGCACCGGCACGCGGTCGGGCTGGCCGCGCCTCGCGGCAGAGTGGTCACGGTCAACAGCGTTCGAGGTCGGTTCGGACAGAATCATGATTACAGAATCATGGTTGGCCGGTCTGGGCCAGAA
>JAKJGY010000206.1 GCA_022704145.1 Verrucomicrobiota bacterium
CGGAGAAGATGCCCTATGCAGAAGCTGCTGCTGTTTATGACCGGAACCCTCTGCCTCGCCGTTGCCGCGCGCGAGTGGGAGAACGAGCAGGTTAACGCCGTCAACCGCGAGCCCGCGCGCGCCGCATGTTTTCCGCTGGCCGACGCCAAGGCGGCGCTGACGCCCGAGGAGCCCGCCACGCCGTACCGCCTGTCGCTCAACGGCGATTGGCGCTACCACTGGGCCGGCAGCGTGGATGACCGGCCGGCCGACTTCTTCAAGCCGGCGTTCGACGCGGGCGCGTGGGCGACGATCGACGTGCCGAGCTGCGTGGAGCTGCGCGGCTACGGTATCCCGATCTACACCAACATCCGCTTCCCGCACCAGAAGAACCCGCCTTTAATCGGCACCGAGTACAATCCGGTCAGCTCCTACCGCACCGTCTTCACCGTGCCTTCCGGCTGGAAGGGCCGCCCGGTCTTCGTGCGCTTCGACGGCGTCTACTCCGCCTTCTACCTCTGGGTCAACGGGCGCAGTGTGGGCTACAGCGAGGACAGCAAGCTGCCGGCCGAGTTCAACCTCACCCCCTACCTCAAGGACGGCGAGAACCTGATGGCCGTCGAGGTCTACCGCTGGTCCGACGGTTCGTATCTGGAGGACCAGGACATGTTCCGCTTCAGCGGCATCTACCGCGACGTGTCGCTCTTCTCGCCGCCTGCTGCGGAGCTGCGGGACTTCTGGGTGACCACGAAGTTGGATGCCGCCTACAGGGACGCGACGCTGGGCCTGCGCCTGAAGGCCCGCGCGCTGAATGGCCAGGCGGCGGCCGCCACCGTACGGAGCCAACTGTTCGATGCCGACGGCCGGCTTGCGGCGACGTTGCCCGAGGCGCGCCTCCCGCTGGCCGCAGGCGGCGCCGACGCCGTGGCGGACGTGACGCTGCCGGTGGGCGCGCCGCGCCTGTGGTCGGCCGAGGACCCCTACCTCTACACGCTGGTCATGACGCTCACGGCGGACGGCGCGACCGACATCCGCTCCTGCAAGGTCGGGTTCCGGCAGGTCGACTGGCGCGACGGCAAGCTCCTCTTCAACGGCCGGGCGATCAAGTTCAAGGGCGTGAACCGCCACGAGACCTGCCCGGAGAACGGGCGCACGCTCAGCCGCGCGGACATGCTGCGCGACATCCTGCTCTTCAAGCGTTTCAACATCAACACCGTCCGCACGAGCCACTATCCGTGCCATTATTTCTGGTATCAGCTCTGTGACCGCTACGGCATCTATGTGGTCGGCGAGGCGAACGTCGAGAGCCACGGCATGGGCTACGGCAAGGAGTCGCTCGGCCATCCGCCGTCCTGGAAACAGGCGCACGTGGAGCGCAACGTGAACCAGGTGGAGAATTACAAGAACCACGCCAGCATCTTCCTGTGGTCGCTCGGCAACGAGGCCGGCCCGGGCGAGAATTTCAAGGCGGCGCGCGACGCCGTGCGCGCGCTCGATCCGACGCGGCCGATCCATTACGAGCGCTATAACGAGATCGCTGATGTTGACAGCGCGATGTACCCGACGGTGGAGTGGCTCTACGGCCGCGGCAAGACGACGGACAAGCCGTTCTTCCTGTGCGAGTACGCCCATGCGATGGGGAATGCGATCGGCAACTTCAAGGAGTACTGGGAGGCCTACTACTCCAGTGACTCGCTCTCCGGCGGCTGTATCTGGGATTGGATCGACCAGGCCCTCTGGAAGACCACCGACCGCGTCGGTCCGGACGGCAAGCCCGTACGCTACCTGGCCTACGGCGGCGATTTCGACGACAAGCCCAACGACGGCAACTTCGTCTGCAACGGCGTGATCGGCCCGACCCGTGAGGTCACGCCGAAGCTGGTCGAGGTTGGCCGCGTCCACCAGAACCTCGTGGTCACGGCGGAGGACGCCGCCACCGGCAAGGTCGAGGTCTGGAACCGCTTCGGGTTCACCGACGCCCGGGCCTTCGAGGCGCGCTGGGCGCTGTCGTGCGACGGCCAGGTTATCGAGGACGGCACGCTCGGCGCGCTCGAGGTCGCGCCGCTCTCGCGCAAGACCGTCGCCGTGCCGGTGCCCAAGGTCCGCGCCGTGCCGGGCGCGGAGTACCTCTATCGCGTGAGCTTCCATCTGCGCGAGAAGACCCTCTGGGCCGACAAGGGCCACGAGGTCGCCGCCAGCCAGCTTCCGTTCAAGCTGGCCGTGCCCGCCGCGGTTGCGGCGCCTGCGGCCGCGCCGGCCGCCAAGGTCGCGCTGAAGCAGGACGCGGACGCGGTGACGGTCAGCGGCAAGGGCTTCGAGCTGGTCGTCAGCCGTAAGACCGGCACGATCGCGCGCCTGGCCTACAACGGTAAGGCGGTGATGGGCGACGCGGCGGGCGTCGTGCGCGGCCCGCGCTTCAACACGTTCCGCGCCTTCGTGGACAACGACGGCTGGCTGCGCGGCACCTTCTTCGACTCGGGCCTGACGCAGATGAGCTACCACGCGCGGCCGCTGGAGGCGGAGGCCCTGAAGGACGGCACGGTGCGCATCGTCGCCGTGGTCGAGGCCTGCGGGTTCAAGAGCGGCCGCTTCACCCACCGGTCCGAGTATCTGGTCGCCGGAGACGGCACGGTGTCGGTCCAGGACACCGTCACGCCGGCCGGCAAGCTGCCCGTGCTGCCGCGCCTGGGCGTACGCATGATGCTCGACGGCGCGCTGGAGCAGATGGCTTACTACGGCCGCGGCCCGTGGGAGAACTACATCGACCGTAACACCGGCAGTGATATCGGCTACTATGAGGGCACGGTCACGGGCCAGTATGTGGACTATGTGCGTCCGCAGGAGTGCGGCGGCAAGACCGACGTGCGCTGGGCGGCCTTCACCGACAAGGCGGGCGACGGCGTGCTCTTCACCTTCCCCCGGCCGCTCTTCGTGACGGCCCTGCACTACACCTCGGAGGATCTTGATGGCGCGCGCCACCGCAACGGTATGGAGCGCCTCTACAACCCGCCCGAGCCGCGCGCCGAGGTCTGCCTGAGCCTGGACGTCGCGCAGCTCGGACTGGGCGGTGCGAGCTGCGGCCCCCGGCCGATGGAGAAGTACATGCTTGCGGCCCGTCCGGTCCAGTACACCTATGTGATGCGCCCCTGCCGGGCGGGTTACAAGGGCCTGAGCGCGCTGGCGCGCGCGCCGGTGCTTGCGCTGCACGCGCCGCAGGTCGCCCGCGACGAGGAGGGCTTCGTGACGCTGTCCGGGTCGGGCGTGCTGCGCTACACGCTGGACGGCACCGAGCCGACGGCGGCCTCCGCCCGGTACGAGGGGCCCTTCGCCTGCGCCCGTGCGGCGACGGTCAAGGCGGCGGCCTTCACGGCGTCCGGCGGGCGCAGCGCGGTGGCGGGGCAGGTCTTTGCGGCACTTACGGGCGGCGTCAAGCGCAACCCCGCGAAGACCCGGGTGGTGGATTGCGACTCGCAGCAGGAGCCCGGCGAGGGCCCGGCGTCGCATGCGGTTGACGGCAACCCGCAGACGATCTGGCACTCGCGCTGGGAGCCGTCCGAGGCGAAGTACCCGCACTTCCTCACGCTGGATATCGGCGAGGAGCTGCCGGTCGCGGGGATCGCCTACCAGGGCCGCAGCGACGGCAACGACAACGGCTGGATCAAGGCCTACCAGGTGTTCGTCAGCCGGGACGGCAAGAGCTGGGGCGCGCCTGTGCGGGAGGGTGAGTTCGAGATGCCGCAGAATCGCGAGCAGCGCGTGGCTTTCGCCGCGCCCGTGCGCGGCCGTTTCGTCAAGCTGGTCGCGCTGAGCGAGTACAAGGGCCGCGCGTTCGCGACCGTCGCCGAATTCGGCGTGCTCGTACAGCCGCAGTGACGGGCCGACGGCGAGGGCCAGGAGGTCCGACACCGGGGATGAACCCCGGTGTTACGATGTGGTGGGGGAACCCTGGGGATGAACCCCAGGGGTACGAGACTGGGGATGAACCCCAGGGGTACGAGACTGGGGGGATATCGTAGCGCCGGGGCTTGTCCCCGGCGCTCCTGGGGTGCGAGCGTGGAGGAGGGTTTCCAAGGAGCCGCCGGGGCGGATCGTGCCGGTACGGATCGTGGCGGCTTGCGAGAGGACATAGCGGTTGCACCAGATGGCGCGCTGTTTGTTCACGCCCGTGCCGGGGGTGACGGGGGAGAGCAGCAGCGCCCGATCTTCGGAACAGGCGCGCGCGACCGGCTGCGGCAGGGGGTTGGGGATGCCGCCAGGGTAGATGTGGACGAAGGGGGTACGCGTATGCAGGCACCACGCCAGCACGGCGCGCTCCTCGGGGGAGGTGAAGGTGGAGATGACCCCCCCGGGGATGAACCCCGGGGCTACGGGAACCCCGGGGATGAACCCCGGGGCTACGGGAACACCGGGGATGAACCCCGGGGGTACGATACCGGAGGAATCTATCGTAGCGCCGGGGCTTGTCCCCGGCGCCTCGCTGGCGACGAAGGCGGTCAGGGGACGGGCGAGGAGGTCGAGGTTGCCGTGATGGTGGGTGGTGACAGGGCCGAAGCGGTCGTCGTCCCAGCGTGCGGGGTTGTCGCGGATGTACGCGCGGATGTTCTCCAGCTCGGAAGGGGAGGTGATGAGGTTGTCGTGGAAACTGTGCAGCCAGAGGTGCGGGCCGATGTCGGGGCACAGGCGGGCCTTGAGGAGCGCGAGATACTCGCGGGCGGCTAGGGACTTGAAGGCTCCCATGACGGCGGAGAGTCCGCCCTGGGGATGAACCCCAGGGGTACGATACTGGGGATAAACCCCAGGGGCACGATACTGGGGATAAACCCCGGGGGCACGATACTGGGGATAAACCCCGGGGGCACGAGAATCCTGCGGGGATATCGTAGCGCCGGGGCTTGTCCCCGGCGCCAGGTGAACGATGGCGTGGAAGTGATTGGGCATGAGTACAAACGCGTCCTGACGGAGCGTTGCGAAGCGCGCGGGCATGGCGCGCCAGACGGACTCCACACGGCGTCCGAGGTCGTTGAGGACGCACAGGCTGTCCGCGATCACGCCGAAGAGCGATTTGTTGCGCGCGACTTGGGTCGTCACGAAGAACCAGCCCGCAGTGTAGTTGATGTTGGGATGGCGGGGCGTGGACATGGGGGCTCACCTCTCTTCCAATAAGAGCGTACCGATCTCCTGACGCGATTGCGAGAGGATCTCGACGGCGGGCTGGATTCGGTTCCTGACTTTACGTAAGCGACCTGATACAATTATCCAGATTAGGGGCGGAGTGGCGCGCAGGAGTCGGGATATGGGGCGAGCGTGTCGCGGGGAAGGAGGGACGGATGCGGAAACGGTTAGGGTGCGTGCTGGCGGCGGCCGGGTGGGCGGCGGCGGCCGAGCGGCCGTTGGAGGCGCGTTTCAGGGAGCCGCCGCCGTCGGTGCGCGGGCCGAGCGCGGTGGTGCGTGTGGCCGACGCGCAGGAGGTGGACGAGGCGCTCGGGCGGGTCGGCCGGCTGGCCGCGATGGGGGCCGGGGGGGTGCTGCTCGAGATGCCGCAGGGCGGCGGCCCGGTGTGGCCGGCGCTGGAGGCGGTGGCGGCCCGTTGCCGGGCGCTGGGCCTTGAGCTGGGTGTTTCCGATTTCGTCCAGGAGGGGGAGCGCGTGCCGCTGGCGCGCCGGCTGGTGTGGTCGAGCCGCGAGGTGGCCGCAACGGGACTCTCCACCAACATGACGCCCCTGGTCTTCGGTCCGGGGCCGGGTTACCGCGAGGAGGCCTGCCTGGCGTGGCCGGCGGGGGGGCCGGTGCTGCCGAGCCAGCCGGTGGATGTGAGGCGCGGGCCGTTGCCTGCGGAGGGGATGTGGCGCGTCTGGTGGTTCGGGAGCGTGGCGGTGGAGCCGCCGCTGCCCGACCCGTTCGACCGTGCGGCGGGGCTGGGCCATGTGAACCAGATGCTGGTCGCGCTGCAAGGGCGGCTGGTGCGCGAGTACGGGACGACGCTGCTCTGGTGCCAGTTCGCGGGTTTCGGGGAAGGGGCCCTGCCGTGGCCGGAGGATGTGCGCGAGGCGTTTGTGGCGCGCAGCGGGCTGGGGCTGGCGGGGTGCCTGCCTGCGCTGGCGGGCGTGGAGGTGGGGGACGCCGCGACGGCCGCTTATGTGCGGCGGCAGATGGCCGAGACGGTGCGCGAGGCGTGGCGCGAGCGGTACGCGCGTGTGATCGGCGACCTGGTGCAGGAGGCGGGCCTGGAGGCGGGCCTGGAGGTTTGCGGGGCGCCTGCCGAGCCGGAGGAGGTGGCGTGGGCGTTCCGGCGGCCGACGCTGCGTCCGGCGTGCGGTGAGGCGGAGCGGTTGCGTAACCGGCGCGCGGCGGGCGCGGCGCGCGTGATGGCGCGGCGCGTGGTGGTGGGGCGGCTGGCGCCGGTCGGCGGCACCGCGGCCGCGGAGGCGGCGCTCCTGCCGTTCGCCTTCCGTCCGGAGGCGGACGGGCTGTTCGCGGACGGCGTGAAGCGGCTGCTGTTGGAGGGCGGCGACGGGGTGTGGGAGCGGGCGTCGGCCTTCGAGGAGGGGCGCGTGGCGTGCCGCTACGCGCGGCGGTGCCAGGGGGTGCTTTCGGCGGGCGAGCCGGCCGCGGACTTCCTGGTGTCGTGCGCCGGGCCTGTTCCTGAGCTGGAGGGGTATTCGTGCGACTTCGCCAGCCGGGCGATGCTGGGCGGTGCGACGGTGCGGGACGGGGCGCTGCGGTTCGAGTCGGAGCGGACTTACAGGGCACTGGTGGTGGGTGCGGCGGAGCTGGCTGATGAGGCTTGGGCCGAGCGGGCGCGGCGCTGGGCCGGGCGCGGTGTGGCGGTGTGGGCGGCGGGCGGGACGGACGCCGC
>JAKJGY010000035.1 GCA_022704145.1 Verrucomicrobiota bacterium
CCGCCGGCAACGCGGCCTTTACGGGCGTGGTCCCGGAAGAAGGCCCTCGGGGCCGTTGACCTTGACGTTGGGGGACGAGACGCATCGGGAGCGAATATTCCTTATCGCCGCGCTCCATAGCCAAGCGCGCGCTTGACGCCTCCATAGCCGATACGGATACTACAAAGCGCGATACCGGCCAGACGGCCCGCCGTCGGGGTGGCTCAAGCCGTGCGCCGCGCGGCAGGCGGGGGTTATGGCGTCACCGGTTCGCATTTTAACGGGGGGCGGGTCATGGGCGTTCCGCGTCTTTCTGGGCTTGGCTCAAGAGGGTGACATGAAACGATATGCGACTATCGGCACGGCCGTCCTGCTGTCGGCAGGGTTCAGCACGGCGTCCGCCAATCAGGTGCCTGAGCTGGCCGTGCTCGGGCCGGAGTATCCGCGGGCCTTCTTTTTCCGCTCCTCGGAGAATGGGGCGTACAGGCAGAACGCCTCCTACGAGCGCTGGGCGGGAGAGTATGGCCGCCTGATGGGGATCATGGGCAAATGCCTCGACGAGGAGATCGTCGGGCGTGGGCGGCTTAACCCGGAGTGGTATTCGCGTTTCAAGCGTGACCATCCGGGACAGGCGGTGCTGCTGCATTTTAACGGCAACGCACGCGACCCGCGCTACGCGACGGAGCGCTATTTTGCGGGGCACTGGGTGTATCGCGGGGCGGTGAAGATCCTGTCGGACGTGCCGGCCGAGGAAGGCGAGACGGAGATCCGCGTGGCGGACGCGGGCGGCTTTAGGATCGGGGGCGGCCGTTACCGGATCTCGAACGACGATGTCGCGCTGTTCGGCGTCACGGCGGACGGTCGTCACGACTGGTCGCGCTGCGAGCAGGTGCAGCTCCTTTCGGCCGATGCCCGGGCCGGCACGATCCGGGTGCGGCGCGGCTGTTACGGCACGCGTCCGCTGGCCTTCAAGGCGGGCGTGTCGCGCGCGGCGGCGCATCAGGTGGAGGGCCCGTGGGGCAGGGACAACCACCTGCTCTGGTACTACAACTTCTCGTCGCTCTGCCCGAGGGATGAGGAGGGCAAGAGCTGCGCCGACCGGCTGGTGGAGGAGCTGGGCCGCTGGTTCGGCCGTGGCGGCGTGCTGGAGGCGCTGGACGGGCTCGAGTTCGACGTGATGTTCAACGAGACGCAGGGCGACACCGACGGCGACGGCGTGGAGGACGGCGGCGTGGTCGGCGGGCTCAACGTGTACGGTATCGGGATGGCCGGGTTTGCCAAGGCGTTGCGCGAACGGCTGGGGCCGGGGCGCATCATCCAGGGCGACGGCGCGCTCGGCCCCGGGGGGGCGGCGTCGCAGCGCGCGTTCGGCTTCCTGAACGGCATTGAGAGCGAGGGCTGGCCGGACTTGCGGGACTGGAGGGTCGACGACTGGTCGGGCGGGCTTAACCGGCATCTCTTCTGGCAGGCCAACGCCTTCGCCCCGGCCTTCAGCTACATCAACCACAAGTGGGTGGAGGGCGTGCCGGGCCAGCCGGGCGAGACACGCAACGTGGAGGTGCCGTTTTCACGTCACCGCCTGGCCTTTGCAGGCGCGATGTTTTGCGATGCGGCGGTGACCTACGCCTACATGCCGCCGGCCGGGAAGGGTATGCCGGTCGGGCTTTGGGACGAGCTGGTCTGTGGCGTGGAGGGGCGTCCCGGCTGGCTGGGGCGGCCGCTGGGGCCTGCCGTGCGGCTGGCGGCCGGGGAGCCGGACCGGCTGGCTGGGGCGGGGGCGCCAGCGGGGCAGGCGTTGGCCGGCCGTATCCGGGGTGCGGTGAATGTGGCGGTGACGCCGGAGGGCGTGGTGGTGCGCGCTGCCGGGCCGGCCGCCGGAGAGGTCGCCTTCTCGATCCGCGACGTGCCTGCCGGGAGCGCTGATTTCACCGTGTTCCTGACGGCGAGCGCGGCGCCGCGCGCGGGATATCCGGAGGGCATGGCGCGCTTCGCCGAGGTCGGCGTCGCGGGCGACGGGGTGCCGCTCTCGTCCGCGCAGCCGGAGGCGGTCGGGATGTGTCTGCGGGGCGCGGGCGAGGCTGCGCTGGAGTCGGCGACGGGCGCGCTGGCGCGCTACCAGCGCGAGGCGAAGGTCGGCGGGGCGGTGCTGTCGGCGGTGGCGGTCCATCCGCCCTTCAAGGCCTGTAAGGGCGCCGTCTTCTGGTGCCGCGATGTCGAGGTGCCTGCTGGCGCCGAGCTGCGCTTCTCGCTCGGCATGGGGCCGAGGGCGCCCGAGCGTTCCGACGGCGTCTGGTACAGTGTGCATGTCGCCGCGCTGGACGGCGGGCAGGCGGGCGTGTACGAGAAGGTGTTTGAGGAGACGACGAAGGCGCATGCCTGGCTGCCGCGCGCCGTGCCGCTGGCGCAGTGGGCCGGGAGGCGGGTGAGCCTGAAGTTTGTGGCCGACTGCGGGCCAAACGATCACGCGACCACGGATCAAGGGTATTGGGGCGACGTGAAGCTGGTGCCGGCGGGCGTGCCGGAGGCGGGCCTGACGCCGCCGCAGAGCCGCATGACCTGGCTGAACGCGCGGCCGTTCGACGCCGCGTTCTACTTCCGCGATGTACGTTCGGGGACGGTGAGTCTCACCTTCCGTATCGAGGGCGCGGAGCCGGTCGTCCTGCGTTCGCTGACGGCGCATGCGGCCGTTGACACGCGTGCGCGCCTCTTCGAGAACGGGCTGGTCCTCGGGAATCCGGGGCACTCCCCGGCGACGTTCGACCTGGCGCGGCTTGCGCCGGGCCGCAGCTACCGGCGGCTGCGCGCGACGCCGCTCCAGGACACTCAGGCGAATAACGGCGAGCCGGTCGGCGCGACCGTCGCGCTGGGGGCGCTGGACGGCCTGTTTCTGCGGCTGGCGCGCTGAACGAGGAGTGCGGTTAATGAAGCGCTGGCGCGGCCGAGCGATGGCCGCGCCAGGCGGGGCGCGCCGAGGCTCAGCCGCCCAGGCCCCAATTCTCGATCACGTAGTCGAGGTCCTTGTCGCCGCGGCCGCTGAGGTTGACGAGCAAGGCGCCGCTACCCATCTCGCGTGCCCGTTTGAGGGCATAGGCGAGGGCGTGGGCACTCTCGATGGCGGGGATGATGCCCTCGCTGCGGCAGAGGCTGAAGAAGGCGTCGCGGCACTCGTCGTCCGAGCAGGTGACGTACTGGACGCGGCCGAGGTCCTTGAGGTGGCAGTGCTCCGGGCCGACGCCGGGGTAGTCGAGGCCGCTGGCGCAGGAGTAGACCGGCGCGGGCGAGCCGTCCTCGTTCTGCAGCAGGTAGCACTTGAAGCCGTGGATGATGCCCTCCTTGCCGTAGGTCATGGTGGCGGCATGCTCGCCGGTCTGCGGGCCGCGGCCGAGGGGCTCGACGCCGTAGATGGCGCAGGGGTCATTGAGGAAGGCCGAGAAGAGGCCCATGGCGTTCGAGCCGCCGCCGACGCAGGCGCAGATACCGTCCGGCAGGTTGCCGGTCAGCTCCTGGAACTGCTCGCGCGCCTCGATGCCGACCACGCGCTGGAAGTCGCGCACCATCATCGGGAAGGGGTGGGGGCCGACGACCGAGCCGATGCAGTAGATCGCGTTCTCGTAATCCGCGAGGTAGGCCTGGAAGGCCGAATCGACGGCCTCTTTGAGGGTGCGCAGGCCGAAGGAGACCGGCACGACCTGGGCGCCGAGCAGGCGCATGCGGCTGACGTTCGGCGCCTGTTTGGCGATATCCACCTCGCCCATGTGGATCTCGCACTCGAGGCCGAAATAGGCGGCGGCCGTGGCGAGCGCCACGCCGTGCTGGCCCGCGCCGGTCTCGGCGATCAGCTTCCTCTTGCCCATGAACTTGGCGAGCAGGCCCTCGCCCATGCAGTGGTTGATCTTGTGGGCGCCGGTATGGTTGAGGTCCTCGCGCTTGAGGTAGATGTGCGCGCCGCCGTTCTTGCGCGAAAGGGTGCGGGCGTGGTAGACGGGGGTGGGGCGCCCCTGGAAGTGTTTTCGGATCGAGCGCAGCTCGGCGATGAAGGCGGCGTCGTTGGCGATCCGGTGGTAGGCCTCGATGATCTCGGCGAAGGGCCGCTCAAGCTGGGGCGGCAGGAACTTGCCGCCATATTTGCCGAAGAACCCCTCTTGGTCTGGCCCTGTCTCGATCCGCTTCTGTTCGCTCATAGCTCTCCTCATGCGGGCGCGCCGTACGCGCCGTTTCTGTTTACAGAAGCACTATAAACTAACGCGGGCGCGGGCTGCAACCCAAGAATTGAGGCGCGTCGCGCAACATGCTCAACAAGGCTGTCACGTCACGCGGGTCTGCCGGCGGCTGTTCAGCGCGGCCGTTTGGCGGGCTCGATCACCGTCGGGACCAGCATGTTCCCGCGGATGTCGGCGACGGCCTCGCGGAGCGCCTCGACCGCGGTGGAGAGGGCGGTGAGGCGTTCGTCGACGGAGGGATAAGCGGCGAGCACGTCGTCGTTCGCGGGGTCGTCGTCGACGCCGAAGAAGGTGAGGAGCGGCGTGAAGGAACGGTCGATCCGGTCGACCTTGCCGACGAGCCAGTCGAGCGAGGCGGCGAGGTCCTCCTCCTGACGCCGGGCGGCCGCAACCTGTTCGAGGTGCGAGAACGAGCGGTCGAGGTAGGTGGTGAGTTCGGCCAGGTGGCGGGGCACGCCGTCGAGGCGCGCGACGGCGGCTGAGAGGCGCGCGAGGGCGCTCGACAGCGAGCGGACCTCCTCGTGGGCGTCCGCACGCGGCGCGGCTGCGGTGCGGGCGACGGCCCCTTCGAGGGCCGACAGGCGTCGGCCGAGCGCGTCGAGCTGCTGGCCGAGCGCGTCGAGCTTGCGGGACAGCGCGGCGTCGGGCTCCGCCGCGTCGGCGGCAGGCGGCGTACCGGCGCGCGGCCGGCGCGCCTCGGCGCGGATCAGCGCCTGGGTGGAGAGCGTGGCGGCCAGGATGGTCAGGCAGATGGCTAGGGTGCAGAACAGGATTCTCATCACGCGGCCCTCCGGTGCGTCAGGTCATCACACCGACCAGTTTAGCCTACCGTACGGTTGGCTGCAACCCTCCAGCGGGCGCAATCCGGCGGGGCGCACGCACAGTTTCTTTGGGAGCGGCCTTCTGGCGGAGATCGGCCGTCCCGTAGGTCCGGCCGTACAGGCATGGGCCGGCTCGGTACGTCCGGCGCTACGAGCCGGACGGCTTCAGCATCGTGCGCTTCCTCGGTTTGCCGCGTCTATTGATAATCCTCAAACGAAACGGGCGTGCGCCCAATCCGGCGGGGTTCCGGTTCAGCCTTGACGCGTCTCGGAGTGCGCGCGCATAATGCCGACAGACTTACGGCGGGTGTTCAGCTTAGAAAGCCTGTGTGTTGTCCGCGTCGGGAAGTGCGGGCGAAGGAAGTACGGGCCTTTGGGTGTCGAGTGACAGGGGCGGTCGGGCGTCAGGGAGGTGTCATCATGAGGAGGAGATTGGCTTGTTCTGGCAGGGTGCCGCTGGTGGTCGCCTGCCTGGCGGTGTGGGGTCCGGTATGCCGTGTCGCGGCGGTGACCAGCCGTTGGACCCTGCAGGATGCCAACGGCAACTGGAACAACCCGGCCAACTGGGACAACGGCGTGCCCAAGGAGCCGGGAGACGTGGCCCTCATCACCAACGTGGTTGCGTTGACGCAGGCGCGGACGATCACGATCGACACGCCGGTCTCGCTCAAGGCGCTCAAGTTCGGTATCCCGAATTCGGGCGGTAGCGGGTACACGGTACAGCTCGGTTCGGGCGGCTCGCTCACGATGAACGCTGGCGACGGCGGCCATTCGGTCATCCAGCAGCTCCGCGGGTCGGCGCGCTGTAAGGTGACGGCGGCCACGACGCTCAGCAATGACGTGGAGATTATCAACAGCCCCGGAGCGGCGACCTATTTTGACGTGGCGAACCCGCTCAGCGGCACCCAGACTGTCCTCGTCAATGCGGACGGGTCGAGCGGCCAGCCGTATATGACGGTCGCGAGTCCCGCGTTCCTCGGCAATATGACGGTCTGCGCGGGCAAGCTGCTGTTCTCCGTGGACTGTTTCGGAAACACGTCGGAGGGCACACGGGTCATCACGCTGGTGAGTAACGCCTACCTGCGGCTGAATGGGGCCTTCACGCCTGCGGCCAACCGCCAGCTCTTCATCGGCACCGGGGGCGGCGGCTTTGACGGGAACGGCCGGATCCTGGCGTTTAATGCCTCGAATCAGTTGGCGGGAGCCGAGGCGTTCACGTTGCGCAACCAGAATAGCGGCTTGGGCGGCCTGCATCTCGGCGGGGCGAACAACGCGTTTACGGGGACGGTCCTCGTCGATACCCTCCAGGTGCTGCGCTTCGGGGAGGAAGGCAGTCTCAGCAACAGCCCCCTGATCCGGCTCTTGAGCGCTACCGCGGCCCTTGATGTGTGTGCGAAAGCGGGCGGCTACACCCTGCCGTCCAGTCAGGTGGTGGCGGGGGTCGGGGTCGTGAGCGGCCTCGTGAACGTGGTGCGCGGCGCGACCCTGCACCCGGGCATCTACACGCTGCCGGGGCCGGTCACGGCGCCCGGTGTCCTGTCGTTCAGGGACGGCGGACTGGCGATCACAGACGGCGGGGTCTACGCATGGGAGATGGCGCAGCTCAAGGACGGTACATTCTCGCCGGGAACCACGACCTATAGCGCGGTCAACGTCGCGGACGGGGATGTCCGTCTTGACGGCGGTGTCCTGACGCTCCGGTTCAACGGCGTCGCCGCCCCTGATTCGGGTAACGCCTTCTGGCAGACCGAGCACGTGTGGCCGATCCTCAACGCGGCCAGCCCCCCGTCGGGCGTGCTGACGGTCGCGGACGGCCTATACGGCGACTGGGCGTTCACCACGCGCGTGACCGGTAACACGCTGGAGCTGGTGTACGGGGCGTATACCCCGCCGCGCAAAGGCACCCTGATCTCGGTGTGGTAGGCGGTCTGAGGTTCAGGTTCTGGTGACGGTGGCGCTGGAGATGCGGGCCGGCGCCGGTATTAAGAGGCTCTCGCTTATGTTTGCGAAGTGCCGCGCGCTTGTTGTTCTTGCGGGCCTCTCCCTGTGGGGCCGCGCGTCGGGTAACCCGCTGCCGAACCCCGGCTTTGAGGAGGGCGGGGCGCTGTGGGCGGTGTCGGGTCCGGCGCAGCTTGTTCGGGAGGCCGCGCGGACGGGGGCGCTGGGCCTGCGTGTCGGCGCGGAGACCTACTGTGCGGAGGGCGCGTCGGCCACCAGCGCGCGGCTGCCGGTCGAGTCGGGGCAGGCGGTCACGTTGCGATTTAGCGCGCGCAGCCGGGCGGCGTGCAGCGGCGCGTATTTCTGGCTTTACGACGCGGCGGGCAAGACGGTGAACGCGCCCCGGGGCTGCAACACGGCATGCTGGGTGGGGGCCACCAACGGGGTCTGGAGCACGTACGCCCTGACGCTGACGGTGCCGCCGGGGGTGGCGTCGGTGGCGGTGTGGGTTCACGGCTCGCCGGGCGTGCCTGGCGTGGCGGATTATGACGATTTCGCGTTGGAGGGCCTCGCAGACGGCGCTGTCGCGGTGGCGCCGCCGCCGCCGCGCAAGCCGCGCGCGGCGCCGGCGGCGGACCTGTCCAGGCTTCCGGCGCGGCAGAAGCCGGCGATCGTGGTGCTCAAGCTGGATGACGTGAAGCAGGCCCGGACGCACGTGCATGCCGCCTGGCAGCGGGTGGACGACGTGCTGGCCGAGCGCGGGATCAAGGCCTCTTACGGCGTCATCTGCCAGACGCTGACGGAGGCCACGCCGCAGTATGCCGAGTGGATCCGCTCGCGCCACAAGGCGGGGCGCGTCGAGTTCTGGTTCCACGGGTGGGATCACGGGCCGCACGAGGCGGACGGGCGGCTGTGCAACGAGTTCGCTGGCTGGTCGTACGAGGGGATGAAGGCGTTGGTGGACAAGAGCCAGAAAGCGGCGCAGCAGGCGCTCGGGTTCGCCTTCACGACCTTCGGCCCGACGGGGAGCGGCGCGCCCGGTCCGGGGCTGGACGAGACGGCGCTGCGGGTGCTGCGCGACGACCCGCACCTGTGCGTGGCGCTGTACCCGTCGCCGCTCGACGAGGCCGGGCGGCGGGTTGCGGCGGAAGGCGGGCTGACGATCCTCGACCGCGTCTGGGACGTGAACCTGGAGGGTGCGGTGGGTGTGCCGGACGGGCAGCGGCTGAGGGCCGGGTTTGCCGCACACCCTGAGCGCGAGTACTTCGTGCTGCAAGGGCATCCGGCGGCGTGGTCGGGCGAGCGCTTTAATGAGTTCTTGCGCATCCTCGACTTTCTGCAGGAGCAGAAGGTGGTCTTCATGACGCCGACGGAGTGTGCGGCCGCGATCACACGCTGAGGCGGCGCCTGAAGGGCCGTCTGCCGCCCGCCTTCGGGCGCGGCGGTGCGGGAGCGGGCGGAAAGCGGATGCGCGGCACCCGCGATTCTGGTATAACTGGCGCGTGAGTACGGAGGCCCTAGAACGGATCCTGGCGCGCGTGGGCGCCGGCCGTCAGAACTTGGTCGCGCTGCTTCAGGCGGTGCAGGACGAGTATCACTACCTGCCTGCGGCGGCGCTGGCCGAGTTGTCGCGGCGGGTGGGCGTGAGCGAGGCCGAGGTGACCGGGGTGGCGACCTTCTACGGCCAGTTCCGGTTGCGGCCGGCGGGCCGGCACACGGTCAAGGTGTGCGTGGGCACGGCCTGCCACGTGAAGGGCGCGGAGCGCACCTACGAGGCGTTCCTGCGTGAGCTGGGTGTCGCGCCGGGCGCTGACACGGACGCGGCGGGGGAGTTCACGGTCGAGAAGGTCGCCTGCCTCGGCTGCTGCATGCTGGCGGTGGCGGTGCAGGTGGGGCAGACGATTTACGGCAACGTCACGCCGGCCCGCGTGCGTGCGGTGCTGCGCGACGTGCGCGAGGGCGACCGGGAGGCGCTGCGCGAGGAGCAGGCGGAGCCCGGCGCGGCTGGCGTGCTGGTGCGGCTGTGCGCGTGCTCGAGCTGCGGTGCGGCGGGCGCGTCGGAGGTGCTGGCCGAGATCCGGCGTGTCGCGCGGGCGCGGCGCCTGCCGGTGCTGGTGCGCGAGGTGGGGTGTACGGGCGGCTCGTTCCATGCGCCGCTGGTGGAGGTGGCGCTGGAGGACGGGGCGCGCTTCCGCTACGGCCGCGTGCGGGTGCGCGATGTCGAGGGCCTGTTGCTGAGCCATGTGCGGCCGGCGCGCGGGCTGGCGCGGATCGGCGCGCGCCTGCGGGCCTGGGCGGAGCTGGCCTTCACCGGCGGCGGCGAGGAGCCGCCGGTGCGTTTCCCGCTGAGCGTGCGGGACCAGAACGACGCGTGTTACTGGCTGAGCCAGCAGCGGCTGGCCACGGAGGGCGCGGGCGAGCTGCCGCCGCTCGATTACGACGACTATCTCCGCCGTGGCGGCCTTGCCGCGTTGGAGAAGGCGCGGCGGTCGCCTGCGGAGGCGGTCATCGGCGAGGTCGAGCGCGCGGGCTTGCGCGGGCGGGGCGGCGGCGGTTTCCCGACGGGCCGCAAATGGCGTGCGGTGGCGGCGGCCTGCGCGGCGGGCGGCGGTGCGGCGGCGGTGGTCTGCAACGGAGACGAGGGCGACCCCGGCGCGTTCATGGACCGCATGCTGCTGGAGTCCTACCCGTTCCGGGTGCTCGAGGGGCTGCTGATCGCGGCGCATGCGGTCGGCGCGCGCGAGGGCGTGCTCTACATCCGCCACGAGTATCCGCTTGCGGTGCGGCGTGTGCGCGAGGCCCTCGCGGTGCTCGAGGCGCGGGGCGTACTGGGCGCGCCGCCGCTCGCGCTGCGTGTGGTGGAGGGCGCGGGCGCTTTCGTGTGCGGCGAGGAGACGGCCCTGCTGGCGAGTGTCGAGGGCCGGCGCGGCGTGCCGCACGTGCGTCCGCCCTACCCGGCCGAGAGCGGCCTGTGGGGACGGCCGACGCTGGTGAACAACGTCGAGACACTGGCGCTGGTGCCCTGGATCGTGCGCGAGGGCGCCGAGGCGTTCCGGGCGGTCGGCACGGCGGGCAGCCCGGGCACCAAGGCCTTCGCGCTGGCCGGCAAGGTCGCGCGCGGCGGCCTGATCGAGGTTCCGATGGGGCTGACGCTGGACGAGATCGTCGGGCGTATTGGCGGCGGGGTGGGCGAGGGCCGTGTGTTCAAGGCGGTGCAGGTCGGCGGGCCTTCGGGCGGATGTATCCCGGCCTCGCTGGCTTCGACCCCGGTCGACTATGAGGCGCTTAGCGGGGTGGGGGGCATGATGGGGTCGGGCGGCCTGGTCGTGCTGGACTCGGCGGACTGCATGGTGGATATCGCCCGCTACTTCCTGACGTTCACCCAGCTTGAGTCCTGCGGCACCTGTACCGCGTGCCGCATCGGCACGCGCCGCATGCTGGAGATCCTTGAGCGGCTCTGTGCGGGGGAGGGGCGGGCGGGTGACCTGGAGGCGCTGGAACGCCTGGCCGCGCTCGTGCGTGCGGGGAGCCTCTGCGGCCTGGGGAAGACCGCGCCCAACCCGATCCTCTCGACGCTGAGGCATTTTCGCGACGAGTACGAGGCGCATGTCCGGGGGGTCTGCCCCGCTCGCCGTTGCCGCGCGCTGATCGCGTACCGCGTCACGGAGCGCTGCATCGGGTGCACGCTGTGCGCGCAGAACTGTCCGGTCGAGGCGATCCGGTTCGACCCGCTCGAGCGTGCCGAGATTCGCACGGACGTCTGCACCAAATGCGACATCTGCCGTCAGGTCTGTCCGGAGGGGGCGGTTGAGGTCACGGATGTGAGAAAGGAACAACAGACATGCCACGAACCAAGCGCGAGTTAAAGGGGCTTACCCGGCTGGGAGGCGTCCGGACGGCTTACGCGGACCGCTACGACCCGTCCGTGTTGGAGTCGTTCGTCAACAAGCACCCCGGGCGTGACTACTGGGTGGCCTTCACCTGTCCGGAGTTCACCTCGCTCTGCCCGATGACGGGCCAGCCGGATTTCGCCACGCTGACGATCCAGTACATCCCGGGAGAACGGCTTGTGGAGAGCAAGTCGCTCAAGCTCTACCTCTTTAGTTTCCGTAACCACGGCGATTTCCACGAGGACTGCGTCAACGTGATCTTGGACGACCTCGTGGCGCTGATGTGCCCGAAGTATATCGAGGTGCAGGGGCGCTTCAACGCGCGCGGCGGCATCTCGATCGACCCGTTCGTGAACTACGGTCGGCCGGGCACGTCTTACGAGGCGTTGGCGCAGGCCCGGTTCGCGGGCCATCGGCCGCCTCGGCCTTAGGCGTGTGCGGGGCGGTGTGCGTGTGATGTGAAGGGGGGGCGCGTGAGGCGGTTTACGTGTTGGGGAGGTCAGGTTATGAAGCGGGTCTGGGCGTTGCTGATGGCGGCGGGCGTGGGGCTGGCGGCGGAAGAGGGGATTGTGCCGGGGAGTCTGGAGGACCTGGCCCGCTTCCGTAAGCCGCGGGGCGAGAACAGGATGGTGGTGGAGGGTTTCCTGTGGGTCGAGGCGGAGGACTTCGCCGACTACGGGGAGTGGCGGCTGGACACGCAGTTCGTCCATAAGATGGGCTCGGCGTACCTGCTGGCAGGAGGAGTCGGGCAGCCCATACGGGAGGCGGCGACCGAAGTCCGGCTGCCGCGCGCGGGGGTCTACCGGGTGTGGGCGCGGACACGGAACTGGCTGAAGGATTTCGCGCCCGGGCGCTTCACCGTGGCGGTGAACGGCGTGCGGGCGCAGGCGGTGCTGGGCAGGGGGCTGCCCGAGGCGTGGGCATGGGAGTCGGCGGGCGAGTTCAAGCTGGAGGCGGGTGCGGTCAGGCTGGCGCTCGTGGATCTGTCCGGCGCGTTTGCGCGCTGCGACACCCTGCTGCTGACCTCCGACCTCGGCTACGTGCCGCCTGTCGAGCTGGAGGCGGTGCAGCGCGAGCGCGCCCGGCTGACCGGCGCGCCGCAGGAGGTGTCCGACGCGGGCGAGTTTGACGTGGTGGTGGTGGGGGCGGGCTCGGCCGGCTGCGGGGCTGCGGTGGCGGCGGCGCGCACGGGCGCGCGCACCGCGCTGGTGCACGACCGGCCCGTGCTGGGGGGCAACGCCAGCATCGAGCTGGGCGTGCCGACCTGCGGCGCGGCGCGGCACGACAACGCGCGTGAGGGCGGGCTTAACGAGGAGGCCAACCTGATCCGTGCTAAGTACGGCTTCCCGAAGATGAGCGAGGCCTACCATATCCAGGCGGCCGGCGAGAAGAACCTGACGGTCTTCAACAACAGCCGGGTGATGGGGGTCGAGCGGCGCGGCACGGCGATCACGGCGGTCCAGGCGGTCAGCACGCTCACGCTGGCGCCGATCCGGGTGCGAGGCAAACAGTTCATCGACTGCACCGGCGACGGCTGGGTGGGCTATTACGCCGGGGCGGCCTACCGGTTCGGGCGCGAGTCGCGCGACGAGTTCGGCGAGAGCGCCGCACCGCCTGCGGCCGACCGCATCACCATGAGCGGCTGTATCATGGGGAACCTATCGCTCTCGTACCGTGCGGAGAACATGGGCCGGCCGGTCGCCTATGAGCCACCGGAGTGGGCGGTGAAACTGCTGCCGCCCGAGGAGTTTCATCGGAAGCCTAAGGGTCTGGGCGGGCAGTGGTGGCTGGAGCATCCCGGCGACTTTGACGATCTGGAGGATCCTGAGCGGGCGCGCGACGAGCTGATCCGCATCAGCTTCGCATACTGGGGCTGGGTGAAGAACGGCTGGGAGGAGAAGGAGAAGGCGCGGAACTTCGCGATGACTTACGTGCCGCATATGGACGCGCGGCGCGAGACGCGCAGGCTGGTCGGCGATCACATCCTCAAGCAGCAGGAGTGCGAGGCGGGCACGCTGTTTCCTGACCGTATCTCGTACGGCGGCTGGAGCCTCGACGTACACAACCCGAAGGGCATCCACTCGGGTAAGGAGGGGCCGTATGACTTCGACGGCTTCGTGCCGATCTACAGCATCCCGTACCGGTCGATCTACTCCGTCAACGTGCCGAACCTGCTGTTTGCGGGACGCTGTATGAGCGTCACGCATATCGCGCTTGGCACGGTGCGCGTCGAGGCGACGCTCTCAACCGTGGGTCAGGCCGCAGGCACGGCTGCGGCGCTCTGTGTGCGGCACGGCGTCATGCCGCGCGAGCTTGGCGAGCGGCACCTCCAGGAGCTGCAGCAGCGCCTGCTCCGGGACGACCAGTACATCCCCGCACTGAAGAATGAGGATCCGTCCGACCTGGCCCGCCGGGCCAAGGTTACGGCTTCCAGCACGCGCGCCTATAGTGAGTTCACTAAGTCTTCTTACAAGACCGACGAGGAGCACCCGCTGAACATGGCGCGCGCGGTGCTGTTCCCTCGAGGGATGACGGAGCGGCTGGGCAAGGTGTACCTCTGTCTGGTCTCGGAGAGCAAGGAGCCGGTCGAGGTGACCCTGCATGCGCGCGGGGCTCAGGCCAGCGGCGATTTCAGCGCCGAGACCGACCTGGCGACGGCTAAGGCTAAAGTGCCTGCGGGACGCCGCTCGTACGTGCCGTTCAAGCTCGACTGTCCGGTGGACGCCGCCCCGTATGTCTGGCTCTGGCTGCCCAAGACGGCGGGCGTCTCGTGGGTTCTGATGGACGGCGCAATGGCTGAAGGATGTCGTGCTTACGGGGGAGGCGAGGGCCGGCCGTGGACGGTTGTGAAGGGTCACCAGTATGCCTTCTACGCCGAGCCCGCGCTGCGTTTCCAGACCGACCACCGGCCGGAGAACGTGACGGACGGCGTGACGCGTATCGTGGGCAAGCAGAGCCATCTGTGGGCCTCCGACCCGCAGCAGCCTCTGCCGCAGTGGGTTGAGCTGGACTGGGACGCCCCCGTCGAGCTGAATGAGGTCCGCCTGACCTTCGACACCGATTTCAGCCTGAAGTTCCCCGAGCGGCCGTTGCCTGCTAAGCTGGTCAAAGCGTATCGCGTCGAGGCCTTTGACGGTAAGGCTTGGAAGGAGGTCGCTTCGGTCAAGGAGAACGGCCTGCGCCTGTGTGTGCACCGGTTTCCGACCGTCAAGGCGGCCAAGCTCCGTCTCGTCGTGGAGGCTACGCATGGTGATCCGTCGGCGCGCGTCTTTGAGATCCGTGCCAGCCGCGAGCCGTGAGAACGACGAGGCGCGAATTAGCGTGCGAAAGGGTTTGCCAACCGGCTCTCGATAAGGGAAAATAGAAATGTGGTGGAAGAGGCCAATCAGTCAGTCGTGTTGCGCGTGGTGAAGCGCGAGCCCGAGGAAGCCCCCCCCCAGGCGGGCGATCCAGGGATCGCGTTTGAGACGTTGTCTGACACGGAGTGTGCGAGCTGCCACGCGACAGTCCCGTTGACGGGCGCCCGGCCGCTTGAGCGTGTGCCGTGCCCGGCGTGCGGGGCTGAGGTTTTTGTGCCGGGACGCCTGGGCGGCTTCCTGTTACGCGGGCCGATCGGCGAGGGCGCGATGGGGGCCGTTTTCCGCGCGACCGACGAGTCGCTCGGGCGGGATGTGGCGGTCAAGTTTGTGCGTGGCTGCGAAGCCGACGATCCCGAGTCGCGCGAGCGGTTGCGGCGCGAGGCGCGCGCGGCCGGGCGGCTGAACCACCCGCGTGTGGCGCAGGTCTATGCGCTCAACTTCTCGAACGGCCATCCGTATCTGGTGATGGAGCTGGTGACCGGCGAGGACTTCTCGCACCGTCTCGCCCGTGAGGGCCGGATCGCTGAAGGCGAGGTGCTGCGCATGGCGTTGGATGTGGCCGAGGGGCTCTCGGCTTTGGCGCGCGAAGGGCTGGTCCACGGGGACATCAAGCCCGGCAACATTGTGCTTGATCGCGACGGTCGTGCCAAGCTGGTCGATTTTGGGCTTTCCGGCATGCGCCGTCTCGAGGAGAACGACCGCCTGGTCGGCACGCCGAACTACATCGCGCCGGAGATCCTGCGGGGGGCCGAGGACACACATCGTAGCGACCTGTTCAGTCTGGGCGCGACGCTGTACCACCTGCTTTCCGGGCGGTTGCCGATCGACGGCGAGCGGACTTCGGACGTTGTCAAGGCGCGCCTGATGCGTAACCCGGTCTCGTCGGGTCCGCTTGTGCGGCAGAACGTGTCGGAGCCGACCCGGCGAATTGTGCTGCGCCTGATGGAGATCGACCCGTGGCGGCGGCCGGCAGATGGCGAGGCCGCCGCAGCCGGTATCCGCGAGGCGCTTGACGCGCTGGAAGCGCGGGCCGCGCCGAAGCCGCGCCGGAAGCGGCTGGAGTGGCGGTTGCGGCTGACGCGCCGCGGACTGCGTCGGCTCGGCCTGGCCGTTGCGGTGCTTGCGTTGGTGGGCGGCGTGGCCTGGTTTGCGTTCGGCCCGAAAGAAAGACGGGCCCGGCTTCGCGAGCGTTTGGAGCAGACGGTCAGTAGTCTCGGCTTGTATTCAAGAAAGCCGAAAACGGTTGAGCCTGATAACAGCGGGCCGAAGTGGGCCGAGCCTTCCCGAAACCCGGATGCGGCTGTCCCGGCTGAGCCGCTGCTGCCCGCTCCCCTGACCGTCTCGTCGCTCGCACCCTTTACCGTTGACCTCCGGCCAGCCTGGCAGAGCTTGGCGATCGGCGGCGACCGCCCGAGCGGCAGCACGTTGCATGTCGGCGGCACGCTGGTGGTGCAGGGCGCGGGCGCCGACATGTGGAAGGGCGGTGAACGTTACCGCTTCGTCTGGTCGCGGGTGCGTGGCGACTACGCGTTCCTTGCGACCGCCAAGGTGATCGCCCGCGAGCAGCGCCTGGCCATGTCCGGTATGATGGTTAAGGGTGAGGATCCGGAGAGCGGATCCGCGCTGTTCTTCGGTTTTCTTGGCGGCGGCGAGCTGTTCCTTCAGCTCCGCCGTCCGGCAGCCGAGCCGGAGGTCGTCAAACACTCCGTGAGGCCGGTCCGTCAGCCTTGCCACCTCCGGCTGGTGAGGCGCGGGGATTCGTTTGAGGCGTGCTTCTCCTCAGACGGTCAGACTTGGTACCCGTTCGCGGTCTGCGCATTCTCGCTGCCAGCAGACAACGTGATCGGATTTTGCGTCTCGGCCCAGCATGCCGCCACGCTGGCCTCCGCCACCTTCTCCAACATCCGCCTGCTGGCCCCGGGGGTCGATTCCGCCCCGGACGTGCGTGAGCAGGAGACCGTGCAGTCCGGTCTGTTCAGTACGAAACCGCAATAGGGGAAGCGCCTATCTCACCGGCAAGGAAAGAACCTGTTTTCCGTCGCCAGGCAGATGCGCACCAGCCATAGCATCACCGGAACCTCGATCAGCACGCCGACCACCGTGGCCAGCGCCGCCCCCGAGGAGAGACCGAAAAGTAAGGTCGCTGTCGCGATCGCCACCTCGAAGTGGTTCGACGCGCCGATCATCGCCGCCGGCGCCGCGTCCTCATAAGGCAGTTTGAGCAGTTTGGCCAGCCCATACCCCAAGCCGAAGATCAGCAGGGTCTGGATGAAGAGCGGAATGGCGATCCACAGAATCGTGAGGGGATTGTTCAGGATGGTCTCGCCCTTGAGGCTGAAGAGCAGCACCAGCGTCGTCAGAAGCGCGAGGATCGTGACCGGCGTCAGCACGTGCAGGAACTTTTCCTTAAACCACCGCTCGCCCTTGGACCGGATGATCCACTTGCGCGAGAAGTAGCCGCACGCCAGCGGCAGTGCCACATAGATCGCGATGGAGAGCAGCAGCGCCTGCCACGGCACGGGCAACCGGCCCACGCCCAGCAGGAACCCGCCCAGCACGCCGTACAGCAGCAGCATGGTCAGCGAGTTGATCGCCACCATCACCAGCGTCAGCCCGTCGTTGCCGCGCGCCAGGTAACTCCACACCAGCACCATCGCTGTGCACGGGGCGATGCCAAGCAAGATACATCCCGCGAAATAGCTCCGCCACAGCGGCACCTGAAGCATCTTGACCCCCTCGTGCAGCACCACCGTGCCGGCCCCGTGTGTCGCGCCGAGCGGCAGGTCAAGCCCGAAGGGCATCTTCACGAGGTCCGTCGCCTCCGCGCCGATCAGCCCCCGGAACAGCACGCCCAGGAAGAGATACGCGATCGCGTACATCGTGAAGGGCTTGACCGCCCAATTCACAAAGAGCGTGAGCCACACCGGCTTGCCGCTCTTGCCGGCCCTGATGACCGAGGCGAAATCGATCTTCACCATAATCGGGTACATCATGAAGAACAGGCAGACCGCGATCGGGATGGACACGACCGGGGCACCGTTCACTGAGACGGCCATCCCGTCAAGCGACTTGGCCAAGCCAGGCGCGGCCTTGCCCAACAGAATCCCGCCCACGATGCACAGCCCGACCCACAAGGTCAGGTACCGTTCAAACACGTTCGTCAGCTTCCGTCTCTCGCAAGCCATGTCAAACTCCTTTCAAAAAGGGTGGAAGAATAATGGAATGTTGGAATACTGGAATATTGGGATAAAGTCCCCGTCATCCTTCAACTCTTCCTCTCCCCCACCATTCCATCATTCCTCTATTCCATCTTTCCGCTATTCCATCTTTCCGCCATTCAACACTCCCGGCAGGCTCTCGACGAACGCCCGGATCTCGTCGCGCACACGCCGGTAGCAATCCAGCTTCGCCTCGTCGTCCTCGACCTGCCGCGCCAGCGCGGGCGGATCATCGAACCCCACATGCACCACCTTGGCGGTGCCCGGAAAGAGCGGGCAGTTCTCGTTGGCGTGCCCGCACACCGTCACCACGTAGTCAAAGGGCACGCCGAGCAGCGTGTCCACGTTCTTCGAGGCGTGCCCCGAAATATCCACGCCCGCCTCGGCCATCACTTTCACCGCGTTCGGATTCAGCCCGTGCGTCTCGATGCCCGCCGAGTACGCCTCGATCACGTCGCCCTTGAGCGCGCGCGCCCACCCCTCGGCCATCTGACTCCGGCACGAGTTACCGGTACACAGGAACAGGACATTCAACTTTCGCATCAGCCACCTCCCTTATGTCTTCACGCGCCACACACGAGTGTCCGGGCCCAGCCGACCAGCGCTCCGCCCACCACGAGCCACGTGGTGTTGACGCGCGTCCGGAACACCAGCACCGCCGAAACGAGCGCCAGCGCCACAGACATCGGGCCGACCAGCGACGCCCGACCCAGTTGCACCGTCACCGCCGCCATCAGCGCGAGCGAGGCCACATTCACGCCGTCCAGCAGGCTGCCCAGCCAGACCGATTCCCGCAGCTTGGGGATCAGGCGGTGCAGCAGCGCCACGAACACGAACGAGGGCAGAAAGATGCCTAGCGTAGCCGCAATCCCGCCCGGCACCCCACCCAACACATAGCCCACGAAGGTGGCTGTGGTGAAGACCGGCCCCGGCGTCACCTGGCCCACCGCGATCGCGTCGATGAGCTGCTGGTCCGTCAGCCAGCCGAGCCGTTCCACAAAGTCCGCGCGCATAAAGGCCAGCAGCACGTAGCCGCTGCCGTACAGCACCGAGCCGATCTTCAAAAAGGTGAAAAAGAGTCCTGACAGACTGAAAGACGACACGGCCGCACCGGCGGCGGGTGCGCCCAGCGCGGCCAACGGCAGCCCCAAGCCGTGCAGACGGCCCGCGCGCAGGCGCCGCGCGTTGGAGGCCAACGCGTAGGCGGCGCCGCCCAGCCCCAGCAGCGCGATCTCGTTGATGTGCAGGAAGGTCAGCGCCAGCACCGCCGCGCCGACCGCCGCGGCCAGCCGATTCTTGACCGCTTTTCGGCCGAGATCCCAGAGCGCCTTCGCGACGATGGCGATCATCACCGGCTTGACGCCGTCCAGCAGCCCGCCCACGGCGGGCAGGGAGCCGTACGCCACGTAGGCCCATGCAAGAGCCGTGACAATACACATGGCAGGCAGGATGAAACATACGCCGCCGACGATCAGGCCCGGCCATCCCGCACGCAGCAGGCTCAGGTGGATCGCCATCTCCGTGGAGTTCGGGCCGGGAATCAGGTTCGTCGCGCCCAGCAAATCCAAGAACTGCTGCTCGCTCAGCCAGTTACGGCGCTTGACGACCTCGTCGTGCATCATCGCGATGTGCGCCGCCGGCCCGCCGAAAGCCGTCGTTCCCAGGCGCAGAAATAGAGCCGCGACCTCAGCCAGATGTCCCTGCCGTGACTCATGCTCCTCCCCTTTACGGTTGCCGCACATCGTCTCCCCCTTTAAGCGTTATCCCATGTGCCTTTTCCGTTGACGCTCGCTGATCCTTTCCGGAGGGCAGGACAATGCCTCTTTCAAGCGCCGGGCGTCGTTCTCGACCGACGCGTCGCCCGCCAGCGCCCCCTCCAGCCACTTCAGCACCGGCTTCACCGTCTTGAGCGCCGCGCCCTGCGGCAGCCGGTAGTAGGCCCAGCGGCCGTCCTTGCGCGAATCCACCAGATCCGCCGCGCTTAGGACCGAAAGGTGCTTGGAAACCGTGGAGGGCGCCAGCCCCAGCACCGCGACGATCCGGCATACACACAGTTCACCGGCCCTCAACATCAGTAGGATACGCAGGCGCTGGATATCCGACAGCGCCTTCGTGACTCTCAACGTCGCCCGCATCGCATCGCTGTTCATCGCGCGCCTTTCTCGTTTCGTTGATTGGCGAAATATAGCATTAATAAGGTGCGGTGTCAATGCGGCTTCAACTGCTTCCGGAAGGGTGCGAGCCGAGAGGATGTGCCGTTTCGTCTTCGGACAGCGGGCCGGATACGGGGCGGCTGACAACAGGGCTTACGGCGGGTGGCCGGGCGGGGCGAAATGACGTGGGGAAAGCCTGCGGTCGCTCTTGGAGGCTAGGCTTTGACGGCGGCCCGCATTACCCGTATACTCGCGTTGTTTAACAGTCGGGGAGGGAAGCCCGGCCGGGCTGAACGTTGTCGGCCTGCGGCCGGTGATAACCCTCACGGTAATCAGGAGAGCAGGCATGCAATCACGACGCGCGTTCATGAGCACCGTAACGGCGGCGCTCTGTGCCGCCATGGGCACGTTCAACACTCAGGCTGCGGCCGACGTGTATGCGATCACACCCGAATGGCAGGCGGCGATCGAGAAGCTCATGCCGACGAAAGCCATGGCCGTGCCCAAGAAGGAGCGTACGCTGCTGGTCTTCTCGCTGATCACCGGGTTCGATCATAAGGTGGCGCCCAAGACCGCTGCGGTGATTAGGATGCTGGGCACGGCGGCAGGCGCCTGGAAGGTGGTTGAGAGCAATGACATCGAGCAGTTCAGGCCGGAGAACCTGAAGAGGTACGACGCGGTGGTTCTGAACAACAACTGCCCGACAGGTAAAGACCGTGACATATTCCGGGATGTCCTGGTCAATCTGGTCGACAAGCATGGGGCGAAATACAAGGCGCTGCCCCTTGCGGAACGGGAGGCGCTGGCGAAAGCCCTTCTCGATTCGCTGCTGAGTTATGTGGAGAAGGGTGGGGGCCTGATCGCCCTGCATGGCGCGATCGCCAATTTCAACTATGATGATCGTTTCAGCGCACTGCTCGGCGGCAGCTTCGACTTCCATCCTGCGGCACAGGTTGTGACGTTGAATCCGGTCGATGCCGCTCATCCCCTGACGAAGTGCTTTGAAGGCCAAGCGTTCGTCCATCAGGACGAGCCCTATCTCTTCAACCGCGCCTACCCCAAGATGGCCTTCAAGCCCCTGCTGGAGATGGATATGAGCCGCATCAAGACCGACAAGCGCCTGGAGAAGCTCCCTCCGATGAAGCGCTACACGGCCTGGATCAGGCGGCACGGGAAGGGGCGCGTCTTCTACTGCTCCCCGTCGCACTTCCCCGCGAGCTTTGACCAGCCCGCCCTGCTGCACTTCATGCTCGGCGGCATCCAGTACGCCTTAGGCGACCTCGATTGCGACGACACGCCGGTCGCCCAGTGAGAGCAAGACCGGAGATGCCCGCAACCCAAGTTGGAATACTGGAACGATGGAATGACGAGAGTGAGCCCGAAGAGCGGCCTCTTCTTCCAACATTCCAATATTCCACCCGACGCTTGCGTACGTGAGTCCGCCGCTCCGTGCTGTCCGGGGTCGCCGAGGGGAACAGCGAGAGGCTGCGGATTTCGCGGATCGAACGGATCGGTTTCGTGTGACATTCTGCTGGTGTAGACTACTTACCGCGCCGTATAGAGCAGCCACAGCCCGCCCAGCAATACGAGAGCGCCGCAGACCTTTTTCAGGATAATCGCACCCTTGGACTTTTCGTTCCAGTTGAGGTAGCGCTGGACGACCTCGCTGAACGTCCCGGCCAGCACGATCACGCCGCAGTGCCCCACGCCGTAGAGCACCAGCAGCAGCACGCCGTAGGAGAGGTTCGTCGAGGCCAGCCGGAAGGTCACGCCCAGCATCGGTGCCATGTACGCGAACGTGCAAGGCCCCAGCGCCACGCCGAAGACCAGCCCCAGCACGAACGCCGCCAGCAGACCCTTGCTCGTGATGCCCGGCTGCGCCGGGTCCGGCAACGGCAGCCGGATCACTTCCAGCAGGTAGAGGCCGACCGCGAAGAAGATCGCCGCCACGCCGTAGTTGCCCCAGCGACCGACGTCGCCCAGCATCCGTCCCGCCGCCGCCGTGACAGCCCCGATCACGCCGATGGTGATGAGGATGCCCAGCGAGAAGAGCAGCGAGATCGTGAAGGCCCTCCGCGTGCTCATCTGACCCTGCTGATCGATGAACCCCACGATCAGCGGAATGCTCGCCAGATGGCAGGGGCTGAGCACGACGCTCAGGACGCCCCACACCACCGCCGCCGTCAGCGCGATCGCGGGCGTTCCCTCCACCGCCCGCGTCAGCGCGGCGAACAGATCACTTAGCATGTGTGACTCCTCTCACGCCATGAGACGGGAATGATGGAAGGGTGGAATAGTGGAATGGTGGAAGAAGAGAAGCCCGCTCAAACCCTCCGCGACTCTCCGCGTTGACCCTTAGGGTTGTTCCCTGTTTCCAGTTACTAGTTTCCATTTTCATTATTCCAGTTTCCCTGCGTACCCTTCCAAAATTCCACCTTTCCATCACTCCACTCCCGCCCCCACGCCGAACTCCTTCCACTTGGCGAGGATGTCCTCTTTCGACAGGAAACCCTCGTGGCGGAACAGCTCCTTGCCCTCCGCGTCGAAAAAGATCTGCGTCGGAATGAGGTTGATCTTGTATTGCGCCTTAGCGGACTCGTTCTCCCAGACGTCGATGAACTCGGTCTTGAACGTCCCCGCGTAATTTGCCATCAGGTCGTCCAGGATCGGCTTCATCGCCTTGCAGGGAATGCACTTCCCCGCGCCCAGATCTACCAGCCGCGGCAGCGCCTTGCCCTGGGGGGCAGACGCCTCAACGGCCGTCTTCGCCGCCGCCCCGGCCGGCTCCGCCTTCTTCCCCTGCTTCAGAAACACAATGGCCGCCGCCGCGACGACAACCGCCCCGATAACCGCGAGATCCTTTACCTTCATTTCATGAACTCCTGACTTAAGAACCTTGGAATGATGCAATAGAGGAATACTGGAATAGTGGGGGAGAAAGAACCGGACTGAACCGCTCGTTCAAATCCCCACCCTTCCACCCTTCCACCCTTCCATTATTCCACTCTCTCACCCCAACTTCGACGCGCCCGCCGCAGCGGCCTTCTCGACCGCCTCGGGCGTCATGGGCGTCTTGCCCTTCTCCATGCCGAGGTCCGCCAGTTGCAGGTGCTCGAACCCCGAGAAGCCCGCCTGCTCCAGCGTCAGCTTCACGCAGTTCAGCGGGCACCCGTCGATGGCCAGCACCTTGGAGGCAGCCGCTGTCGTGGCCATAATCCCGGATACGCGCCCGCCGATCCCCGCGAGGCAGAACATCTTGCCCGTCCCGTCCCGCGTCATCTTCCGCGCCGCCTGGTCCGCCACCGCCCCCACATCCGCCGCGCCCGAGCAGGCGAAGACCAGTTTCGGGGCCGCGCCGCACGCGCACACGTTGTTCTCGCTCATCGCATTACTCCTTTCGTAGTTACGAGAAACTGGAAACTCGTGACTTGAAACTTAGGGCCAGGCTTACCGTTTGCTCCGCAAGAAGCCGCCCCTGTCCGTGTTCTTACATCCCCAGTTTCCAATTTCAAGTTTCGAGTTCTCCCTTCACAAAAACTTCCGGACCTCCTCCGCGCTGAGCACCTTGCCCACGCTCTTGACGACCCCGTTAATCGCGAGGGCGGGCGTGATCATCACGCCCATCTTCATGATGTCCGCGATCTGATCGACCTTCTCGACCGTCGCCTCAATCCCCGCAGCCTTGACCGCCGCCTCCGCGTTGGCCATCAGTGTCTTGCACTTCGGGCAGCCCGTGCCCAGGACTTGGATTTGCATGGTGTGCTCCTTTCAGTCGTACGTGCGAATGGAAACTGGTAACTGGAAACTTGGAACTTGGAACTCAGTCAAGGTGCGTGGCCTTGATAAAGGCGTTCAGTTTCGGCCCAAGCTCGTCGATCAGCCGCTTGTATGTTGCCACTTCTGCCGGGGAAATCACTTTTCGGCGAAAGGCCTTCCTCAACCAACACTTCGTTTCCTCGAAAGAGCCGCGCGCGTACAGGTAGAACTTCTTCCGGTCTGCGGGAGTGTATCGCCCATAACCTTCAGCGATATTGGCGGCAACGCTGTCAACCGCACGTATGACCTGCTGTCCGAGTGTTTGCTGTGCCTTACTGTCCCATGTATCATACGCGAACCAAATCAGATCCGACAACTCCTCCGCCAACCGGTAGACATCTAACTCATAGACTTCCTTCATCGCGTCCCCCCAGTTTCCAGTTTCGAGTTTCCAGTTTCAAATTTCCAGTATCACATCTTCCCGAACCCCCACCCCGCCGCCGTCGCGAGCACGACCACCAGTGAGACGAAGGCCACGGTCTTCTTCGGGCCGAGCACGCTGTTGATGACCAGCATGCTCGGCAGGCTCAGCGCCGGCCCGGCCAGCAGCAGCGCCAGCGCGGGGCCCTTACCCATGCCCGAGCCCATCAGCCCCTGGATGATCGGCACCTCGGTCAGCGTCGCGAAGTACATGAAAGCCCCCGCGAACGAAGCCAGGAAGTTCGCCCGCAGCGAGTTGCCGCCCAGGGCCTTGGAGACCCATTCCGAAGGGATCATGCCCTCCTCACCCACGCGGCCCAGCAGGAAACCGGCCGCCACCACGCCGATCAGGAGCAGCGGCAGGATCTGTTTTGCGAACGTCCAGGACGAGTCGAACCACTGCCCGCCCTCGCCTTTGTCTGTCGCCGTCAGCCACGCCAGGCCCAGCGAACCGACAGTGAAGGCCGCCAGCGGGTTGCCGCCCGTGCCCAGCGCCGTCAGCGCGGTTAAGACCGCAACCAGGCCGACCTTCCACAGGCGCATCTTGAACCACGCCACCAGCATCACGCCGAGCCCCGCCGAGAAGGCTGCCGTGAGGGTCCACTTCGCGCGGTAGAGCGCGGCCCACACGCCTTCCGGGTTCTGCGGCTTGCCGAAGTTCGCGAAGACCAGAATCAGAACCATCGCGGCGAAATAGAGCGACGTCTGCCACAGCGGGCGCCCGCCCTCCTCCTCCGGCATCTGGATCGCCGCCGCGATCTTCGCCGCCTCCTCGCGCCGGAACAGCAGGTGCATCGCGTAGCCGACCACCACACTGAACGCCACCGCGCCGACCGCCCGCGCGACACCCAGTTCCGGCCCCAGAATCCGCGCGGTCATGATCATAGCCAGCACGTTGATCGCCGGCCCAGAGTAGAGGAACGCGCACGCCGGCCCGAGGCCAGCCCCCATGCGGTAGATGCCGGTGAAGAGCGGCAGGATCGTGCAGGAGCACACCGCCAGGATGCTGCCCGACACTGCGGCCACCCCGTACGCCAGCACCTTCTTGGCTCCCGGCCCTAAATACTTCATCACCGCCGCCTGGCTCACGAACACGCCGATCGCGCCCGCGATGAAAAACGCCGGGATCAGGCAGAGCAGCACGTGCTCCTGCGCATACCACTTCACCAGATGCGCCGCCTCAAGCAGCGCATGGTCAAACCGCGCGACGCCCACCGGCAGATAGAAACAGGCCAAGAAACCCGCCACGATCCACGCCAGCTTCTTCCACTCGACTTTCCCATCCATATCCAGTCACCAGCCCCGAGTTTCCAGTTTCAAGTTTCCAGTTTCCAGTTTCCCTTCACCCTCTCTCCATCACCGCCTCGACGCAGTGCATGAATTTCAGAACGCAAGGCACTTTCAGGGAATAGAACACCTGTTTGCCGCGCTTGTCGTCAACAACAACGCCCGCGTTCTTCAACACAAGCAAATGTTTGGAGACCGTGGAGAAATCCAGCCCGAGACCGTCGACCAGCTCGCAGACGCAGCGCTCGCCGCCCTCGAGCCGTTCGACCATCCACAGCCTGGCCGGATGCGCCAGCGCCTTCAGCACCTTGGTCTTCGCCGTTAGAACCGCTCTTGCTTTACTGTCCACAGGCCCTCACTTGCTTGGTTGATTGGCATAATAACCAAATGAAAACGCGCCGTCAAGCGCCTGTGCGCAGGCGCCCGAATACGGGTGTGTCAGAAAAGTGACATAGGCTTTAAAACCCATGCATTTACGTGGGCGAGGGCGCCCACGCTCCCGGTAATGTCACTTTTCTGATTCTGCTGAAAAGGCCGTTCCTGGGCTGTGATCGTGCTCGTCCCCGTCCTCGCCCCCGTCCTGGATCTCGTCCCTGACTCTCCGGTCTCAAACCCCGTTATTCCGCCCCTCCAATACCTCGATCCGGTAGATGCCCGGCCAATCCGGCGCGAGCAGCCAGGGGCCTGCCATGCACGCCTTCGGCACGTCCTCGCCCATCGGAAACTCGGCGAAAGGGACCGTTCTCTCGTCGTGCGAGCGCGGGCGCGCCCGCATGGAGAACAACGGAGGGTCGGATGCGTACGGTGAACCGCTCAGCCAGAATAGGCCTTGCTGAGAGGCACCCGACCGCTTCTTGACAGCCCGTTCGCGCCCTTTTTACGGAACGGGTTTGAAGAGGCTTGTCGCCCGTGCGGCGGCCTTGTCGAAGGTGAAAACCGGAACGGCGGCCGCGTCTTCGCAGGAACACGCGATCAGACAATCGGAAAACCCGGCGCCGCCTCTCTCATAATACGACAGGGCGCGCGACACGCGCTCATGCTCCTCAAGCGTCAGCGCTGGCGCGCTCGCCATCCCGCGAAGCAACCGCAGGATATCGGCTTTCGCATAACCGTAGCCGGTGTCCAACACCCAGACCAGTTCGCACAGGACGACCACGGACACAAACCCGGTGTTTTCGTCGGTGCAATGCGACTCCATGAACGTGGTGGCGCGCTTGCTCTGCACGGGGTCGTCCTGCGTGAAATAGCGGACCAACACGTTGGTGTCCAGCCCGATCATTGGGAAGCCCCCCGCGCGGCCGCGCGCTCGATCTCCTCCAGCGTCAGCCTTTTCTTGGGCTTGGGGAGAACGTTTTTCAACGCGCTGAGCGGCGTTGAAATCGGCGTCAGTTCAGCCCGGCCGCCGATCACGACAAACGAGACGTGCGTGCCGGTGTGGAGGCAGAGCTGCTCTCTGACCTCCTTCGGAATGGTGAGCTGGCCTTTCGATGTCATTGTGGCGATCATGTTGGTTCTCCTTACTCGATCAGGCGTAAGCTGCAAAACTTCCTTACTTTAGCATGTCGACCTCACCACCGTCAAACCTCAGCAATTCTAATATTTCCGGCAGGCGCGGGATACGGCAAAGGCGTACAACGGGGCTCCGAACCCGCTACCGATACCGACCCCGATGGTTCCATCACCCCTTACAAGTGCCTTACGAGCCATCAAGCCTACAAACATACGCATAATTATTCAGTGCCGATGTCATTAGCGCTTAGCATCACCAACCGGCGAATCACTGGACTGGTGAATCGGACCGGAGTTCGTCTAATCGTGCCGCGATCTCCTGTTCCGACAGTTCTCTTTCCCCCAGTTGGTCGAGGATGGCTTTCCTTTTTTCTTCTCAAACGACATCACCGACTTCGAGCGGATGAACATTTGTAAGTCTGCTAGGGTGAAACCCCGCGCACGAGACGAAAACCGATATCGCTCCTCAGTGCTCCAGGTTCCTCCGAAAAGCGGTAGGCTGGGCGGCAATAGCTCCCGTTGTTGCTCCACGCTCCGCCTCGGAGGACTCGTGGGCTTCCGGACGCGGGCCCGCGGGGATCGGTGCCAGGCGACGTGCCGTAGTAATCAGAATTCCACCAGTCCCAGCACCATTCGAACACGTTTCCGGCCATGTCGTGAAGTCCGAAGCCGTTCGGTGCGAACCGGCCCGCAGGCGCGGTGTGCGGGGCCGCTTCGCTCAGATAGTCCGGGTGATAGCCGTAGGTCGCGCTGACGTCCCAGAGATATACGTTATCCGCGTAATAATTTGCGAAATTGTGGCTGATGTCTGATCCCCAGGAGAATCTGCTGACGACCGCACCGCCCCTGGCAGCCTTCTCCCATTCGGCTTCCGTTGGCAGGCGATAGCCTGTTGCCGTCCAATTGCAGGTGATCGAATTGAGTGCCCCGCTGCGGTAGACACTTCCGGCTACGGTGTAGTAGCAGGGCGTGCGCCCTTCCATTTCGCTGCGCGCGTTGCACCATTTGACCACGCCGTACCACAGCACGTGTTGGACCGGGTGATCGGCAGCCTTACCCCAGCCTTCAGTCACACCGACGTAACTGTTGGTTAACGCCCACGCGCGCACGGAGTCCCACAGGGCCTTCGTGACTTCAAATCTCCCGATGTCGAACGCACTGACTTGAACGGTATGCGGCGGCGCGTTATGCAGACCGTCGACCGGATCGCCCATTACGAACGATCCCGCCGGTATCCGCACGAACCCGTCTTCGGCCGAGATTTTGAAGAATCCGCGCGGTTGCGCTTCAAACCCATGTTCGATCTCCGAACCGGTGCCCGCTTTCGGAAAACCGTCAACATGCTGCCAGCCCAACAGATTATCGCTGCGCCACAAGTCGTAGTTCCGGTCAGACCGCGCTTCCACAACAAGTTTAACCGGATGTCCCTCGCTGTTTTCAAAACGGCTGCCGATCAATTCGTCCGATCCGGCCGCCAGACGCGCCGTCAGGGCCGCACAGGCCGCAGCTAATAGAAGAAGAGGCCGTCTTGACGAGAAGGCTCGTCCCGTGTCACGACATAAGCACATGGCAAAACAACTCATGGCGGGAACTTAAGTTCAACTGGCGTTAAAGTTCACCTCAGAATAACTCCCTGCCAGAAGAGTCACATATATTATTGGCGAGAAGCGTTTAATCCGTCAATCCCCAAAGAGCCAACCCAAACGGGACGTCAAGGGACGCCAACTGGGCCGGTATTCGGGTCAGGGTATGATCGGGATTCTCACCTTAGTGCCAGCGGCGTCCCTTCATATTTCGATCACGAACGCGCTTTCGATAGTGATGCCCGGCGTAGCGGCTGGCGTCTCCCTGCGCGCCTACCCGCCACGTTCCCGTGTGAAGCCGTTGAGACAGATACGCCTTTGTCCTGCGTGCTCTGCACAGGGGGAGCGGAAACGGTTGCATTCGCCTCAGGGAGGGCCTATTCTAGTTTTCAGGTGTTCACGGCAAGCACAGCGCCGCTCGGAAGTCGCGCTGTCGTAGGGGGACAGTATGGTTCCGCAATGGGTGATCGAGAAGAAGCGTGACGGCGGCGCTTTGGAGGAGGGTGAGCTCCGCGCGTTTGTCGAAGGGTTCACGTCCGGCCGGATTCCCGACTACCAGATGGCCGCGCTGGCGATGGCGATCACCTTCCGCGGCCTGACGGACGGCGAGACGGCGGTGCTGACCGACGCGATGATGCGTTCCGGCGACCTCGTGAGCTTCGAGGGGTGGCCGCGCCCGACCGCCGACAAGCACTCGACCGGCGGTATCGGCGACAAGCTCTCGCTGATGATCGCGCCGCTCGCGGCCTCCGCCGGGCTGGCCGTGCCGATGATCTCCGGACGCGGGCTCGGCATCACCGGCGGCACGCTCGACAAGCTCGAGTCGATCCCCGGGTATGACACGCGGCTGACGGTCGACGCGTTCAAGCGGGTGGT
>JAKJGY010000036.1 GCA_022704145.1 Verrucomicrobiota bacterium
CCCCCCGCCTGTCAACCTACCCCGCACACCTTTTTTCAGACCCCAGTTTCGGGTTGCCGTCCCCCCCCGGGATACGGCATCATATTCCTTTTACGGTACGCGGTTCCGCCCTGCCTCACTGAGCCTCAGACGCCCCGTTGGCGACGGTCGGCACCGGTGTGCCCTTGGCCCCTTCACCCACACGCCCCAGGACCGACGTATGTGCACCCCCCGCCTCCTTCTGCTGTCCGCCCTCCCCGCCCTCCTCTCCGCCGCGCAGCCCCGCCTCACGCCCGACGGCCTCGCGCTCACGGCCGGCCCCGAACTCGGCACCCTCACCCTGGACTACCCGCGCCTCACCAGCGGCGGCGGCGGCGAACGCCGCGCCCCCGCCAAGGTGTCCCTCAGCGGCAACACCGCCACACTGAGCTACACGGGCGGCGCGTGTATCGAGCTGACCCTCTCCCCCGGCGGCGCCGCCCGCCTCCACGCCACCGGCCTCGGCGCGAACGACACCGGCCTCTCCCTCAGCATGACCCTGCCCGTCGCACTCGCGGGCAAGGCGTTCTGGTCGATCAAAGACTCCGCCCCGAAAGCCCTGCCCGCCGACAAGGGAGCCGACGCCTTCCTCTGGCGCGGCGACGCCACGCGCTTCACCCTGACGGACAACGCGAGCAAAGGCCTCTCCGTCGTCATCGAGCACGGCTACCAGCAGCTCCAGGACAACCGCGTCTGGAACACCGACTCCTTCCAGTGGGTCTCCTTCTCCGCCCTGCCCCGCAGCGGCGCCAGCGAGGCCTACTATACGTTCCACGTGCTCGCGGCCGGCGCGCCGCCCCCCGCCCCGCCGCCGCCCAAGCCCGCCCAGGCCGCCCCGCCGCCGCCCAAGCCGGCCGCCGCCGACCGCCTCGCGATAAGCCTCTCGGATAAGGGCGCCGACCTCGCCTGCGGCGGCATGGGCGCCTTCACGCTGGCCTTCCCCAGCCTTGACTTCGGCGACAGCCAGAAGCGCGACCCGGTCGAACGGCGTGTCCAGGGCGCCACCGCCACGCTGACCTACGAGGGCGGCGGCACCGTCACCGTCACCGCCTCCCCCGGCAAGCTCTCCTTCGCCTTCGCCCGGATGCCCCCCGCCCTGAAGGCCTTCTCCACCGAGTTCTTCATCCCCCCCAACTACAGCGAGGGCGGCACCTGGCGCACCGAGAGCGCCCACGGCCCCTTCCCTAGCCAGAAGCCGGCCAAGCCCCACCTGCACCAGGACCACGCGCGGACCTTCGCGTTCGCGAACCTCTCCAACCAGCGCCTCGCCTTCTCCCTGCCCGAATACACCTACGTCCAGCTCCAGGACAACCGCGAGTGGGGCTGGAATATCTTCTGGGTCAACTTCAAAGTCCCCTACCTCGCCGACCGCCCGACCTACGAGATCGCCGTCGCCCTCGACGCCAGCGCGGCCCAGCGCGTCGTGCTCGTCGACCGCTTCGGCCAGACCACCCAGCGCGACTTCCCCGGCAAGGTCAAGGACGAGGCCGAATTCAAGGCCGACGCCGCCTCCGAGGCCGCCACCTACGCCTCGCTCACCCCGCCCAGCCGCAACCGCTTCGGCGGCCTCGCCGGCAGCGGCGCCCGGCTCGGCCTCAAGAAGACCGGCTTCTTCCACGTCGAGCGGAAGTCGCTCGCCGGCCGCGACGTCTGGGCGCTCGCCGACCCCGACGGCGACGCCTTCTTCCACCTCGGCGTCTGTACCTTCGGCCCCGGCGAGGACTACACCTCGATCGAGAAGCGCGAGGACGTCTTCGAATGGCTCCCGCCGCACACGGGCGCGTTCGCGAAAGCCTGGCACCCGGACGCCTGGTGGAACCCGCGCGCCGTCTCGTTCTACAAGGCCAACGTGATCCGCAAATACGGCGCCTACGACGACGACGCCCACACCGGACGCCTCGTCGACCGCGTGCGCGCCGTCGGCTTCAACTCCGTCGGCGCCTTCTCCGGCGCCTCGGAGGTCTTCGCCCAGAAAGGGTTCCCGCGCGTCGCCACCCTGCCGCTCTCCACCTGGACCCTCGGCCCCGCCCTGCCCGGCGTGCGCGGCGTCTTCGACCCCTTCGACGAGACGAACCTCGCCAAGATGGACGCCCTCTTCGCCAAGTCCGTCGCCGCAAAAGCCGACGACCCGCTCATCATCGGCTACTTCCTCGACAACGAGCAGGCCTTCGAAGACCTCCCGCGCGCCCTCCCCGCCCTGCCCGGCAAGCACGCCGCCAAGCGCGCGCTCGTCGCCCAGCTCCAGGCTAAGTACAAGGATGTCGCCGCCTTCAACGCCGCCTGGGGCCTCGACGCCGCCTCGTTCGACGCCCTCGCCGACCGCGGCCTGCCGCTCACCACCCAGGCCGCCTTCGCCGACATGCAGGCCTTCACCGAGCGCTTCCTCGAAACGTACTACAAGACCATCACCGACACCTTCCGCAAATACGACCGTAACCATATGCTCATCGGCAACCGCTGGCAGCCCGGCACCGCCAACAACGAGACGCTCTGCCGCGTCGCCGGCAAGTACATGGACGTCATCAGCATCAACTACTACACCTGCGGCATCGACGCGGCCTTCATCCGCCGCCTCTACGAGTGGACCGGCCGCAAGCCGCAGTTCTGGAGCGAGTTCTACTTCACCGCCTCCCAGGAGAGCAACGTCGCCCCCAGCAACAACGACCTCGCCACGCAGCGCGAGCGCGGCCTCGCCTACCGCCACTACGTCGAAGGCGCCGCCGCCCTCGGCTTCGTCGTCGGCGTCGAGTGGTTCACCCTCATCGACCAGGCGGTCACCGGCCGCTTCTTCGAGGGCCTCAACGGCGAGCGCGCCAACACCGGCCTCTTCAATGTCGCCGACCGCCCCTACCTCGACCTCTTCACCGAGATGGCCAAGGCCCACGCCGCCGTCTACGACGTGTGGCTGGGCGGCAAGGCCCCCTACCTGCTCGACAACCCGCGCTTCAGCGGCAAGGCCGGCGCCGCCACCCGCACCGTCTCGGCGGGCCGCGCGACCGGCCCCATGGCCGTCGACGGCCAGCTCGAAGGCTGGCCCGGCCGCCCGCCCGAGCGCCTCGGCGCCGACCGCCTCGCCGCGGGCCGCGACGCCGGCGGCGCGGAGGCGGCCTTCAAAGTCTGCTGGGACGACCAGGCCCTCTACCTGCTCGCGAACGTCACCGACCCCACGCCCATGAAGAACGAGCACAGCGGCGACCGCCTCTGGAACGCCGACGTGCTGGAGCTGTTCATCGGCAGCGAGCGGTTCGACCAGGGCGGCACGCTGCTCTTCACCGACCGCCAGATCCTCCTCGGCGCCGGCAAGCACAACCAGACGCACGTGGTCAACGCCGCCCGGCAGCCCGTCATCACGACCTCCGTCACCCCCGCGGTCGACGGCAAAGGCTACACCGTCGAGGCCGCGATCCCCTGGGACGCGCTCGGTGTCGCGCCCCAGGCCGGCCTGACGCTGCTCTTCGACCTCGCGCTCGGCAACAGCGCCGACGGCAAGCAGCGCGCCAGTCAGCTCGTCTGGAACGGCGGCGCCCGCAACTCCTCCGACCGCAGCGCCTGGGGCCGCCTCACCCTCGTGCCATAACGCCCAACGCTTAACGTTGAGCGTTCTCTCTCCCGTGCCACCTCCTTGAACGTTGCGCGTTGAGCGTTCTCCCGTCCCTTCTTCCCTGCTGGTGTTTGTTGGAGCATGGCGTTCGCGGAGCGACCGAGAGAGGGGGCGCCCTCGCCCCCGCCCGTACGGCAGGCGCTACGAGCCTGCCGCCCCTAGTCCACGCCAGACCGACCAAGCTCACGACAGAAGTCGCGACAAAGTGGTTCTCCCGTCCCTTCTTCCCTGCTGGTGTTGGAGCATGGCGTTCGCGGAGCGACTGGGAGAGGGGGCGCCCTCGCCCCCGCCAGTACGGCAGGCGCTACGAGCCTGCCGCCCCCGGAACCCCCAGACCGACTAAGCTCCCGACCAAGCTCACGACAGAAGTCGCGACAAAGTGGTCCTCCCGTCCCTTCTTCCCTGCTGGTGTTGGAGCATGGCGTTCGCGGAGCGACTGGGAGAGGGGGCGCCCTCGCCCCCGCCAGTACGGCAGGCGCTACGAGCCTGCCGCCCCCAGTCCATGCCAGATCGACCAAGCTCCCGACTCAGTGACCTTCCTTCTTCCTTGGTCATTCCGTGTTGGTTATTGGATATTCCCCCGGTCCCCGCTCTCCAGCCCGACAGATGTCGCGACAATGTGGCCGCTCCGACTATTCCGATAGGAGGCTGGCCAACGACGGTCAACGGCTTGCGTCGCATTCATATCATAATCCCCCGTGGATTGCGTCTGGCCGTTATGCGGTACACGAAGAAACGGAAGAGTACCGGACAAAGCAGACCGACCCCGATACCGATGCCGATACCGACCCCGAAGGAAAGCCATGACCGTCAACAAGGCGGTGGGGACCACGGGATGCGCCCGTGTCCTTGCCGTTATTGACGAGTATCCGATTTCGTGTTCTAATATAGGCACGTTGTTTCAAAGAAGGAACAATGATGTGAAAACGGGTGTGTGGTGGGCGGCACGAAAAGGAGTAGTTATGAAGCTTCAAACCCTCGTATGGGCGGCGGTCGCGACCGTACTGGCGCACCCGCTGGCGGCGGCGACGATTACGTTTGATTCGCCGGTGGCGATCGCGACGACGAATGACGTGAGCCTGGAGGGAGCGCTGGTTTACGCCTACAATCTGGGAAACGGAGCGGTGCCGAACCGCGCAGTCAACGGCGTGACGTTTGTCGGGTTAGGAAGCTTAACCGGCAACGCAGACCTGGCGTTCACGCCGGCGCTGAACTCAGGCACGGCGAACGAGGTCGGCGCGCCGGACGTCGGCGACACGCAATACCAGGCACTGATCACGAAGTGGATGTACGTGACCAGTGGCAAAACCAACAGCGTCATTCTGAAGAATTTGACGGCGGGGCAGCCCTACCTGCTCCAGTACTGGGCCAATGACTCGCGCGCCGATGCCCGCCGGACGATCGTGCAGAACTCGGTCGCTCCGTTCACGCCCGTCACGCTCGACAACAACACGACCGACGCGCTCAATGGAAAAGGACAGTGCCTCACGGGCCGCTTCACGGCGAACGCGACGACCCAGGCCTTTCACGTGGTCGCAGGCACCGGCCAGCTCGGCAGCTTCGCGGCCATCCAGGTGCGCAGCGTCGCCGCCCCGACGCTGGCGGCCTTCGGCGCGCCCGCCAAGGTGTCCGGCCCCTCCGACGTTGTGACGGACGGCGCCCTGAAGTACGCGTACACCTTGGGCACCAGCAACAACGTGGTGGTCAACGGTGTGGTGTTCAAGCAGGAAACGGCGTTCTCGGGCGACTGGGACGGCGGGAACGTGACCGTCGATTTCGCCGTTGCGGTCGCGAATCGCTCCTCCGGGATGTTCCCCGGCGGGTTCAACAGCGACTATGCGAAGGCGCTGGAGGGCGTCGTCTATCGCGTGACAGGAACGCCGCCGACTGCAGCTCTCACGCTGAAGAAGCTGACGGTCGGCCACGTCTACAAGGTCCAGCTCTGGGCGAACGACTGTCAGTCCTTTGGCGCGAACCGCTCGGTTCTGATCGAGTCCTCCTCCGGCGCCGTGACGAACAGCGTCACGCTGGACGTGAACGACACCAACGCGCAAGGCGGCGTGGGCGAGCACGTGACCGGCGTGTTCACGGCGACAACCGACCGCGTGACGTTCACCCTGACCGGCACAGGCTCCAACGCCAGCAAGATGGCGTTGGTCAGCGCGCTGCAACTGCGCGACTTGTCAGTCGCCGAGCAGACGTGGGCGGGCGGCGCGAGCGGAACCTGGGATACGACGGGCTCCAACTGGAACCCCGCGGCTGACGGCGACACGCCCTGGAGCCCCGCGAACGGAGCGACGAACGCGGCGACCTTATCGACGGCCGCCACGGTGACGGTCAGCGAGGCGGTCTCCGCGTTCCGCGTGACAGTCAATCAGCCCGTCACGCTGGCCGGCCCGGGCTCGCTGACGGTGAGCGACCCGCTCGTCGTGGGCGGCCCGGCGGGCGTGCTTCAGCTCGGCGACGGCGTCAGCGCGGGCCGCGTGTACGGCACGATCGCGAACGGCGGCACGCTGCGCCTGGCCAATCCCGGAGACGATGCGTTGACGGCCACCCTGAGCGGATCCGGGCTTGTGGTGAAGCTCGGGGAGGGCACGCTGACTGCGCCCGAGATCTACGCGCAGCACACGGGCGCGACCCGCGTCGAGGCCGGCACGCTGCTGTACCCGGGCAACTACAGGTCCGCGTCCCACGTCCTCTCGTCCAATGCGGCCGTCGAGCTGGCGGTCGCGAGCGGCAGCCGCGATTTCACGACCACGACTTTCTCCGGCTCGGGCATCCTGCGCAAGACCGGCCCCGGCACTGCGGTGTGGGGTCTGGCGGTGGCCACGTTCGCGCTGGAGTCCAACGCGCTGATCGACGTTCAGGGCGGCACACTCACCGGCGGGGCGAACAACAACGACGTCTGGACGAACAACAAAGCCGACCTGCGCGTCGCCGCCGGCGCGGTCTTCGCAGGCGTCGAAGCCAACGTCCGCGTCGATGCGATCTCCGGAGAGGGCGTGATCCAGAGCGGCTACAACGGATCCGGATACCAGCGGCTCACGATCGGCGTGGCGGACGGCGGCAGTACGTTCTACGGCATCATCGCCAACGGCTCCTTCCCGTGCAACTTGCTTAAAACCGGAGCGGGGACGATCGTCTTGGCCGGAACCAACACCTACACCGGCACGACCACGATCAGCAACGGCACGCTGCGGCTGGCCGCGGCGCTCGGCGACACGCTGACCACCAACACGGCGGTCACGCTGGCCGGCGGGACGCTGTCGTTGGCCGGCGTCAGCCAGACGGTCGCCTCGCTGGCGGTCCCGCTGGCCAGCTCGCTGGCGGTGCAGGCCGGCTCGGAGCTGACGGTGAACGGCGACATCGACCTGTCGAACCTGACGCTCGCCGTCAATCCTGTCGGGCTCGCGCGGGGTGCGGCCTACCCGATCCTCCGCGCCAGCGGGACGTTGACTGGACCGTTCGCCGCAGTCACCGGCCTGCCGTCGGAGTGGCGGGTGTATTATGAGACGGCGTCCGCTCCGCACACGGTCTACATCCAATACCAACGCGGCACGACTCTCCTCGTCCAATGAAGGCAGCACTCCTTTGCCTCTGTGCGCCCGTCTTGGCAGCCGTGGCGCAGGCGGTACCTTCGGCTGCGGAGCCTTTTGAGCTGCGCCGCGTGCGGTTGCTGGACGGGCCGTTCAAAGAGCGCCAGGAACTGCACAGGACGGGGCTGGTCGGTCAGTTGGAACCGGACAGGCTGCTGTTCGGTTTCCGCAAGACAGCGGGGCTCCCGCAGCCAGCCGGTGTGACGGCGGGTTACGGCGGCTGGGACAGCGGGTTCATCGCGGGCCACTACGGCGGTCACTATCTCTCGGCTGCGGCGCGGATGTACGCCGCAACCGGCGACGCGTCGTTCCGCGACAAGGCCGACTACCTGGTGAAAGTCCTGGCCGAGTGCCAGGCTAAGCTGGGCGGCGGCTACCTCTCGGCGTTTCCCGCCGACAAGTTCGACCAGCTTGAGAAGAATCCGCACAAGGCCTCCGTCCCCTACTACACCATCCACAAAATCATGGCCGGGCTGCTGGATGTGTACGCCTGCTGCGGCAACGCGCAGGCACTGGACGTGGCGGAACGGATGTCCGACTATTTCGCCGCGCGCTTCGCTAAGCTGACACCCGAACAGATTGAGGCGATTCTCCGAACTGATTACACGGGCAATCCGGTCAACGAGTTCGGCGGCATGGCCGAGGCGCTGAGCGACCTCTATCGGCTCGCCGCCCAGCGGAGCGACGCCGACGCGGAGCGCCACCTGAGATTCGCCGCGCTCTTCAACCGCGCGTGGCTGGTCGAGCCGCTGCTTCAAGGTCAGGACCGACTCGACGGGCTGCACGGCAACACGCACATGGCGCAGGCGTGCGGCCTCGCGCGCTACACGTGCGCCAGCGGCGACGCGCGGGCGGGGCGCGCGGCCGAGGCGTTCTGGAACTTCGTCACCCGCGACCACGCCTTCGCCATCGGCGGCAACGCCTTCGACGAGAAGCTGCGCGCGGCCCGCACCGAGGTCGCGGGCGCCGGCGATGCGGCCCTCTCTCCCAAAACCGCCGAGACCTGTAATACGCACAACCTGCTCAAGCTGGCGCGTTCGCTTTTCGAGCGCGAACCCAAGGCGGCCTACGCCGACTTCATGGAACTCGCGCTGTACAACCACATCCTGGCCTCCATCGCGCCCGATACCGGACACGTGACCTATTTCACGCCGCTGCGGCCCGGCGACTTCCGCACCTACCTCGACAGCTCGTACTGCTGTCAAGGTACTGGGATCGAGAACACCGCGCGCTTCGGCGAGTCGATCTACTTTCATCGCAACGACACGCTTTGGGTGAACCTCTACATCCCGTCGACCCTCGACTGGCGCGAGCGCGGGTTGAAAGTGCGGCTGGAGACGCGGTATCCGGAGGATGGCCGGATCCGGCTGACCTTCGAAGCCGACGCGCCGGCAACCGCGACGGTGAACCTGCGCCTGCCAGCTTGGATAGACGGGGCCGTAGGCCTTGCGGTAAACGGCGAAGAGCAGTCCGTCAGCTCCAATCCCGGGGGCTACCTGCCGGTGACGCGCCGCTGGCAGAGCGGCGACAGCATCGAGCTGACCCTGCCCTTGTCCTTGCGGGTCCGGCCCAGCATGGATGATCCGGCGACCGTCTCGCTCTTCTACGGGCCTGTGGTTCTCGCGGGCGAACTGGGTCGTGACGGCATGCCTGCCAGCGACATCGCGGGCAAGGACGCCCATGTCAACGCACCCGCCTGGCCGACGCCCGTGTTCGTGTGCGAATCGCCTGCACGGGCGGCCCGCTCGGTCGAGCCGGTTCCCGGCGCGCCGCTGACCTTTGCGGCAGACCTGGTCAATCAGGCTGACCGCTCTGTAGCACGCGTGCGTCTGTCACCCCTGTATCGCGTGCACCACCAGCGTTTCGCCGTCTACTGGAAAGTCGTGGCGCCCGCGCAGAAAAAGGCGGACCAAAAGGCGGCAGCTCCGGACGAGGTCCTGCTGTTCACCTACTTCCGCGACAACGGGCAGGCGGGCGTCTGCCTGTGCCAGAGCGCGGACGGGGTGGCCTTCACGCCGCTGAACGGCGACAAGCCCATCTTCACGCCGCCCGCGTGGCCGGGCCAGAACCTCACGCGCGACGCCTCGGTCCTGTACCGCGACGGGCTGTTCCGTATGGTTTGGACGTCGCACTGGAAGGGCCGCGTGTTCGGCTACGCGGAGTCCACCAACCTGGTCGACTGGTCCGAGCCGCGCCAGATCGCGCCTTTTCCGGCATCGTTGCCTTCGCTCGACCAGCCGGAGAACGTGTGGGCGCCGGAGCTGCACTGGGACGCGCTCAAGCGCGACTACTTCGTTCTGTTCTCAAGCACGACGCGGCGCGAGCGCTCGGATGGCGACGGCAGCGATAACAAGGGCGACAACACCTCGCCCTACGACAACCGGATTTACATCACGCGCACGCCGGACGGGCGCACGTACAGCGACGCGCGGCTCTTCTTCGACCAGGGTTTCAGCGGCATCGACGCGGTGATGCGCTGGGACGAGGCGGGCGCAAGGTGGGTGATGGTCATGAAGTGCTCTCGCGACATCGGCGTGAAGCAGATGCCGGGGCGCAACCTGCGGCTCACGTTCACAGGCCCGGATCTTGAGCACCCGGCTTTTACGCCCGTCTCCGCGCCGATCGCGGGCAACTATTCGCCGATGTTCAGCAACCCCGACCCGCGGAAGTCGATGGCCGAGGGGCAGAGCCTGATACGCTACCGCGACACCTGGTGGCTCTACTGGGACGAGCCCGCCGGAAACGGCATGCAGGCGGCGCGTTCGCCGGATCTGGAGAATTGGACGCACGTCAAGGCCGCGTCGTTCCCCAAGAAGGCTCAGCACGGCACGGCGTTTCTCGCCCCGAAGCGCGCCGTGGGGTGGCTAAGTGGCATGCATCCGTGACGGAGACACGCAAGCCGCCCGCAGAGCGAGAGCAGACGAACGAGGTTACTTGTTCCACAGATTTCGCAGATTACACAGATTGAATCCCAATCTGCGGAAAGAAATGTGAAGTTATAGATGAACGAGCCGAACGCCAACAGGGAGACGGACGTGAGAAGGACTGAATCGGCTGCAGGGGTTTGCGCCATCGCGCGTGCGGTGACAGTCGGACTCGTCCTGTGCGCGGGTGCGGCCGAGCCGGTGACGGTCCTGATCGACGGCGCGGCGCCGCGCGTCGCGGTGAGCCCGGACCTGTACGGCATCTTCTTCGAGGAGATCAACCATGCGGGCGAGGGCGGCCTCTACGCGGAAATGGTGCTGAACCGCGATTTTGAGATCACCTCGCTGCCGAAGGGCGCGAGCTGGGCCGGCAACCTGCTGCGCACAAAGGCCGACTGGCAGGAGCGCAAGTGGTTCGGCAACGAACTCTGGGGATGGAAACTGCTCGCTGAGGGCGGCGCGAAAGGTGCGATCAAACTGGTGGACGACGCGCCGCTGAACGACGTGAACCCGCACTCGATGCGCGTCACCGTACGCGACGCGTCGGGCCGCGTCGGCGTGGTCAACGACGGCTTCTGGGGAATGAACGTCCAGAAGGGCAAATGGTATGACCTGTCGTTCTTCGCGCGCACGACCAACGACACGCCGTTTGAGGTCACAGCGGCGCTGGAGAGCGCCAGCGGGCGCGAGTGCTACGGCCGTGCGACCGTACCAGGCGTGGCGGGTGACTGGCGGCAGTACCGCTGCTCCTTGCTGGCGGGAGAGTCCGACGCGAACGCGCGCCTCAGCCTGACCGTGACGCGCGTCGGCGCACTTCAGCTCGATGTCGTCTCGCTCTTTCCGCGCGACACGTTCAAGGGCCGGCCCAACGGGCTGCGGCCAGACCTGGCTCAGGCGCTGGCGGACTTGAAGCCGGCCTTCGTGCGCTTTCCGGGCGGCGCCATCGTCGGCGGCATGAACCTCGACAACCGCGTGCAGTGGAAGCGCTCGGTCGGGCCGATCGAACGGCGCTGCGGCACCGTCAACCTGTGGGGCTACTGGACCAGCAACGGGCTCGGCTTCCACGAGTACCTGCAACTGTGCGAGGACCTCGGCGCCGCCGCGCTGTGGGTCTGCAACCCCGGCTTCAGCGACAACTATCGTCACGCCGAGTACGCGCCGCCGGAGAAGGTCGGCGAGTTCGTGCAGGAGGCGCTGGACGCGCTCGAGTACGCGCTGGGGCCGACGAACTCGACCTGGGGCGCGCAGCGCGCGGCCAACGGGCATCCGGAGCCGTTCCCGCTGCGCTACATCGAGATCGGCAACGAGGCCAGCACGGCCGTGTACCGCACGAATTACCTGGCGTTCCACGAAGCGATCCACAGTCGGTATCCCGCGCTCACGATCATCAGCAACCAGCGGCTCAGAAACGCGCCGGTCGCGATGGTGGACGACCACAAGTACGGCGATGCCGCTTCCTTCTTCGCGGCCTTCGACAAATACGACGCGGCGGACCGCAACGGGCCGAAAGTCTATGTCGGCGAGTACGGCTGCAACCGTGGGGTGGGGCAAGGGAACCTGCTGGCGGCGCTCGCCGAGGCCGCCTACCTTCTCGGGCTCGAGCGCAACAGCGAGGTCGTGCGGATGGCCTCGTACGCGCCGTTGTTCTTCCATGTGAACGACGTCGCCTGGCCCGTGAACATGATCGGCTTCGACAGCTCCCGCGTGGCGCCGCGCTCGTCGTACTATGTGCAACGGATGCTGGCCCAGAACCGGCCGGACGAGATTCTTCAGACCACCGTGGAGCCTGTTGTTGCGGCCAAGGACGCCGAGGTGTTCGCCGTGGCCGGGCTGGAGCGGAAAACAGGCGACGTGCTGGTACGCGTGGTGAACCGCTCCGCTCACGCGCGCGCGATCCGGATCAAGCTGCAGGGCGTCGCGCCGGTCAGGCCGAGCGCCAGCGTGACCACGCTGTGGTCCGCAGACCCGACCAGAGAGAACACGGTCGACGAGCCGGACGCCGTGCTCCCCGTGTGTTCGGAGTTCGGCGGCGCGGGATCCGATTTCACGTATCCGGTTCAGCCCTGTTCGTTTACAATTCTCCGTCTAAGGAAAGCGCACCATGGAATCGCCGAGTGATCTATTGTGTCGAGTACGCCGGGGCAGCGCATGGCTTCTGCCGTGTGTCGTTCTCTTGCTGGCCTGTGCGTCGGCCCTCGCCCAGCCCGCGCCGCCCGCCTGGCTCGCGGCGGCTCCGGCCGAGGCGCCGGCGCGCGTCGCGCTGACCTGGGCCGCCGTGTCGAACGCGCTCTCCTACACCGTCAGGCGCGCGGCCGCGCCCGGCGGCCCGCACGCGCCGCTGGGCAGCGTGACCTCCAATGCGTTTGCGGACACGACCGCCTCCGTGAGCCAAACCTATTACTATGCCGTCGCCGCGGTGGACGCGTCGGGCGAAAGCGTGGGGTTGCGCGAGGTGGCCGCGTCGCCCGGTGTCATCGTCGACAACAGCGACGCGGGTGGCGCCTCCTCGACCGGCACCTGGCTCGCCTCGGCGCTCGCCGGCTGCTACGGCGCGAACTCGGTCTACGCGACCAGCGTCGCCTCCAACGCGCCGACCGCCACCTTCACCTTCACCCCCACCCTGCCGTTCACGGGACTCTACGACATCTACCTCCGCTGGACGGCGCACGCGAACCGCGCGAGCAACACGCCGGTGGATATCGTCCTGCCCGACGGCGCCCACACCGTCTCGGTCGACCAGACGCTGAACAACGGCGTGTGGATGCCGCTCGGCACCTTCGCCTGCGAGGCCGGCGCCTCGGCCAGCGTGACGCTCCGGAACAACACCGGCCTCGCCGGCAAGAACGTCTCCGCCGACGCCGTGCAGTTCGTTCCGCGTCTCACGCCCTGGGCGCCCGCCTCTGAAAGGCCCGGAGACTACACGCTGCTCTCGCTCACCGACAACTTCGACGGCACCAACGTCAATGCCGCGCTCTGGGGCACCTTCATGGGCCGCAGCAGCTACAGCGTGTCCGGGGGCAAGCTGCACCTGACGCTGCGCTACAAGGGCTCGGTGCCGCTGACGAACGCGACGCTGGCGCAGCTCGAGAGCGAGACCAACTGGGTCGAGGGCGGCATCGTGGCCGACCACGCGCAGAAGTTCGGCTACCACGAGGCCCGTCTCCGCCTGCCGCAGCTCCCCGCGCGCGGCGTGGACACCGCCTACTGGCACGCCGCGACGGACGAGGCGCTCAGCGGCTACGAGATCGACGCGCCGGAGTTCTTCAACAAGGACGCCGACGGCTCCTCCAACAGCTACGGCTTCGGCGTGTGGGACCACATCGACGGCGACCGCACCTGGGACTACTCGCGCAACTATTCCACGCTCGGCGACGTCACGCAGTACCTGACCGTCGGCCTCGAGTGGCGCACCGACAACTCGACGGTGGTCTACCTCAACGGCGTGAAGGTTTACACCGCCCCTTCGTCGGGCATGAACGACACCGAGTCCATCCTGCCCGCCAACGTGATCCTCAGCACGAAAGTCCTGGACTGGCTCCACCCCAACGCCGCGCTCGACGGCGCGGAGGCCACCTGGGACTACGCCCGCTACTACCAGAAGCCCGGCTGGCTCGGCGCCGCGGGCGGCGCCTGGAGCCACGCGGCGAACTGGGGCGCCAACGGACTCCCCGGTCCGGGCTTCGCGGCCGTGTTCAACGTGCCGTCCGCGCCGGCGCCCGTCACCCTCTCCGCGACCCAGGACCTGCAGTCGGTCTTCTTCGACGGCGACTCCCTCCCGGCCCATGTCTTCGCTGGATCCGGCGCGCTGCGCCTCGGCGCGGGAAAGCCCGGCGACGCCTCGGCGACGCACGGCGGCATCATCGTCAACACCAACGTCCGCTCGAACCAGACCTTCGACACCGCGCTCGTCGGCCTCGCCAACCTCCAGTTCGCCAACCTGAGCCGCACCCCCGGCGCTACGCTCGTCCTCAACGGGCCGATCACCGGCTCCGGCGCGCCGCGCGACGTCGACTTCACCACCCCGGCGAACGCGATCGTCCTCGGCCAGCCGCTCGGCGCCGGGCTGCGCCACGTCAGTAAGGCGGGCGACTATACCCTGGCGCTCCCCGCCAACAGCCAGCACGCCGGCGAGACGCGCATCGTGCGCGGCCCGGTCTCGATCACCAACCTCTCCGCGCTCGGGACCTCGGCGCAGGCCGCGCTGGTCTTCCGCCCCCGCTACAAACACTCCGAAGCCTACCGCCCCCGGCTCACCTACCGCGGCCCGGCCGCCACCTCCGAGCACCCGATCCTCCTGAGCAACTGGCAGGCCGACGGCGTGCTCGACGCCTCAGGCAGCGGCCCGCTGACCTGGGCCGGCCGCCTCTCCATCGGCCCCTTCGACCCCGGCTCCTCCCGCTCCTTGATCGCGCAGGGCACCTTCACGCTCGGCGGCACCAACACGCAGGACAACGTCTTCGCGGCCGACCTCACCGACGCGGGCGCGACGGTGACCAACGGCTCGACGATCACCGAGGCGTCGCTGAAGCTCACCAAAGCCAACTCAGGCACCTGGGTGCTGACCGGCAGCAACACGATGAAGGTGGCAGTCAGCGTGACCGGCGGCCGCCTCGTCGTGGGCCAAGGCGTGCTCGGCTCGCTCGACGCGCCCGGCGTCAGCGTGTCGGGCGGCGCGGAACTCGTGCTCGCGCGCGAGGACGACACGTCCTTCGACGTGCCCGTGACCGGCGCGGGCGCGCTGCGCAAGCGCGGCGCGGGCACGCTCACGCTGAGCGGCGCCCACGCGCCCGCCGGCGGCACGACCGTCGACGCCGGCACGCTCGCGCTGGCCGGCGTCATCACGGGCGGCGTCACCGTCGCGGCCTCCGCCACGCTGACCGGCGCCGGCGAGGTCGTCGGAAGCACCACCGTGTACGGCACGCTGCTGGCCGCACCGCTCCGCCTCGGCGGCACGCTCGCGCTAAAGAGCACCGGCCGCCTGCTGTGCCCCTTCTCTGACAACAGCGGCGGCGCGCTAGACCTCCTCGCCGCCTCTACCGTCAGCGTCACCGCCGGCGCGCGGGTGGACGTCACGCTCAACGCGCCCGGCAGCACCGCCAACTTCGTCCGGACCTACTGGCGCACGCCCCGCGTCTATCCCCTGCTGCGCGCCTCCTCCGTCTCCGGCGCGCTCGCGCTCGGCAGCGTGAGCCCCGACGCGGCCGGCCACGCCGCCGCGTCGTACGGCGCGTTCTCGCTCCAGAGCAGCCCCACCAACGTCAGCCTGCTGTGGACGCCGCTCCCCGGCCTGCCCGACGTCGACGAGCCCGCCGTCACGCTCATCGCGCCGCAGGCGACGCCTGTCGCGGTTCCGGGCGGCCCCGCGGCGCTGCGCGTCGCGGCGGCGGTCGCGGGCGGGCCGACGACCGTCTTCGCCTGGTCGCAGGTCAGCGGCCCCGGCGCGGCCGTGTTCGACAGCGCGAACTCGCCCGACACCCTGGCGCGCTTCCCGGCCAACGGCACGTACGTGCTCCGCGCCTCGGCCAGCAACGCGCTGGGCGCGGCGGGCGCAGACTTCACGGTGCTCGCGAACCCGCCCGCCGCCCTGACCTTCCGCCAAGGCGCGGACGGCTACGCGCACGCGGCCACCTTCATCCGCGGCGACGCGACGAACTGGAACTCCGGCGCGCGCGACCAGGTCATCGTCGGCCGCAACAACGGCGGCCTGCGCGCGCTGTTCGCCTTCGACCTCGCCGCCATCCCCCCGGCCGCGACGGTGCAGAGCGCCTCGCTCGACCTGTGGATCGCCGCGGCCGGTTCGGGCACGCTGCTCGACACGCTCGCGCTGCACCGGCTGCTCACGACCTTCGTCGAGGGTGCGGGCGACGGCAGCTCCGCCGCGAACGGCGCGGGCAGCGGCGCGGACTGGGTCACGCGCACGGGCAGCCCGTCCGCGCCGTGGGCGTCGTCCGGCGGCGCGGCCGGCGCGGACTACGCGTCGGCCGCCCTCGCGACGCACGCGGGCTTCAACCCGAGCGCAGCGCCCGTCGGCACGCAGCTTACATTCGGCCCTACGCCGGAGCTGACCGCCACCGCCAGCGACGCCGCGTCCGCGGGCCAGCCGCTCGGCCTGCTGCTGCGCATGGCGAACGACCTCGCGGCCGGCAGCCTCTTCGCGCGCTTCGCCTCGGACGACCACGCGACGCTCGCCAGCCGGCCGCGACTGAACGTGACGCTGTCCTATCCCGCCGCGCCCGGCGTGGCGGTCGGGCCGGCCCCCGCGGCCTTCGCCGACGTCGCCGCGAGCCTCGCGGGCAGCGTCACGAACGCCGCGGCCGCGCAGTGGGCGCGGGTCAGCGGGCCGGGCGCCGTCGCGTTCGCCGACGCGGCCGCGTCCGCGACGCGCGCGACCTTTGGCGAACCCGGCGATTACGTCCTGCGGCTGACCGCCAGCAACGCGCTGGCCGAGACCTCCGCCGACCTCGCGGTCACGGTCGCGCCCCTCGTTCAACCGCAGCTCGGCGCGGTCGCCTTCAGCAACGGCCAGTGCTGGCTCCGGTTCAGCGGCGCCACCGGCCTGACGTACGCCGTGCAGGCCTCCACCAACCTGGTCTCGTGGTCGACGCTCTTCATGACCAACCCGGCCGCTCTGCCCTTCGAGTGGGCCGACCCCGACGCCGCCGCGCACCGCACGCGCTTCTACCGTCTATTGCTTAACGAATAGAGCTAGAGCATCCTACACTCATCGTCGCGGCAGGGGCACGCGCTGCCAGCCCTCGGCCCCAAGCCGCAGATCCCGCTCAACGAACAGCCACAGCACGACTTTCTTGCCTGCCAGCATCTGCGGGCGGCGCGCCAGTTCCTGCCTCACCAGCGTTGAGGCGCCGCCGTCGTTGATGATGCGATCAAGGGGCATCGCGAGCGAACCGGACAGGTGCGAGACGAACCCGGCCTGCCCGGGCTCGTCCAACTCGTAGATGCGCAGGAAACTGTCCCCGAGCACAAGCACGGGCGAAGCGTCATCGGCGGCAGGCGCACGGACTAGCTGTTCGGCGATAACGACCTCCGGCGACAGCCACGCCTCGACAACGGGCGACCGCAGCATGCGAACCAAGTCGCCGTGACGCCGCATGCACACGGAATGCCGTTCGAACGTCGCGTCGCCCCGCGCCACCCACCCGAGCGAAAGAAGCCGCTCGGCCACCGCGTCAACGGCCACGCGCATGCCGTGCGGCGTCCAGTGGCTGTCCTGCGCCAAGTAGAGCGGCTCGCCACAACGTGCGCGCGCCTCACGAAACGCATGGTGAAGATCGACCGTCTCCAGACCCGCCTCGCGGCATAGAGTCAGAAAGCGGCGCGTCTCAGCGCCGACGAAGCCGCCCTTGGCCGCCCGCGGCGCAAGCCGCTCAGGGTAGACGCTCTCCTTGTTCGGCACGGGCACCAGCAGCAGCCGGATGCCGCGCGCGGCCAGTTGGTCGCGGAAGTCCGCGGCCGCCGCGACCGCCGCGCACGCGTCGCTCTCGCCGCGGCGCGGGCGCTGCGTCAGGGCCGACACCCCGGGCGCGTAAAAGAGCCAGCCGCCCGGGCCGACCAGCGCCTTCTCGCCCGCCTCGCGGAGCAAGAAGAACTGCGCCGCCTGCAGCCACGGCCGCACCGCCCGCGCGACCGCGCTCGACGCCTCCAGCGTGCGCTCGAAGGCCCGCAGGTTGGCCTGGCTGGGCGCGCACTCGAACAGCTCGCAGAGCTGCGGCCGCTCGCCGCGCCGCACCTCGAGCAGCGCCTGCAGCAGCGGCACGCTCCCCACGGTCAGCAGGAAGGCGGCGCTGAGCGCCCGGTATGGAAGCGGCGTTTTCATTCAGAACTGGAAGTAGAGAAAAGGGTTGAGCGTCTGCGTGAACAGCGCGGCCAGCGACCACGCGAACGCGGGCGCCAAGACCGCCACCTTGGGCCAGGTCAGTTCCGACGCCCACGCGTGCGACTGGCGCGGCGCGAAGACGAGCAGTCCGGCGACCGCCAGCGCCAGCAGCTTGCCGGGCGCGGCCATCTGCGCCAGCAGCAGCGCGGTCGAGCCGTCGGCGCAACCGGCCCCGAAGAGCGCGCTGAAATAGGCGAGCGCGTCGGGCAGCGTCTCCGCGCGGAACCAGACCCACGAGAAGAGCACGAGCACGCCGGTCAGGCCGACGCGCGCCGCGTGCGGCAGCCGCTGATAGAACGGCTTGCGGCCGGCCCAGCGCTCCGCGATGAGCAGCGCGCCGTGGTACGCGCCCCAGACGACAAACGTCCAGTTGGCGCCGTGCCAGAGGCCCCCGAGCAGCATCACGATGGCGAGGTTCGCGTAGGTGCGGCCGGTCCCGCGCCGGTTGCCGCCGAGCGGCACGTAGAGGTAGTCGCGCAAGAACGTGCTGAGCGAGATGTGCCAGCGCCGCCAGAAGTCGGTGATGCTCTCCGCGCGGTACGGCGCGTCGAAGTTGCGCATGAACTCGAAGCCGAACATCCTCCCGAGCCCGACCGCCATGTCCGAGTAGCCGGAGAAGTCGAAGTAGATCTGCAGCGCGTAGGCCGCCAGCCCCAGCCAGGCCGCCTGCGCGCCGAGCGCCTGCGCGCCGAACGCGGCGTCCGCGACCGGGCCCAGCGGGTTGGCCAGCAGGACTTTCTTCGCAAACCCGAGGATGAAGAGCGCCACGCCGGTCGCGAAGCGCTCCGGCAGGTGCTCGCGGACGCGCAACTGCTGCGCCACGTCGCCGTACCGGACGATCGGCCCGGCGATCATCTGCGGGAAGAGCGCGATGTAGCAGGCGAAGTCCGCGAACGTGCGCGCGGGCGGCGCGTCGCGCCTATAGACGTCCACCGCGTAACTCAGCGCCTGGAAGGTGTAGAACGAGATGCCCACCGGCAGCACGATCTCCCACACGCGCACGCCCGGCACGCCCGCGAGGGCCAGCAGGCGGTTCGCGTTCACCTGCAGGAACCCCGCGTATTTGAAGAGCACCAGCAGCCCCAGGCTGACCGCCACGGCGGTCACGACCGCGGCCCGGCGCCGCCGCCCGCTCGCGCCCGCGGCCGCCATCGCGCGCCCGCAGGCGTAGTTGACCGCGCTCACCCCCAGCATCAGCCCGACGAACCACGGGTTCCACCAGCCGTAGAACAGGGTGCTCGCCGCCAGCAGCCAGGCGTTACGCCACGCCGTGCTGCGCGGCAGCGCGTAGTAGACCGCCAGCACCGCCGGCAGAAAGTAGAAGACGAAGAAGTAGGAGGTGAACACCATGTCGCTACTCGGCCCTGTTCGTCCACACCGCCCAGTAGACCGGCCCGTCATGCTTGCCGAAGTACTTGTCCACGACGCCGCCCATGTAGAAGTCGTCCAGCGGCGACTCAAGGGCCAGCCGGTGGAGCTGCCCGGCGCGGAACTGCCGCACGCTCCCCCCGATGCCCTTGGCGCGTTTGTCGGCGGCCTCCGCCCGCGGCTTCCACGGGTTGTAGTGCGCCACGTAGAGCATGTCGCCCGCCTTCAGCCCGCCGCGGTGCACGGCCACGACCTCGTATTTCAGGACCGTCGCGTAGTCGTACAGCTCGCGCTGGAAGATGGCGCCCTCCGGCACCTCCGCCAGCCGCGCGGTCACCTCCGCTGAGCCCAGCGTCGTCACCTGCGCGTCCGCGCCGGTGTCCGCCTTACGACAGCCGAAGACCGCTGCCGACAGCGCGATGACGAGAAACCGGCAAACGCTAAGAACCTGCTTCATGGTGTTACCTCCCGTTTCGGGTGCGTATCGCGTCGTCGGGCTTCCCTTGTGTCGGCTTAGCTCGGAGGTCGGCGTCGAAGGAGAACACCTCGCTGTCAGGTAACGCGGCTTTGGCCAGAAGAATGCAGTCCACGATATCGATCGGCGTCTCCGCATAGCGCTTGAGAGCGTCAATGAGTTCCTGCCGATCAGGATTGCGGATGCCCTTGTATTGGAGCAAGGCGTGGAGGCTCGATGCCGCCTCCGCGCGGGGCACCCGGTAGAACTTCGTCAGCACGTACACGCACTCTACGAGCACGCCTTCCAGCAGCAGGGCGTGGCGCCTACCCTCCCGGACAGCCTCGAAAAACGCAAACGCCTTAACGTAATGCTCTTCGTGATCGTGAAGCAGGTAACGCAGCACAACGTTGGTGTCAGGAAGGACGGTTCGAACCCTTTGCATGGGCAACCTCCTTCCAGACGTCGGTCCGGACCTCGGCTAACGGGCGCACCTTTCGTGCGTAAGAGGCGAGGCTGCCCGCGACACTTGACACCGGCCTCACCAGCACCTGTGCGCCCCTGACCTCGAACTCGATCATACGCGAGTCGAGTGCGTCTCGAACGATTCTCGGCAAGGTGACCTGCCCCCTAGACGTAACAGTAGCAATTGCATTCATGCTTACACATCGCCTTTCAAAATTGCACTTGCCTTGTAATTGAGTAGTCTAGTGCAAACCATGCCTTGAAGCAAGCGGTAAGCGTTTGGCCCAAAACAGTGGGCCAGCCCCATCCCGTCCAATCTCAGCGCCACACCTCCAGCGCCGGACGGTGGTCCTTCTGCGCGGCCTCGCGGGTTACGAAGCGGGCGGAGTAGGCCCGGAAGTCGTCGTCCGGGTATTTCTTCTCCTTGATCAGCACGAACGTCACGGCGGCGCCGGGATGCTCGGTCACATAGGCGGTGACGTCGAGCCAGGCGGTGCGCTCCGGTGCCCCCGGCACGAACGAGAGGTGCCCCACGGGCCGCGTGTCGAGGCCGACCCTGGCCAGGGCCGAGACGGTGCGGCAGACGGCTGGCGCCTGCCGTGCGTTCAGGGCTTGCTCGTCCCAGTCGGCGACAGGCGTCCCGTAGACGAGGTGGTCGAAGGCCTCGCCTGCAGGCCCCTCAGCCCGGCCGTGGACGCGCAGCAGCACCCGTCGGGCGGCGGCGATATCCGCAGGCAGGCGGAAACGAATGAAGGAGATGCGGTTGCTACCGTCCGACCCCTGACGGACGCCCATGACAGGCGCGCTGCCGAAACACCGCTCAGCCTCGGTGCCCTGGCGCACCTCGCCGTCGGCCTCGGGAGCGAGGACTTCCAGGCGGCTGGGACGAGGTTCGATTCCGATGAGCCAGACGCTGTCCCTAGGCTGGACGAGCGCGAGCGGCTGGTCGGTCACCGGCAGGCGCTGCACCGTCTCGCCGAAGCGCGCCGCGCTGACCTCCTTAATCTGCAGGAGGGCGCCCGGCGGTATGGCGAGGCCGCGCAGGTCCAGGGAGAGAGGATAGTCCGCACGACTGTTGGGCTGCGGCAGCCAGAGGTGGATACGCCCGGTGGCCGGATCGCGGGAACAGAGCGGGACGACATGGATGTCGGCGCTGCGGCAGCCCGGGTCCAGCAGGGGCCGCGACTGGGCGAAGCCCTCGGCGAACAGGCGGGTCACCTCGGCATTCTTGGTGCTGTCGCCGATGTCCCCGTCGCTGCCGACGGGCGTTCCGGGGTCGTGGTCGCGGACCAGGGTCTTGCAGACGCTGTTCGACTTCCGCATCCCATTGGCGAACTTGAACTGATAGAAGGCCTTGGCCCCGGAGCGGGAGGCCAAACCCCAGACCGAGGCCTGGTTACGGAACACCACCGGCGTATCGCAGGTAAAGGCGGTTTCGGGACGCGCCCAGTTGGCGCCGGTCGAATAGTTGAATTCCGAATAGATGATAGGCAGGGCCTCGCGGTCGGGGGACTCCTCCCGCATCATGGCGTTCATCTCGTCGATTTCGGCCACATACGAATAGGGCCGACTGTTGTAGCGGTGCTTGCAGAACCACTGCACCAGCGGCGGATCGGCGCGGCCGCCCTGAAAGTCGGTGCGCAGCGTGCGCATCATGTTCCGGGCCAGCTCGCTGGTGCCGCTGCCCGCCAGGACGGGGGCGGCGAAGACCGGCTTCAGTGACAGGCCCTGCAGGCGGTTGACATCCGCGATGGCGCTGTGCACCGCGTCGGCGTATACCTGGATGCTGCGCACATAGATCTCCGGCTTCAGCTTGAAGGCGAAGGTCTCTGGCTCGTTGGCGTATTGGAAGTGGCGGACACCGGCGGTGCGCGCCTGATGGAAGACCCAGGCGTAGAGGGTCACCCAGTTGCGCCAGGCGCTCTGCCAGTGCTCATCCCAGCCGCCGCCGTTGAGTTCGCAGAGGGGGGTGACACCCATCTTCCGCAGCAGGAGGTTGGCGTGATCCACCGTATAGGCGCTGTTCTTGTCGACGAAACGCCCGGCGGCGCGACGGTCAACGGCCTCCCAGTCGATGACGCCACAGCGGACCGGGTCGGCGCGTACAGCGGCCCGCCGCCGGGCGAAGTCCGTGACCGTGGCGACGGGATCACCGAGGCGCAGATCCTCCTTCCTCACATGGCGGCTGGCGGTGTACCAGGTGCGTACGCCGTTCACGCCCATGTAACGGAGCCAGGCGGCCTGATTCTCCCCTTCCACGAGATGCACGGAGCTGAAGCCGACATACTCCATGCTGGTGCCGACCACCCGCGGCTCCGGGCGCAGGGTGAAGACGGGGCCGTTAGGCGGAGCTTGAGACGGGTCGCGATAAACGGCGATCTCGGACAGTCCGCCCCCGCCGCCGGTACGGATCTCGATACGCAGGGCGCCGGCCAGGACAGTGGGGAAGCTCCGTCCTTGGGGATCCAGGCCCTTGCCTTCGTACAGCGGCCGCCAGCCGCCTGCGTCGTGGACGCTCACCCGGTGCCAGCGGATGAGGGGCCGGGGTTCGCTGAGGACGATGCGATGGATGGGCGTGGCCGCTCCCAGGCCGACCTCGATCCAGGCCTCGGTGACGGGTTTGGCCACCAGCCAGGCGGTCTCCGGCTTCCCGTCGATGGCGTTGGGAGCCGCGCTGCCGCCGTCGCGGTAGCAACTGACATGGGCGTACTGGTAGGCGATGGCCGCCAGGTTGATGCGTCCATCGGGTCCATCCTGGCCCTGAACGCCGGCCTGGGGCGACTGCTCCGCCTCTACGCGGGCGAGGACGTCGGGAGTCATTCCACCTTCTGCCGCCGCCAGGGGAAGCCGGCCTGGCCAGAAGGGCAGGAGCAGGATGATGGTTAGGCAGCGCGCGTTGGGCCATTCAAGGGTGACAGACATGGAAGTTCCCTTTGGAGTCAGATGCTGAGCACACTCGGATAATCTTTAGGCTTCGGCGAATCGGCGGCGACCCGTTCAGCAAGCGGCACGAACAGCAGGGCTGCGCTGCGCGTCCGTTTGGGGTTCATCATGGTGCTATTCCTTCATCGTCGGCAGGGGCGGTTGCGTGAATGTTACGCCTTTCCAGTCGGCGATGATTTTCAGGTAGAGATACGGATCGGGCCATGAGCAGGAGGGCTCGACGACGGTGGACTCGGGCCATTCGTTCCAACTGGTGACCATGATGTAGTCGGCTTGGGCATCCGTGGCGGCGCGCAGGAAGTCGCGCAGCGTCTGACCGTCCCGGCGCGGCATCACGTAGGGATCGTCGCGGAAATTCGAGTTGTCGTGTCCGGGATGGACAGGCAGAAGCATCTTCTTGCCCGCGTCGTGCGCAAGCTTCGTCAGATAGCGGTATTTGCCGGCGAGGGCGTCATAGTCGTGCGCCCGAAAGTTCGAGAAGGTGCTGTAGAAGGCGAAGCTGTCCACGCCCGGCGTCGCGAGCCAGTCAGCGGGGATGCACTTCTCGCGGTCGTAGTCGCCGGCCTTGCTCGCCTTTCCATCGTGGGCGATCTTGTCCACGATCCAGTAGACAGGCCCCGCCTCGCGCTCGACATGCTCTTTTAGGAGCGGAAAATCCTTCGCGTCCAGTCCCGGCTTCTGCGCGACCTGATAGAGATACACCACCGGCCGCCCCTCTATGCGCAGGTAGGCAGGGTTGTCCTTGTAGCGCTTCAGGCCACTCGCGAGCATCTCCTGGTAGTCCTCGAATTTCTGATGAAACTGCGCACGTTCATCGAGCAGGGCGAATTTGAAGCCGTGCTTCTGCGCCGCCGCCACGATGCCGCGATCCACGTTCTGATCGAGCTGGTTGTGCGTGTCCCACCAGTCCACGAGAAAGGCGTCGAGGCCCGCCGCCTTGGCCAGTTGCACGTGCCATTCGGCGACCTGGGGGTCGGCGCTGTCGTAGAAACCCGCGAGCGGACGGAAGACGCTGTTCGGCGGCGGCTCGCCAGGCTTCTGCGCCCTCTTCGCTAGCGCATTCGTCGCCGACGAAGGATACGTCCAGTGCAGGAAGGGACGTTTCGGGTGCTGGCCGTCGTGATACCAGCAATAGTAATTCGCCAACAGGAGGGGACGGGCGGACGGCGTTTCGTCGGCACGCAAAGCGACCAGTAGCGCGAATTGGAGTGTGAGGAACGTGAGGGACGGCTTCATGGATTCAATTTCTTTTTTGCCTTCTTTACCTCTGAGTTCCCCTGCTTGCCGCCGGCAGGAGGTTTGTTCTCCTTGGGTAGTTGACTGCTCAGTTCCATTTTAACCGAAAGATCGCCGCCGCCCTTCTTCGCAAGGTTGGTCCATTCGTAGGGGTCGTCTGTTTCGTTGTAGAACTCTTCGCCTCCGTCCGAATACCGAGTATACCGCCAGCCTTCGCTTCGCATTGAGTGGTTGTCCTGTCCGTAGGTGGTCACCGCAGGCAGGCTCCACGCCATGTCCGGCTTGGCCAGCAGGTCGCGGATGCTGACGCCCTGGACGTGGGAGGGCTTCTGCAGGCCGCAGAGATCCATCAGGGTCGGGTAGATGCTCATGTAATCGACCGTCCGATCGCAGCGGCTGTCAGGCTTCGTGAGGCCGGGCACGACCCAGATATGCGGCGCGCGGGTCGCCTCCTCCCAGAGCGCAAACTTGCGCCAGTGGTGCTTCTCGCCGAGATGCCAGCCGTGATCGCTCCAGAAGCAGATGATGGTGTTGTCGCGTTCCGGCGACTGGTCGTACGCGTCCAGCAAACGGCCCACCATCGTGTCACAGAAGCTGATCGTTGCCAGGTAGGCCTGGATCGCCTGCTTCCAAGTGTTCGTGCCCCCCTGCTTCAGGATCGCCTCGTGGTCTCCGGAGCGTGTGGCCATGTGGAGGGCCATCGGCGGCAGGTCGTCAAGGTCATCCTCCTTGTATGGCGGCAACTGGATGGCCTCGAGGGGGAATTTGTCGTAGTACTTTTGGGGCACGCTCCACGGCAGATGCGGCTTAGTGAGGCCGCAGGCGACAAAGATAGGCTTGTCATGCTTCTTGTTTAACTGGGCGATCGCGTAGTCCACAAAGGCATAATCCGGCATCTCTTCGTCGCGACAGCTCATTGGCGTGATGGGTAGTTTGCCGGCGAAGACCCCTGTCGGCGTCGCGTCATCCTCTTCCGCCTTCTTGCCGTGCTTCCCGCCCTTGAGCCAGTCGTCCCATTCTCCGGGACGATAGACCGAGGAGTGGAAGATCTTCCCTGCACCGCAGACATAATAACCGGCTTTACGGAATTGTGTCGTAAGGGTTATCCCCTCGGGAATGACGGGCTGGAATTTGTTGTTGTTGTCATATACGCCCGATGTGCCCGGCCGCAGGCCTGACATCAACGCCGCACGGCTCGGATTACATACCGGCGCCGCGCAGTAACTGCGCGTAAACCACACGCCGCGTTTGGCCAACCGGTCAATATTGGGCGTCTGCGTCTGGGAGTTCCGTCCTAGGTATCCGACCCAGTGATTCAGGTCGTCCACGGCAATGAACAGAACATTCGGCCGCTTCACGGATGGTTCAGCAGCCGCAACTGCCATGGCAACAAATACTATGGCGCTTAGGATTTTGAGCGTGTGTTTCATTAATAACCTTCCGTACTGTCCCAAATGACGCAAAATGGCATCTATCCTACTCTTAACCATAATCGCACTCCTAATCATAATCCTCTCTGTCGGAGAGATTATGCTTAAGATCAGGGTTAAGAATTTGAACTTCCTTCTCTTTGCGTCACTCAAGTCTGTCCCAAAGAATCGAGAGCAATTTTGCATAAGTCCTAGATAATGGCAAGTTAACGCTGTGAAATAGTACGTTCCCTATTCATACATGAAGGGCTCAACAACCCCTCCTGCGGCTGCCGTCCAATGCGGTTCCCACCCTGGACCGAGATCCAGCCGCAAGCACCCTTTCGCATTCGGAAAACGCTGGCGCAGCGTGCCATCGTCATCGCCCAGCATGGGCGCGTCCGACAACCGGACAATCGTGAGCGTGGTCCGCTTGTGATCCACGCGGCCGAGATCCTCCTCGCTCCGCGTGAACAGCAGGTAACGCCCGTCCGGCGACGCGCACGCCCCGTAAATGTGACGCCCTGCCTCAGCATACAGCATGCGGCGCTCACTTCCATCGTGCGCAGCCTGCCACAGCTCCGCGCGGCCACCTTCACTTGGAACGATTCCGCGCGCGTAAAGAACGTGCCGCGAGTCCGGCGTCCAATCGGGTGTGCAGTTGTAACGCTCGGTCTCACTGACGGCGCGAATCTCGCCGGCGTCGCAGCGCAGGCACCCGATGTTCCAATACGGCCCGAGGCCGTTGGCCGTACCGGTGAAACGCATGCCGTCCGGCGACCATATGAGCTGCTGCACCAGCCCCTTACGCGGAAACGTCCGGAGCACCCGTCGCGTCGTCACGTCCAAAACCTGAATGCCCTCCTGCTTCAACACGGCGACCGCACGTCCGTCCGGCGACCACGACGCCCACGGGGAACCGGTGCCGAAGCTCACGGGGTGACGTCCGTCCGCGTCCGCAACCACCAGTTCGAAAGTGCCGTACGTGTTGTTGTCCACAGGTTCCTTTGCCGGCTGCCGGTAATACAGCAGCCGCCTGCCGTCAGGCGAGAAGCGCACGCCCGTCTCGCTGTACGCGCGCGTGTCGGTGAGCGCGCGCCGGCCGGAGCCGTCCGGCCGCATGACGAACAGGTCCCAGTCACCCGCCTCCGTCGCCGCGCTGAAGGCGATCCAGCCGAGACCGGCCACCTCGCGCGCCAGGGCATCCGCAGACGGCTCCGCCGCTCCAGCCGCGCAGCAAAGGCCTACGAATAGGGCGAGAAACTTACTCACGGCCGCGTCTCTCCCGCGCCGGCTGGCGTTTCGCTGAAAGTCCAGCAGGGTTCCCAGCCCGTGGGCAGCGACAGCACGGGGCCTGACTTCGCGGCCGGGTGCTTCGTCCGCAGCCCCGGACTCGCTCCGCCGATGAGCGGCGCGTCCGCCAGCCGCATCAGCGCCATGGGCGCGCCACCGCTCCCGGGGTCGCCGTCCTCCTGCAGGTTGCCTGTGAACAGCGCGTACCTCCCGTCCGGCGAGACATAGCCGCCGTACACGTGCCGGCCCTCCTCGCCGTAGACGAGCTGCGGGGCGCTGCCGTCCGCGCCGGCCCGCCAGAGCTGCGTCCAGCCTTGACCGTTGTTCGTCCCCTGACCCGGCGGACGCCAGGAGAAGATCACGCTGCGGCTGTCGGGAAACCAGTCCGGCGTGCAGCAATTGAACGTGTGGACCAGCAGCGCCTCGCCGCTGGCGACGTTCATGCGCGCCACGCTCCAGCTCTCACCGAACGAGTTGGCCACGCCCAGCAGCCACTCGCCGTCAGGCGACCACGACACCTGCTGGAAGAAGCCCTTGCGCGGAAACGCGCGAACCGCTTTCAGACTTTCCACCTCGACGATGCTGAAGCCCTTGGGCGCGAGGCACAGCAGGCGCTTGCCGTCCGGGCTCCAGTTCGCCCACGGCAGCGCACCCTCGTCCCCGAGCACCTTCACCCGCGAGCCGTCGCTGCGGCACAGCACCGGCACGCCCTGCTCGCCGTGCCGGTTGTTGTCGTACTTTTCCGACAGCGGAATCCGACGGTAGAGCAACCAAGCCCCGTCCGGCGAAAAGCGCGGCAGGCCCTCCTTGGCGTCGGGCGTGTTCGTCAGGTTGCGCGCGCCGCTGCCGTCCGGCCGGCACACGAAGAGGTCCATGTCGCCCTTCTCCGTGCGGGCCGCGTACGCGATCCAGCCCTTGCCGCGCACCTCATCGCGTAAAGCTTCAACGCCGGCTGTCTCAGACCAACCGTAAAGAACCGACAAACTAGCGAAAGACCACCACACGCTCATTGTGAATCCAACTTTCATAAATTAGAGTATACTCCTCATACTCGCCGACAGCAATTCTGGACAGGCCAAGGACGACGCGCCTCGCCTTGTCGCTCACGTACACGCCTGCTACAATACCACCCATAAACAAGGAGCGCTCGCATGATCACGCATACCGTGTTCTTCAAATTGTACCATCCGGTCGGATCTGAGGAAGAGGCTGACTTCCTGAAGGCTGCGCTGGCGCTCGGCAAGATCCCAGGCGTCAAGAACCTCACCTGCGTCAGGCAGGTCAGCAAGAAGAACGACTTCACGTACGGCCTGCTGATGGCGTTTGAGGACGACAAGGCCTACCAGCTCTACAACGTGCACCCCGACCACGTCAAGTTCGTCACCGGACGCTGGCACCCGGAAGTGGCGAAATTTCTGGAAATCGACTACGTGGCGCACACGCCGTCCGCCGTCGAGCGCTGACAAGCCGTGAGATCCACAGCGCGCTGGCCTTTCGACACGCGCGATTGCGCGCCCTGTTGCAGCAGGAGGCGCTTCCGGGTTTAGTGTGTGAAAAGCCATTGGGTTTTGTAAACTGTACGGCATGAAAGACACGAGCCTTTACCAGCAGATTCTCGGGGACACCTCGCCATGGCATGTGGCGGCGGTGCGGTTG
>JAKJGY010000207.1 GCA_022704145.1 Verrucomicrobiota bacterium
CGGGGATGCCGAAGAATCGGGTTGCGTCGAAAATGCGGGAGCGGGTATACTGCCCCCACATTCGAACCGCGGAGAGTAAAGGAATATGCCTGAAAAGACCGTCCCGTTCACCTTGGCGCAGCTTGAGCAGATCGAGAAGGCCCACCCGACACCGTTCCACCTTTATGATGAGAGAGGCATCCGCGAGAATGCGCGGAGGCTGAAGGCGGCCTTCTCCTGGAACCCCGGGTTTCGTGAATATTTTGCGGTCAAGGCCTGTCCGAACCCGTTCCTGATGGCCCTCCTGCGCGAGGAGGGTTTCGGCATGGACTGCAGCTCGCTGTCGGAGCTGCTGCTCTCCGAGCGTGTGGGCGTGACCGGCGAGGGGATCATGTTCACCTCGAACGACACCCCGGCCGAGGAGTTCGTGAAAGCCAAGGGGCTGGGCGCGATCATCAACCTCGACGACCTCTCGCACCTCGCCTTTCTGGAGTCCTGCGCGGGCGTGCCGGAGCGTCTCTGCTTCCGCTATAATCCCGGCCCGCTCAAGGGCGGCAACGCGATCATCGGCAATCCGGAGCAGGCCAAGTACGGTTTCACGCGCGAGCAGCTCTTTGAGGGGTACCGCCTCGCCAAGGCCAAGGGCGTGCGCCGGTTCGGCCTCCACACGATGGTCGCGTCGAACGAGCTGAACCCCCAGTACTTCATCGATACGGCGGAGATCCTCTTCGACCTCGTGGCGGCGCTGTCGCGCGAGCTGGGCATCACGTTCGAGTTTGTCAATATGGGCGGCGGAATCGGCATCCCGTACCGGCCGGAGCAGGCGGCGGTGGATCTGGAGCGCGTGGGGCAGGGTGTGCGGCAGGCGTACGAGACCCGGCTCCTCGGCGCCGGGCACCCGCCGCTCAAGCTCTATCTGGAGTGCGGCCGGATGGTGACCGGGCCCTACGGCTTCCTGGTGTCGCGCGTGCGGCACATCAAGAGGACCTACAAGACTTACGCCGGCCTGGACGCCTGTATGGCCAACCTGATGCGGCCGGCGCTCTACGGTGCCTACCACCACATCTCCGTTCCGGCGAAGGCGGGACAGCCGTGCGACACGCTCTATGACGTCACGGGCTCGCTGTGCGAGAACAACGACAAGTTCGCGGTGGACCGGCTGTTGCCGGAACTCGCCCCGGGCGACCTGGTGGTGATCCATGACGCCGGCGCCCATGGCCACGCCATGGGGTTCCAGTACAACGGCAAGCTCCGCTCGGCCGAGCTGCTGGCCCGTGAGGACGGCAGCGTGGTGCTGATCCGCCGGGCCGAGACGGCGGCGGACTATTTCGCGACGCTCGACTTCGACGCGCTGTCGGCGTTCCGGGCCTGAGCGCCCGCGTGTGCGGCGCGTTGCGGCCCGGCGTAGGGACGCCCTCATGATCCCCCTTCTCTATCAGGATGAGGCGTGTGTGGCGGTCCTTAAGCCCTGCGGGGTTGCGGCCGTGCCCGAGCGCGCGGCGGACGACGAGTGTCTGGCGGCGCGCCTGGCGCGTCAGCTCGGCCGCCGTGTGCTGCCGGTCCACCGTCTCGACAAGGAGGTCAGCGGAATCCTCCTCTACGCGCTTACGCCTGAAGCCCACCGGTTCCTGTGTGGCGCGTTCGAGCGCCGTGAGGTGCGCAAGACCTACCTGGCGGTGGCGCACGGCGCGATGGCAGCCGCGTGCGGGACGATCCTCCGCCCGATCCGGGAGTACGGGTCGGGCCGGATGGGTGTGGACGACGCCCGGGGTAAGCCGAGCGAGACGCGTTTCGAAGTCCTGCAGCGTGCGGCCGGCTTCTCGCTGGTCCGGCTCTTCCCGCTGACCGGGCGGCGCCACCAGCTCCGCGTGCACCTGTACAGCCTGGGCCATCCGCTCGCGGGCGACACGCGCTACGGGCCCCCGGAACTGCGCGCCGGCCATCCGCGTCTGATGCTCACCGCGACCGGCCTCTCGCTGGATCTCCCCGGCGGCGGGCGGCTGGAGCTGGCGGGCGTGCTGCCGCGCGATTTCGCCGAGGCCGCGTGCGGCCGCTACGGGCTTTCGGCCGCCAACCCCGGCATTGCGGGTGCCACCCTGTTCTGATACACTGCCAAGTCATGTCAACCCCGAGAAAGAGGCGTGGTCCGGCCGTCCCGCGGGCATGGCCCGGGCGGTTCCCCGCCGCGCTGGCCGGGTTGGCGCTTCCGGCTCTGATCTGGTGGTCGGGCTGCCTCACCGAGCGGCTCCGCCCGCCCTCGGGGCGGCGGGCGACCCTGATGCGCCTGGAGGTGACCGGCTACTGCAACTGCGGCCAGTGCTGCAGTTGGGAGCGCGGCTGGTTCGGGCTGGGGCCGGCGGTGGTCAGCGCGGGTCCCAACAAAGGCAAGCCCAAGGCGGTCGGGGTGACCGCGAGCGGCACGCGGGCGCGGCGCGGCACGGTGGCCGCGGACACGGCGGTGCTGCCGTTCGGCACGATCGTCGAGGTGCCGGGCTACGGCTATGGGCGTGTGGAAGACCGCGGCGGCGCGATCAAGGGTGAGAAGCTGGATCTCTGGTTCCCCACGCATGAAGAGGCGCAGGTGTGGGGCCGTAAGCGGCTGGATGTGCGCGTGTGGAGGCCGTGAAGGCCAAGCGGACGGCAGGTCCGCCTGAAAGGATGCGATGAGCGACGAGACGAAGGCGACGGAGACCGATACCGGGCGGCATTTCCTGAAGCAGTGGATCGCGGAGGATGTGGCGGCCGGCAAGACCGGCGGGCAGGTGGTGACGCGTTTCCCGCCCGAGCCTAACGGCTATATCCACATCGGCCACGCCAAGGCCATCTGTATCGATTTCGGCATGGCCCAGGCGTTCGGCGGCCAGTGCAACCTGCGCATGGACGACACCAACCCCTCCAAGGAGTCCGACGAGTATGCCGAGAGCATCAAGGAGGACATCCGCTGGCTCGGCTTCGACTGGGGCGACGGCTTCTACAGTGCGGCCGACCTCTTCGACAGGATGTACGAGATCGCGGAGAACCTGATCCGCAGCGGGCATGCCTACGTCTGCGCCCTCACGCAGGAGCAGTGGAAGGAGTATCGCGGCGTGCCGACCTCCCCCGGCAAGGAGAGCCCCACGCGCAACCGCGCGCCCGAGGAGAACCTGGCGCTCTTCCGCCGCATGCGCGACGGCGAGTTCGCCGACGGCACGCTCTGCCTGCGCGCCAAGATCGACATGGCCTCGCCCAACATCCATTTCCGCGACCCGGTGATCTACCGCATCATGCACGTGCCGCACTACCACGCCGGCGAGAAGTGGTGCGTCTATCCGATGTACGACTTCGCGCACCCGATCGAGGACGCCTTCGAGGGCGTCACGCACTCGATGTGCACGCTCGAGTTCGAGGTGCACCGCCCGCTCTACGACTGGGTGATCGACCGCATGGACGAGATGGGCCTGCTTGTGGTGCGCGGCGGCGTCAAGATCCGGCCGCAGCAGCGCGAGTTCGCCCGCCTGAACCTCTCCTACACCGTGATGAGCAAGCGCAAGCTGCTGCAGCTCGTGCAGGAGCGGCGCGTCGAGGGCTGGGACGATCCGCGCATGCCGACCGTCTGCGGCCTGCGCCGCCGCGGCTACACGCCCGAGGCGATCCGCGACTTCTGCGAGCGTATCGGCGTGTCGAAGTACGAGAGCGAGACCGACGTGGCCCTGCTCGAGTACTGCCTGCGCGACGACCTCAACCGGCGCGCCCTGCGCCGCATGGCCGTGCTCAACCCGCTCAAGGTCGTGATCGACAACTACCCCGAGGGCCAGGTCGAGTACGCCGAGGTCCAGAACAACCCCGAGGACCCCTCGGCCGGCACGCGCCGGGTGCCGTTCGGCCGCGAGGTCTGGGTCGAGCGTGACGACTTCATGGAGGTGCCGGAGAAGAAGTTCTTCCGCCTGGCGCCGGGCCAGGAGGTCCGCCTGCGCGGCGCGTGCCTCTTCACCTGCACCGGTGTCATCAAGGACGCCGCCGGCGCGGTGGTCGAGCTTCACGGCACCTACGACCCCGCCTCCAAGGGCGGCAACGCGGCCGACGGCCGCAAGATCAAGGGCACGGTCCACTGGGTCTCGGCGGCGCACGCCGTGCCGGTTCCGGTGCGGCTCTACGACCGGCTCTTCACCGTGCCCGACCCGTTGGGCGACGACACGCGCGACTTCCTCAGCTTCCTGAACCCCGACTCGCTGAAGACCGTCGCGGCCTACGGCGAGCCGGCCCTGGCCGAGGCGCGGCCGGGCGAGCGCTTCCAGTTCGAGCGCCTCGGTTACTTCTGCGCGGACGCGCGCGAGTCGAAGCCCGGCGCGCCGGTCTTCAACCGCACCGTGACGCTCAAGGACTCGTGGGCCAAAGAGGTGAAAAAGTAGGGGCGGCCTTTGCGCCCGCCCTAGAAAGGTATCGCATGCAGACGATCAAAGTTAACGGACAGGTCATCACGCGCGAGGCGATCCAGTTTGAGCTGGAGCGGCTGGCGCGTTTCTACTCCGAGCACGGGGTGTCTCAGGAGCAGCTCCGGGCGCAGCTCCCCGAGCTGTCGCAGCGCGCGGCCGAGCAGGCCATCGGCGCGAAGCTGCTGCTCGACGAGGCCGCGCGGCTCGACCTCCCGGTGGCCGAGGCGGAGGTCGACGCGCAGGTCGAGAAGATCGTCCGCCAGGTCGGCGGACGCGAGGCGTTCGAGGCCGCGCTGGCCGGCCAGAAGACCAGCGCGGCGGAGTTCCGCGCGCAGGTGCGGCAGGGCAAGCGCGTCGACAAGCTGGTCGAGCGGGCCGCGGCGGGCGTGGCCGAGCCGACCGAGGCCGACATCCGCGAGTATTTCGCGGCCCACACGGAGGAGTTCGCCAAGGGCGAGCGCGTGCTGGCGCAGCACATCCTGATCTCGCCGGACGGCGACACGCAGACCTCGAAGGACGAGGCCAAGGCCAAGATCGAGGCTATCCGCGGCCGCGTCGCGGCGGGCAAGGCCTTCGCCGACGAGGCGGCCGCGCACTCCATGTGTCCCAGCGGCAAGGAGGGCGGCAGCCTCGGCTGGTTCGGCCGCGGCATGATGGTGCCCGAGTTCGACCAGGCCGCCTTCGCCATGAAGGTCGGCGAGGTCAGCGGCGTGATCGAGACCCAGTTCGGCTACCACATCATCCAGAAGACCGACCATGACGCGGGCGGCGCCGCCGACTTCGACGAGGTGCGCGAGCAGATCCGCGACCTGCTGCGCCACGCGCGTCGCGGCGAGGCCGTCACGGCCTACGTCGAGGAGCTGAAGTCCAAGGCGAAGATCGAATACGTGTGAGCACGGGGCCAGGCGTTCGGGCTCAAGCGCTGAGGCGCAGCTATAGGATCGACGGCGTACGGAGATGTACGGCGAATGAGCAGAGACCCCTTTGAGGTGGCGGTTTTATGAAGACACATGAGTCGTTGTTCAAGCGGGCGTGCCAGGTGATTCCCGGCGGGGTGAACAGCCCCGTCAGGGCGTTCAACAGTGTGGGCGGCACGCCGGTGTACGTGGAGTCGGGCAAAGGGGCGAAGATCCGCACTGCCGACGGGCGCACGCTCACGGACTTCTGCTGCTCGTGGGGGGCGATGATCCTGGGGCACGCGCACGACGAGGTCGTCGCGGCGATCCAGGCGCAGGCCGCCTTGGGCACGACGTTCGGCATCAATACGGCGCTGGAGGTGGCTTTCGCCGAACGCCTGTGCGCGCTCGTGCCCTGCCTGGAGCGCGTGCGCCTGGTCAGCTCCGGCACCGAGGCGGTGATGACCGCGCTGCGCGTCGCACGCGGCGTGACGGGGCGCAAGCGGATCGTCAAGTTCGACGGCTGCTACCATGGCCATTGCGACAGCATGCTGGTCGCGGCGGGCAGCGGCCTGCTGACCGGCGGCACGCTCACCTCGCCGGGCATCTCGCGCCATGTCGCGAGCGACACCTTCGTGGTGCCGTATAACGACCTGGCCGCCCTGAGCGAGCTGGTCCGCGAGAAGGGCCAGGAGATCGCGGCGATTATCGTCGAGCCGGTGGTGGGCAACATGGGGCTGGTGATGCCCGAGCCGGGCTTCCTCGCCAAGCTGCGCCATATCGCCGACCGCTGCGGCGCGCTGCTGATCTTCGACGAGGTGATCGCCGGGTTCCGCTTCGGCCTCTCCTCCTACGCCAAGGTGGCGGGGGTGAAGCCCGACCTGATCACGTTGGGCAAGGTGATCGGCGGCGGGCTGCCGCTGGCCGCGGTCGGCGGCGCGGCGGTCTTTATGGACGAGCTGGCTCCGCGCGGCAAGATCTATCAGGCGGGCACGCTCTCGGGTAACCCGCTCGCGGTGGCGGCGGGGCTCAAGACGCTGGAGGTGCTGGAGCGCGAGAACCCGTACCGGCGTATGGCGCAACTGGGCGAGCGGCTTTCGGTGATCGTCAACACGGCGGCCGCCTCGAAAGGGCTGCCGTTCCGCTGCGCGCAGTACGAGGGCGTGTTCACGCTCTTCTGCCGCGCGCAGCCGGTCAAGAATCTGGCTGACGCGCGCACCTGCGACACGCGCGCCTATGCTCAGCTTTTCCACTCGATGCTCAACCGAGGCTTCTATCTGCCGCCGTCGCAGTTCGAGGTGGGCTTCATCTCGGCGGCGCATACGCAGGAGGACGTCGTGGCGTTCGCGCATGCGGTGGTGGGAGCGTAGGGGCAAGTGGTCGGTGGGCGGTGGTCGGTGGTCGGTGATCGGTGGTCGGTGGTCGGT
>JAKJGY010000208.1 GCA_022704145.1 Verrucomicrobiota bacterium
GGCAGGAACGGCCGGACGAGCCGGTGACGGTCACCTTTGACACGGGCGAGTATGCGTTGACGGGGCCGGTGCTTTTCGGGCCGGAGGATTCCGGGACGTCGGCTGCCCCTGTGACGTACACGGCGGCGCGGGGCGCGCGGCCGGTCTTTTCCGGCGGACGTCGGCTGCCGCCGTTCGAGGCCGGGGCGGACGGGGTGTGGCGCGCGCAGGTCGGGCCGGAGTTTCGCTTCGAGCAGCTCTACGTCAACGGACGGCGCGCGACGCGCGCGCGGTCGCCGAACACCTTCTATTTCTACATGCGGGCGCCTTCGCCGTACGGGGTCAATCCGCTGACCGGCAAGGTCGCCGACTTGGGCCGGCGCGCGTTCGTCGCCGCGCCGGCCGACATCGCGCCGCTCGCGGGCAAGAGCCGCGAGGCGCTGTCGAATGTCGTGGTCACCGTCTACCATTCGTGGGAGGTGAGCCACGCGCGCGTGCAGGCGGTCGAGCCGGATACCGGGCGCGTGGTGGTGACCGGCAGCACGCCGTGGCCCTTCTTTAACTGGAAGCCGTTTCTGCCGCGTTATCACATCGAGAACTTTCCGGAGGCGCTGGACGCGCCGGGCGAGTGGTATCTCGGCGCGGACGGCACGCTGAGCTATCTGCCGCTGCCGGGCGAGAGGCCGGAGAAGACGGTGGCGGTCGCGCCGGCCGCCGATGCCTTTCTGCGCTTCGCGGGCGAGGCGCAGAAAGGGGCGTGGGTCGGCGAGCTGACCTTCAGCGGGCTGTCCTTCGCGCACGCCGGTTATCGGCTGCCGGCGAACGGTCAGGGCGACGGCCAGGCGGCGGTGACGCAGCCGGCGGCCGTGGAGTTGGACGGCGCGCGGCGCGTGGCCTTCCGCGAGTGCGCGTTCGCGCACATGGGCGCGCATGGCGTCTGGTTCCGCAAGGGGTGCCGGGAGTGCGTGTTCGAGCGCTGCCATGTCTCCGACCTCGGCGCGGGCGCGGTGCGGGTGGGCGATTCCAAGTGGAGTCAGGACGAGCTGCCCGACAAGCTGACCGGCTTCATCACGGTCGACAACAACATCCTGCACGGGGGCGGGCGTTTCTTCCGCGGCGCGACAGGCGTGTGGATCGGCCACGCGAGCGACGTCGCCGTGACGCACAACGACATCGCCGACTTTTTCTACACCGGCATCTCGATGGGCTGGACGTGGGGCTACCGCGAGACGGTCACACACAGAAACACGCTTTCGTACAACCACATCCATCACCTCGGCTGGGGTGTGCTGAGCGACATGGGCGGCATCTATACGCTCGGTCGTTCGGAGGGTACAATCCTCAAGGGGAATCACATCCACGACGTCTACTCGTATGACTATTCGGGCCGGGGCGGCTGGGGCCTGTACACGGACGAGGGTAGCGCCGGGATGACCTTTGAGAACAATCTGGTCCATCACACCAAGACCGGCAACATCCACCAGCACTACGGGCGGGAAAACGTCTTCCGCAACAACATTCTGGCGTGCAGCATGAACGGCCAGATCCAGCGTTCGCGGATCGAGGAGCACACGACGGTGATCCTGACCAACAACATCATCTACTGGGACAACGACTCCGCGGCCTTCTGGCGCGGACACGCCGGCGCGTATGGGACGGTCACGGACGTCGTCGCGAACGCCAACATCTACTGGAATCCGAACGGTATCCCGACCAACGCCTTCAACGGCGTGTCATGGGAGGCGTGGCGTGCGCTGGGGCAGGACGCGGCCTCGCGGATCGAGGATCCGAAGTTCAAAGACCCGGCGCGCGGCGACTACCGGTTCCGCTGGGGCTCGCCTGCGGCGCGGACGGGCTTCCCGCCGTTCGACGCGGACAAGGCCGGCGTGTACGGCTCGCGCGCGTGGCGCGCGCTGGCCGCGGCCGGGCGTTATCCCGCGGTGGCGTTCGCGCCGGTGCCCGAGCGCTATGTGGTGCGACGCTTGCGCGAGAGTTTTGACGGCCTGCCGCTCAAGACCGAGTTTCCGGACGTGACCCGTCACACGGAGAAGAAAGGGGACGGCATTATCGTGACGGACGAGGCCGCCTATTCAGGAAAGCAGTCGCTCAAGATCCAGGACGCGCCGGATCTGACGCACTTCTACAACCCGCACTTCACCTTCACGTGCGCGTACACCAACGCGGTGGTCGAAAACAGCTTCGCGGTGCGCATGCAGGCCGACGCGGAGTTCTTCGCGGAGTGGCGCGACTATCCGGAGGACGGCGGCAACGCCTATGCGGTCGGCCCCTGCCTGGTGTTCCGGGGCGGCAAGGCGTACGCGCGGACGCGCGTCCGGAAGGAGGACGGCAAGCTGGTGTCGGCGGAACGGCCTCTGGGTGAGCTTGCGCCCGACACGTGGGCGAAGGTGACGGTTCGCGCCGGTGTGGGAACCCGTGACACGCGGACGTGGTCGGTGAGGATCGAGCCGCACGGCGTGTCGGCGGTCGAAGTCGCGGACCTGCCTTTTGCCAGCGACGCGTTTCGGGCGGTGGAGTGGCTCGGCTTCTGCTCGACGGCGAGGAAGGCCGTGGCGTATTACCTGGATGATTTCGCGTTCGGCGAACGCGAGTGAGAGGGTGCCGGCAGGATGGAAGGCTTGAGGCATGCGTGATCGGGCAGCGGGTATCGGGATAGTCGTTTTGGCGGTGTCCTGCACGTGTGCGGCCGACCCCGCATGGTACGCGCGGCGCGGGACGCTGCGCGAGACGTTCGAGGTGTCGTTCGCGGCGCTGGACAGCGGCGCAGAGCCGGCTCCGGAGGGCGATGTGCGACTGGGCCCGTGGCATCTGATCGGGCCCTTCGACAACACGGACGGGCGCGGCTTCGACGCGGCCTACGCGCCGGAAAAGGGCCTTGATCTGGACGCCGAGTGCGAGGGTGCGGAGGGACGCAAGGTCCGCTGGCGGCGCATGGACGGGTTCAAGGACGGGCATTCCCACAGCCTCGCGGTATTTGACAAGAGCGCGGCGGTCTGCGCCTACCTGTATCGCGAGGTCGAGACGTCGCACGCGACGCGTCTGCCGGTCGCGCTCGGCAGCGACGACACGCTGACGGTCTGGCTCAACGGCGAGCGGCTGCTGGCCAAGAATGTGGACCGGCCCTGCACGCTTGGCGATGACCGTGTCACGCTGCCGCTGAAGGCCGGCCGCAACGGCTTGCTCATGAAGGTCGGGCAGAACGGCGGCGGCTGGGCTTTCGCCTTTGGCCTCGGCGCCCCCGCCCCGCGCGCGGTCGAGCTGCAGGCTTTGCTGGCGCGCGACTTTCCTGATGGCGGCCAAGAGCGGTTGCGGCTGGAGGACCTCGCCGCGCAGTATGAGCGGCTGGAGGCGCTGCGCAGCGGCAGGCTGCCGCGCAGCCGTTTCGCGATGCCGGAGCACGTGTGGCGGCAGGAGGCCCTTCTGCGGCCCGAGGACCGCGACCCGGCTGACATCGTGCTGCGGCAGGCCGCCGCGCTGTTGGCGAGCGTGCGGGCGTTGAAAGGCGCGCGCGACCTTGTGGCGGAGACGGCGGCGCTCGACACCTTGCGGGACGAGGGCGCACGGGTCGCGGCGGATGATCGGGCCGGTCGGCGCGCGCTATATCTGCGCGCCTGCGACGTCCGGCGGCGGATCGCGTTCGCCAATCCGCTGCTCGACTGTGACAAGATTCTTTTCGTCACTCACAAGAAGAACGGACGGGGCGAGCTGGCCGGCGACCACATGGCGGGCCAGTATTACGGCATTCACGCGACCCAGGGCGAGGGGTTGTTCGTGCTTGAGGGCGCGTTCGGAGAGCGACCCGTCGCGCGCGATCTGCTCGCGGGGAAGGCCTGCGCCAACGGGCGTCACGCGGGGGCGCCGCTGCCTGACGGCGCCTTTCTTTCGCCTGACCTCTCCTTTGACGGCAGGCAGGTGCTCTTCGCGTACACCGAGGCCGAGGGCTACCGGCCCGAGCGGCGTGCGCCCGAGGATGCGGGCGATCTCTACAGTTACAGCGGGCTCAGGTGTTCGTTCACGGAGCGGAACTGCTGGCACCTCTTCGGCGTGGGCGCGGACGGTACGGGGCTGCGGCAGCTTACCGACGGCGCGTGGAATGATTTCGACCCGTGCTGGCTGCCGAACGGTAAGATCGCCTTCATCTCAGACCGTCGCGGCGGGTTCGGGCGCTGCCACATGACGGCCAACGGCGGCGCGCCGTGGTTCACCTACACGCTGCACGCGGTGAACGCGGACGGCAGCGGCATGGTGCGGCTCAGCCATCACGAGACCTGCGAGTGGCAGCCGAGCGTCATGCACGACGGCATGATCGTCTACACGCGTTGGGACTACGTCGACCGCGGCTTCTTTCAGGCGCACCATCCTTGGACGACCACACCGGACGGCCGCAATGCGATGGCGCTCCACGGCAACTATCCGCGCGACTGGCGCGACCGCCCCTGCATGGAGATGGACGTTCGAGCTGTGCCAGGCTCGCGGCGTCTGATGGCTGTGGCGGCGGCGCACCACGGTCAGGCGTACGGCTCCATCGTGCTGGTTGACCCGGAGGTCGAGGACGACGACGCGATGGCGCCGGTCAGGGTGTTCACGCCCGATGAGCGTTTTCCGGAGTCGGAGTACGGCTACTTCTGCCGCGAGGCGTCTTACGCCACGCCGTGGCCGCTCAGCGAGGACTACTGCCTGTGCGTGTTCGGATACCCCTCCGCGCAGGAGCCGGACTCGGTGGAGAACTACGGCATCTATCTGCTCGACGCCTTCGGCAACAGGGAGCTGCTGTATCGAGATCCGGCCATCTCGTGCCTGAGCCCGATTCCGCTCAAGGCGCGACCCGCGCCGCCGGCGCTCCCTGAGACGGTCAAGCCAATGGCGGTTGACGCGGGCCAGCCGCGCCTCAATCTTGACCGGCCGCACGTGCTTAAGGCGTGCGCCTCGCGCGGCGTCGCCGCGTCGGCGGCGAAAGAGGAGGAGCCGGCGGTGGTATCGATCAAAAACGTCTACGAGAGCCGTCACGCATGGCCTGAGGGTACGGTGCTCAAGGCGCTTCGCGTCATACAGGTCCTGCCCAAGAGCACGCCGGGCCGCAACAATCCCGCGATCGGCTACGGTACGGAGAAGAACGCGCGGGCCGTGCTGGGCACCGTGCCGGTCGAAGCGGACGGCAGCGTCTGCTTCTATCTACGGCCTTACATCCCGGTCTATTTTCAAGTGCTGGACGAGCGCGGCATGGCGGTGGAGTCGATGCGCACAGACGTGTACGCGGCGCCGCGCGAGAGCGTGAGCTGCGTCGGCTGCCACGAGCGGAGGCGCACCGCGCCGCCTGCAGCCGGGCGGGGTGTGCCGCTGGCGATGCGGCGCGAGCCCTCGGTGCTAACGCCGGAACCGGAGGGCTCGAACCCCTTCAGTTATGTGCGGCTCGTACAGCCGGTGCTCGACAGGAACTGCGTTGCGTGTCACGCCAAGCATTCTGATCGCGCGCCTGTCCTGAGCGGCGCTGGCGACGACAAGCCTTGGCTGCCGTCCTACCGCAGCCTGAAGCCCTACGCGTTCTTTTACGACGGCGGCGGGGCGTTCACCGAGTCGAAGACCTATCCGGGCAAGTTCGGCGCGCGCGCCTCCAAGCTCTATGCCACGCTAAGCGGGGGACATCACGATGTGAAGCTCTCGGCCGACGATTGGCGGCGCATCACGCTCTGGCTCGACAGCAACTCCGATTTCTTCGGCACCTACGAGCGCACGGCGGCGCAGGCGCGCGGCGAGACTGTGCGGCCTGTGCTAGAGTAGTGGCCCCCTGTGTTGGCCGTGAGCGTTTGCGTGCGTTTGGCGGCTGGGGTGTGGCGCCGCGAGGGCTATGGGGCCTCGTGCGCGTTCAGCCGGGCTGGGGTGCGGGGGCGCTCAATTGGCGGTAGGCCTCGTAGGCGGCGATCGATGCCGCGTTGGCGAGGTTGATGCTACGCGCGTGGGGGCCTGGCATGGGGATGCGGAAGAGTCGCGCGGCGTAACGGGAGTAGAGGTCTTCGGGCAGGCCCCCGCCCTCGTTGCCGAAGACCAGCGTGTCGTCGGGCTGGAAGGCGCAGGCGTAGAGCGGGCGAGCGCCTCGGGTGCTGAGGAAGAAGAGCCGCTCCGTATCCGGGCGGGCGGCTTGCAGGAAGGCGTCCCAAGAGTCGTGTACATGGAGGTCGAGATGCTCCCAATAGTCCATGCCGGCGCGGCGGAGGTGGGCCTCCGTGAGCCGGAAGCCGAGGGGCCGCACGAGGTGAAGGGCGCAGCCGAGTCCCACGCAGAGCCGGCCGATGGCGCCGGTGTTATGCGGGATCTCGGGGTGTACGAGGACGAGCTGCAAGGGGGTTGTCATAGCAGGGTGGGGCGTGCGTCCTGCCGGCATCAGCGGTCGCCGAGGACGGGCAGGTGGAACGAGGGGAGGGCGGGGGGTACGCGCGCCTCGCGCATGAGGCGCTCGAGGCGCTCGACCACATCGGGGTTGTCGGCGGCGACGTCGTGCGCTTCGCGCGGATCGCGCTCCAGGTCGTAGAGCGCGGTGCGCGCCGGCCCTTTCCGCAGGTTGCTGCGGAGCGCTTTCCAGCGGCCTTTGCGAACGGCCTGGTGGCCGCCGGCCTCGGGATACTCCCAGAACAGGTATGGGTGCTGGCGTTGGCCGAGGCTGTCGCCCAGCAGGGTCGGTGCGAAGCTGATGCCGTCGGT
>JAKJGY010000209.1 GCA_022704145.1 Verrucomicrobiota bacterium
CCGCCGTTCTTCTCTGGGGCGCGGCGGGCGGGGGCGCGGCGGGTGCGGCGGGTGTCCGGTGCATCTCGCACCGGGGCGAGTCGCTGGACGCGCCCGAAAACACGATGGCGGCTTTCCGGCTGGCGGTCGAGCGCAAGGCCGACGGTTTCGAGTGTGACGTCTACCTGACGAAGGACAACGAGATCGTCTGCCTGCACGACGCCACGGCGAAGCGTACGGCGGGCCTCGATGTGAAGCCGTGTGACGCCACGCTGGCGGAGCTGCGGGCGCTGGATGCGGGGTCGTGGAAGGATCGGAAGTTCGCGGGCGAGCGTATCCCAACGCTGTCCGAGGCGCTGACGCTGGCGCGCGACAACTTTGAGATCTATGTGGAGGTCAAGTGCGGCACGGAGATCCTGCCGCGGCTGGCCGAGGTGCTGGCGGCCGAGCCAAAGGCGACGCCCGAGCGCGTGCGGTTCATCTGCTTCAACACGAATGTCGTGCAGGCGTTGCGGCAGCGGCTGCCGGACTACCGCGCGTACTGGGTGGTGGGGGTCAAGCAGAAGGAGGACGGGACCGTCACGCCGAGCGCCGAGGAGGCGTTGTCCATGCTGCGGAGCCTGGGCGCCCACGGCATCGACATCCAGGCGCATGGCGCGGCGGCCCAGAAACTGATCGACAAGGCCTACGTCAGGGCCATCCAGGCCGCGGGGTTCAGCTTCCATGTGTGGACGGTGAACAGCGTACGGCAGGCCGCCGCACTGGCGGCGCTGGGCGTGGAGACGGTCACGAGCGACTGCGGCGGCGTGCTGGCGGCGCTGCTGAAGCCGCGGCCCGCGGGGCAGCCGGTCATCGCCTGGGCGTTCGACGGCGGGACGGAGAACGGCGGCAACGGCGGCCCGCTGTTCGATGCGGCGCTGTGCGGGACGCCCGCCTACGTGGCGGGCGTCAGCGGGCAGGCGCTCAAGCTGGACGGCACGAACGGCGTGGCGCGCGCCCCCTTTCCGCTGCCGGAGTGCGGGACGCTCGCGCTGTGGTTCCGGCCTGAGGCCTTCTACAACTTCAACACCGTGCTCGACAACTCCCGCAGCCCTGACCAGTGGGAGATGTGGATCGCCCAGGACGGGCGCCTGCGCTTCCGGATGGGCAAGGAGTCGGGGGAGGTCTCCTGCGACCTGAACGCTTTGGGAGGCCCGGGGCGCTGGTATCACCTGGCGGTCACCTGGGACGCGTACGGCACCAAGGCGGCTCGGCTGTATGTCGATGGCGTGGCGCGCGACAGCGGTGTGATCGGGCGCTGGATCGCGCCCGGGGGGGGCTTCGCCATCGGCGGCGGCAACGCCGGAAACTCGCGCGGCCGGGGCGCGGCCGACGAGGTGCGCGTGTATGAGACGGCGCTGGGCGACGCCCAGATCCGCGCGCTCTTCGACGCGCGGGGCCGTCGGTAGCGGGCGGGGCCCTCTCGGCCCGGCCGCGCGCCGCCTGGGCCTTGGGCCTTGGGCTTTGGGGGGCGCAGCCCCGTTCCGGCGCTTGACCCGAATTCTAAGCGGATCAGGGAATCGGCGTCCAAAAGATCACTGTTGGCGGTCATGGTTGTCTCCCGACCCCGATGTTAGCCGTTTCCTTCTCACCTTCTCTTTGCGCCAACGTTACTTATTGATGAGGTACGCTATGACGGCCGAAAAATGACAGACCTTTCGTCTGCCGGTCACGTCCTTGCCCACGGCAGGGAAGGCCTCCCGGCCGTGGTCCACAAGGGGGCTTGATAGGGTCATCGACAGGCGAAACCTCCGCACGGTCAGGCGGGCAGAGGCACGTCGCCGCATGATTCTGTAAATAGGATTCTGTGAAATCTCTGCACCGGCACGCGGTCGGGCTGGCCGCGCCTCGCGGCAGAGCGGTCACGGTCAACAGCGTTCGAGGTCGGTTCGGACAGAATCATGATTACAGAATCATGGTTGGCCGGTCTGGGCCAGAATCTAGGCCGCCTAACCTTCAACAGAATAAAATCGCGCCCGGCTTTGGGAAGAGTGGAAGTCGGCGGTTGACCGGGCGGGCGGGATGCGGCTATACTATCCTGTTTAAGCGATGGAGGAATCGGCGTGAATGTTGAACTGATCGAGAAGGCGCGGGTGCGCGTACCGAGCGTGCCGGTGCTGGTGAATCTGGTTTCGAAGCGGGTGCGGCAGCTCAATATGGGCGAGCGGCCTTTGGTCAAGCCCTTGTCCGCGGACGAGGACAAGTCCGATATCGCGCTGCGCGAGATCGGGGAGGGGCTGCTGATCTCGGAGATCGATTTCGGCGCGATCGCGCGGGCTGAGCAGGCCCACTCGCGCTGGTCCGATTAGGTGTGCGGCGGGTCCGGCCGTTGCGGTGCGGGAGTCTCATGAGCGAGGGTGACAGGCGCAAGGGCGGGAATCTCACGGTCAACCGGCGTGCGACCCACGATTATTTTGTCCTGGAGAAGATCGAGGCGGGGATCGAGCTGGTCGGGACCGAGGTAAAGGTGGTGCGGAACGGCGAGGCCGGTTTGAACGGCGCGTACGCCAGCGTGAAGGACGGGCAGCTCTATCTGAACCTGGTGCGGATTCCGCCGTACGCGTTCGGCAACCGGTTCAACCATGAGGCGTTGCGGACGCGGCGGCTGCTGGTTCATAAGCGCGAGGTGCTGCGGCTTCAGGCGCTGGCCGAGCAGAAGGGGCTGTCGTTGATCCCTTTGCGGCTGTATCTGACGCCGAAGGGTCTGGTCAAGGTGGAGGTGGGTGTCTGCCGGGGGAAGGCTCAGGAGGACAAACGCGAGACGCTCAGGAGGCGTGACGCGGAGCTGGAGGCCCGGCGGGCGGTCGCGAGCCATTACCGGGGTTGACCCGGGGCGCGCGGACGATGGTAAGGAGGGATAGGATATGTCAGTTCCGGTTGCATTTATTCAGAATATCGGGCCGACGCAGTTGCTGCTCGTCCTGGTGATCATCCTTGTGCTGTTCGGGGGCAAGAAGCTGCCTGACCTCGCGCGTTCGCTGGGGCGCAGCCTGGGCGAGTTCAAGAAGGGCAAGGAAGAGGGCGAGCGCCTGGCCAACGAGAAGGTTCGCGAGGTGGTCGACGAGATCAAGAAAGGCGATGCGCCGGATAAGGTCGAAGGGCCTAAGGTGTGACGTCCGGCGCGGGTTGCCGACGGTCGCGGCGCCTGACCGCCGCGGATGGGACTTAAGTCCTATATCGCCCGACCTTGCGCGCATTGACGGCGCCCGGTTGGAGGTGGTAGACTTAATTCTACAAGTGAGGTACAGTTATGGCTAAGTCCGATCAATTCGCCGCATCTTCCAAACAGCGTTTCGAGATTGCCGAAGCTTCCGAGGTGAAGTTGGGCCTGGGCGGCAATTTCAAGGCCGAGCAGATCGGCACGCTCGGGATCAACTCCGGAAACGCCGAGTAGCCCGCCTGCGTCGGGTCCGGAAATCGACAAGCATGTCCGTTGTTCAGACGACTTGTGATTTCGCCGGCATCCGGTTCACGTTTAACGGGCTTTCGCTCCAGGCTTTCAACCGGCACTACGAACCGTTCGCGAACGGTCGGGGGCCGGTTGATTTTTTTTGTGACGTCGATGTGGCCGGGCCGAGCGAGGAGCTGTGCGGTCTGCGGTGTCCCACGGCTTGGAATTTCACGCGCCGCGACGGGGTGGCCTGCGTGACCGGGGCGAATCCGGCGGGCGAGGTGCTGTGGCGGCTCGTCGGGAGCGAGCCTTATGCGCGCTTGCGTTTCGAGTGGCACCCGGTGGCGTACGACGCGCTGTACCGCAACGAGACCTACGGCAGTTACGGGATTGTCGCCTTGCTGGCCCTGGTGCTGCGGCTGCTCCCGCTCGGGGGGCTGGTGCTGCACGGGTCGGCGCAGGTCATCGAGGGCGGCGCGGTGATCTGCACCGGGCCTTCCGGCAAGGGCAAGAGCACGATCTCGCGGCTGTTTGACCGGTGCGGCGTGGCTGTGCTGACTGACGAGCGGCCGCTGGTGCGCGCCTGTGGGGAGGAGGGTTTCCGCGTCTACGGTTCGCCTTGGCCGAGTTCGGGGGGGTTTGCGCTGAACGCGTCGGCGCCTTTGCGCAAGGTCTATTTTCTCGAGCACGGCCCCGAGGCGTCTTTCGAGCCGCTGACGCGGCGCGAGGCGGTGCTGCGGCTGCTGGACGTGGCCATGGTGCCCTGGCTGGATGCGGCGTTCTTCGATCCGGTCATCCGCACGCTCGAGTCGCTGCTCGCGGCCGTCCCCTATGCGGTGTTGCGTTTCCGTCCCGATCCCACGGCGGTCGAGGCGGTGCGCCGCGATCTCAATTTTTAGGGTGGCGTCCGGGTCGCCCAACGGCTAACATGGACGCTCATTTTTCCGAGGAGGGCAAGGCAATGGAGACGAAGCTGGTCGAGGGCGTACACTGGGTCGGGCATGTCGACTGGAGCGTGCGGGATTTTCACGGGTATACCACGGAGCGCGGGTCGACCTATAACGCTTATGTGGTCGAGGCGCGGAAGGTGGCGTTGATCGACACGGTCAAGGGCGCCTATGCGGGCGAGCTGCTGGAGCATGTCCGCGCGCTCGTGCCGCTCGAGCGCGTCGACTACATCGTCTGCAACCATGCCGAGCCGGACCATGCGGGCGGCCTGCCGCAGGTGGTGCGGGCCTGCCCGAACGCGGCGGTGGTCTGCAACGCCAAGTGCAAGGACGCGCTGGAGCACCATTTCGACGTGAGCGGCTGGCGCTTCCAGGTGGTGGCCGACACCGCGACGCTCGACCTCGGCGGCAAGACGCTGCAGTTTTTCGACACCCCGATGGTGCACTGGCCGGAGTCGATGGCGACCTACCTGGTCGAGGACGCGGTCCTGTTCTCGATGGACGCGTTCGGCCAGCACTACGCCTCGACGCACCGCTTCGACGACGAGGCCGACCTGTGCGAGGTGATGCAGGAGGCCAAGACCTATTACGCCAACATCGTGCTGCCGCTCGGCCGTTCGGTCGCCGCGACGCTGGCGCGTCTCGGCGGGCTGCGGCTGGCGATCGTGGCGCCGAGCCACGGCGTGATCTGGCGCTCCCACTTCGCGAAGATCCTGGAGGCGTATCAGGCGTGGATGGTCTCCAAGCCCACCCGGAAGGTGGTGATCCTCTTCAGCAGCATGTGGAACAGCACGCGGCGCATGGCCGAGGCGGTGGCCGCGGGCGCCCAGGAGCTGCCGGTGGACGTGAAGCTGATCGACGCGGCGACGATGTCCGACACGCACGTGGTGTCCGAGGTGATGGACTGTGCGGCTTTTGCGGCGGGCTCGGCGACGCTCAATATGAGCATCCTGCCGCGGATGGCGGCGTCGCTGACCTATCTGCGCGGCCTCAAGCCGCTCAACAAGGCCTGTTTCGCGTTCGGCTCGTACGGCTGGGCGGCGAAGGGCTGCGAGGAGGTGGCGCACTACCTTCAGGCCATGCAGATGCGGCCGGTGTGCGAGCCGGTGGCCTGCCGCTTCGTGCCCGACGCCGCCGTGCTGGAGCGCTGCCGTGCGGCGGGCCGTGCGCTGGCCGAGGTGGCGCGCCAGGTGTAAGCGGCCAGGAGGGCGGAGGGGCGGCCTATGATACGGACGGCGGCGGTGTTGGTTGCGGCGGGGCTGGCGGTCGGCGTGTGGGCGCAGCCCGCGCCGCCATGGGGCGCGAGCCCGTTCGCGCTGACGGCCGAGGCGGTCGCTGTCCGGGAGGCCGAGGCCGAGGTCAGGCTGGCTTTCGCGGTGCCGGCGCGGCATGTGCTCTACGCCGAACGGCTGCGGGTCTCCGCGCCGGGCGCGGGCGACAGCGTCGCGGCGTTGCGCCTGCCCGAGCCGGAGGTCAAGCCCGATCCGGCCGAGCCGGGCTCCGAGACCCGCGTGTACGCGCGGCCGTTCGAGTCGCTCTGGCGCTTCCGGTTCTCCGACCCCCGGCGCGCGTATCTGAGGGTCGCCTATCAGGGCTGCGACGAGGCGATGTGCTTTATGCCCGAGGAGCGGCTGTTCCGCCTGGACGTGTCCGCCGGGCGCCTCGTGGAGGCCGCCGAGGCTGAGCCCGCGCCGCCCCCCGAGCAGGCGCCGGCTGCGGAGGGCGGCTGGCGCTCCGGGCTGCGGCTCACTTCGGGCGGCGGGTATATGGGCGCCGAGGCGTTCCTCGCCTTTCTGGACCAGGCCGAGGGCCGCGTGCCGGAGGGTCCCGCAGCGGGGTCAGGGCTGGGCGGCTTCCTGCGTGATCCGGTGGCGTTCTTCAGGGCCCACGGGCTGTGGGTGACGCTGCTCCTGGTGCTGTTCGGCGGCGTGCTGCTCAACCTGACTCCGTGCGTGCTGCCGATGATCCCGGTCAATCTGGCGATCATCGGGGCCGGCGCGGGTGACCGCCGCCAGGGGTTCGCCCGCGGCGGGGCGTACGGCGCGGGCATGGTGCTGGTGTACGGGGGCACCGGCTGGCTGATCCTGCGGAGCGGGCTGTTCTTCGGCGCGCTGCAGGCCGCCCCCGGGTTCAATCTGGCGATGGCGCTGGTGTTCGGGGTGCTGGCGCTGGCGCTGTTCGACGTCCTGGTGATCGATTTCGCACGCTGGGGCGGGGGGGGCGCGGGGGGCGTGGCGCGGCGG
>JAKJGY010000210.1 GCA_022704145.1 Verrucomicrobiota bacterium
CCGCGTCGCGCAACGTCGCGCGCAGGAGGGCGTCGGGCCCGGGCGCGTCGCCGTCTGCGGCGAGCGCCCATTCGGTGTAGAGCGCGTGACGCCAGTGGGGCTTGGCGGGCGGGAGCGGCAGGCCGGCGGCGGGGGCTGAGGAGCGGATCAGGCGCAGCGCGCCGGGGTCGAAGTACTCGAGGGCGGTGAGCGTGTGCGTGTCGGACGTGGCGCGGCGCGCGCGCAGGGCTGTGACGGCGGCGAGGGTTTCGGGCTCGCCGGGCAGGAAGGCGATGACGCCGAGGGTGGAGGCGGGGCGCGGGAGGAGTCGGAGGTCCAGCTCGGCGATGACGCCGAGGGTGCCCTCGCTACCGATGAAGAGGTCGAGCAGGTCCATGTCGGGACGCACCCAGTAGCCTGCGGCGTTCTTGACGGCAGGGGCGGCGAGCTGCGGCAGCGCGCCTGCGAGCGTGCGTCCGGAGTCGGTGGTCAGGGTGAAGGCCAGGCCGTGGGCGTGCGCGCCGCCGCGCCGCAGCGTCAGGGTGTCGCCGTCGGCGAGGGCCACGGTGAGGGCGGCGATATGGCGGCGGGTGGGCCCGTAGGCGAACGAGCAGGCGCCTGAGGCGTTGCAGGCGGCCATGCCGCCGAGGCTGGCGGTGGTCTCGGTGGGGTCGGGGGTGAAGAGGCGCGGGGCGCCGTCGGCGGGGAGGTGGCCGGCGAGGTGGCGGCGGACGGTGGTGAGCGGGGTTCCGGGCTGGACGCGGAGGAGCGGCTGGCCGTCGGGGCCTTCGGCGAAGCCGAGGAGGCGGTCCATCCGGGCGAGGCTGACGATCACGCCGCCCTCAGGCACGGCACCGGCCGCGATACCGGTGCGCGCGCCCTGGACGGTGACGGCCTGGCCGCGGGCGCGGGCGAGGCGTAGGGCGGCGGACAGCTCGGCGGTGTCGCGCGGGAAGGCGATGCCCTCGGCGGTGCCGGTCTTACGCGACTCGTCACGCAGGAAGTCCGGGGGGATGGGGCTCTGGAACATACGGCGTCACCCGTGTTTGAGCGGCCTGAAGCGGACGCGCGTGGGGCGGTCGGCGGCCTCGCCCAGCAGCTTGCGGCGCCGCTCGTGGTAGTCGGCGTAATTGCCTTCGAACCAAGTCACCTTGCTGTCGCCCTCGAAGGCGAGGATGTGGGTGGCGATGCGGTCGAGGAACCAGCGGTCATGGCTGACGACCATGACGCAGCCGCCGAAGTCGGCGAGGCCCTCCTCCAGCGAGCGGAGGGTGGCGACGTCCAGGTCGTTGGAGGGCTCGTCGAGGAGCAGCAGGTTGCCGCCGCTGCGCAGGAGCTTGGCGAGGTGGACGCGGTTGCGCTCGCCGCCGGAGAGCACGCCGACGCGCTTCTGCTGCTCCGCGCCTTTGAAGTTGAAGCGGCTGCAGTAGGCGCGGCCGTTCATCCGGGAGGACGGCGCGGCGGTCGGCCCGCCCAGGGTCACGAACTCCGAGCCGCCGGTGATCTCCTCGTAGACCGTGTGGTCGGCGCCGAGCGCGTCGCGGAGCTGGTCGACGTAGGAGAGCACGACCGAAGGGCCGACGGTGAGGGTGCCGGAGAGCGGCTTGAGCTGTCCGGTGATCAGTTTGAAGAGCGTGGTCTTGCCGGCGCCGTTACCGCCGATCACGCCGACGATGCCGCCGCGCGGCAGGTCGAAGCTCATGTCTTCGAAGAGCAGGTTGTCGCCGAAGCCCATGGCGACCTTATCCGCCTTGACCACGAGGTCGCTGAGGCGCGGGCCGGGGGGGATCTGGATACGCAGCTCGTCCTCGCGCGTGTCGACCTGCTGCGCGGCCAGCTCCTCATAGCGGCGGACGCGGGCCTGGTTCTTGGCGCGGCGGCCGGAGGGGTTGGTGCGGACCCAGGCGAGTTCATTGTCGATGAGCTTGCGGCGCGACTCCGCCTGTTTCGCCTCGCGCAGCAGGGCGTCCTGCTTCTGCTGGAGCCACGCCTCGTAGTTGCCCTTGTAGGGGTAGGTGCGGCCGTTGTCGAGCTCGAGGATCCACTCGGTCACGTTACTGAGGAAGTAGCGGTCGTGGGTGACGACGATGAGCGTGCCTTTGAAGCCTTTGAGGTAGGCCTCAAGCCAGGCGACCGACTCGGCGTCGAGGTGGTTGGTGGGCTCGTCGAGGAGCAGCACGTCGGGGTTGGAGATGAGCAGGCGGCAGAGGGCCACGCGGCGGCGTTCGCCGCCGGAGAGCGGCGCCACGGGGGCGTCGGGCGGCGGCAGGCGCAAGGCCTCCATGGCGAGTTCGATATGGTGGTCGAGGCTCCAGAGGTCCTGGTCGTCGATGGTGTCCTGCAGGCGGCCCAGCTCGTCATTCAGGCGCTCCGAGTCGGCGTCGCTGACGTCGCCGCCGAGCAGGTCGCAGATCTCGTTGTAGCGGTTCAGGATGGCCTTGGAGCCGGAGACGCCCTCCTCGACGCACTGCATGACGGTCTTGGTGAGGTCCAGCTCCGGCTCTTGGGAGAGGTAGCCGACGCGGGTGTTGCGGTTGACCTGGCACTCGCCCATGAACTCCCTGTCGAGGCCGGCGAGGATGCGCAGGAGCGACGATTTGCCCGAGCCGTTGGCGCCGATGACGCCGATGTGGGCGCCGTGGAAGAAGGAGAGGTTGACGTCCTCGAGGACGGTCTTCTTCTCGTGCTGTTTGGTGAGGTTGACGAGGGAGAACGCGTATTCGCCGGCCATGGGTGTCCTTATCGGGCGTGACGGTGTGTGCGGTTAAAGGGTGTATGCCGCAGGCTTGGGCCGGCGGGACTAGCGGGGGGCGGAGGCTTGCGCCTGGCGCTCCAGCGCGCAGGCGAAGGCGCCGTCGGTCTGCGAGCGGGTCGGGATGCGCTCTTCGACGCCCACGCAGGCGACATCCGGGTGGGTGTTGCGCAGCAGGGTGATCTGGCGGCGGTTCTCCTCGTGCTCGAGGCTGCAGGTCGAGTAGACCAGGCGGCCGCCGGGCGCGAGCAGGGCGAGGCAGGACTCCAGCATGCGGGCCTGCGTCTCGGCGAGCGCGCGCATGCGCTTGGTGGTCCAGCGCCAGCGCGCGTCGGGGCGGCGCCGCAGCACGCCGGTGTTTGAGCAGGGCGCGTCGAGCAGGATCCGGTCGAAGGGGCCGAAGGGCGCAAGCGCCGCCTGGGGGTTCTCGGTCAGGTCGCCCTGACGGACCTCGACCCAGGTCTGGCGTGTGCGCGCGAGGTTGGCGCGCAGGGTTGCGAGGCGGTCCTCATACAGGTCGAGGGCGACAAGCTGGTGGTCCGGCCCGGCGGGCGGCCCCATGCGCCAGGCGAGCTGGACCGTCTTGCCGCCGGGGGCCGCGCAGGCGTCCAGCACGCGCTGCCCCGGGCGCACGTCGAGCAGGTCGAGGGCGGCCTGAGTGGCGGGGTCCTGGACGATGAAGCCGCCCTCCGCGAAGTCGGGCAGGCTTTCGACGCGTGTGCCGTGCGGGAGCGGGACGAACGGTGCGGGCGCGCCGGGCGGGTAGGCGAGGGTGGTCTCGGCCGGCGTGTTGTTCCAGGCGCAGAGCGCGGCGGTCTCCTCGGCGCCGAACCGCTTGAGCCAGCGGGTGAGGAGCGCGTCGGGGTGGGAGAGGCGGACGCCGAGCGGCTGGCGCGCGAGGTCGGCGAGCAGGGTTTCGCGCTGGCGCTGCAGGTTGCGCAGGACGGCGTTGACGAGGCCGGCGGTCTGGCGCGAGGCCAGCTTGGCGGCCTCGACGGTCTCGTTGACGGCGGCGTAGTCGGCCACGGAGGGCATGAGCAGCAGTTGGCAGGCGCCCGCCAGCAGGGCTGCGCCGGTCTCGCCCTTGGGGACTTTGGCCATGAGGCGTCCGAGCGCCCACTGGAGGGCGCGCTGGTGGCGCACGGCGGTATAGACCAGGTCGGTGACAAAGGCCCGGTCGGGTCCGTCGGGGATCAGCCGGTCGGGGAAGTCGCCCGTCTCCATCCAGCGGGCCAAGACAAAGATCGCCTCTCTGCGTGAACTCATGGGGCGGAATCATAGAGGAGGCGCGGGGCGAAAGCAACGGGTAAGTGCGGCCGCCATGTGCCGCTTTCCAGTTCGACAACCTGCTCCAACCTGCTATACTGGTCCGCAAATGAAGGCTGGGGGCGAGAGTGTGCGGCGTAAGACGCTGACGCTGGTGGTGCCGGTGTACCGGGAGCACAGGCGGCTGCTCGGCTCGTTGCGGGCGATCTCCGAGTTTATCCGGCAGACGGCGGACCTGGAGGTGGATGCGGTGCTGGTGGACGACGGCTCGCCCGACGACACGGCCGAGGTGATCGAGGCGTATGTGCGGGAGCAGGGCGCGCGGCAGATCCGGCTGGTCCGCTATCCGGTGAACCGCGGCAAGGGGTATGCGGTCAAGACGGGTGTGCGCGAGGCGCGCGGCGACCTGATCCTGATGTCCGACGCCGACCTCTCGACGCCGCTTTCGGACTGGCTGGTGCTGCGGGCGGCGGTCGAGGCGGGCGCGGATATCGCCTGCGGCTCGCGCGCGGTGCCGGGCGCGCATATCGGCAAGCCGCCGCCGTGGCACCGCCGCATCCTGAGCCGTGTGTTCAACCTGCTGGTCCGGGCGTCCGGGGTGCACGGGTTCCGCGACACCCAGTGCGGCTTCAAGCTGTTTACGGCCGAGGCCGCGCGGGCGGTCTTCGGCGGGTTGCGTATCGAGCGGTTCGCGTTTGATGTCGAGCTTTTGGCGCGGGCGCGTGACCTCGGTTTCCGTGTGGCCGAGGTGCCGGTGAACTGGGATTACAGCGGGCACTCCACCGTGCGGCTCTTCTCGAGCGGCGGGAGGATGCTCTGGGATCTGATGCTTCTGGCGTTGAGGCGGGCCGTGTTCGGCCGGGCGAAGGCGTGAGGGGCGGCGGAACGACGAGGGTAGGGTAGGGATGGTATGGGGAGCCAAACAAACGGAGGGGCTGAGATGAGAAGGTGTGCGGTCGGTGTCGTTCTCATGTGCTGCGGGATCGCGTTCGGGGCGGGCGTCGTCGAGCCTGCCAGGGAGCTGCCGCTGGTGCGGGATGTGGATGTGGTGGTGGTCGGCGGATCGTCCGGTGCGGTGGCGGCGGCGCTCAAGGCGGCGGGTGCGGGCGCGCGGGTTTTTCTGGTGGCGCCCCGGCCCTATCTGGGCGAGGACATGGCCGGCAAGCTGAACCTCAGGATCGGGCCGGATGAGGACGCGCGCTGCACGCTGCCCAAGCGGATGTTCCTGGTGAAGGAGACGCGGCCCGCCTCGCTGCCCTTCACTTATACCGCCAACGCCAAGCCGGACAAGAAGCATGAGGACCGCACCCATTCGCTGCTGGGCGACGGCAAGTGGCAGGAGGCCACCAGCGAGAGCGTTCAGTTCAACCAGGATGTCGAGCACACGCTGGACCTGGGCGCGCCGGTCGAGCTGGGCCGGCTGGTGGCGAGCGTCTTCCACCGTGAGGGCGCGGAGGGCTTTGTGACCGCCGAGGTGGCCGTTCAGGGCAGCCTGGACGGGAAGGCGTGGCAGGCCCTCGGCGCCACGCGCGAGCGCGAGCAGGGTGAGTTCCACGAGTGCGCCAAGCTGACGGTGGCCCTCCAGGGCCGGGCGCGGTATCTGCGCGTGCTCTCGCGCAAGGAGCCGGGGTGCGCGCGCCAGCTCCTGGCGGAGTTCTATGTCTACGCCCCCGGCGCGGGCGACGCCGTGCGCCTGGCTGACGCCACGACCCCGCTGAAGGTCAAGCGGACGCTTGACGAGGCGCTGCTGCAGGCGGGCGTGCCGTTCCTGACCGGCGCGCTGGCGACCGAGGTGCTGGAGGACGCGTCGGGCGCGCTGGCGGGCGTGGTGATCGCGAACCGCAGCGGCAGGCAGGCGGTGCGCGCCAAGGTGGTGATCGACGCGACCGAGCGCGGCCTGCTGGCGCGCGCGGCGGGGGCGCAGGCGACGCCCTTCCCGGCCGGGACCTACACGTTCCGGCGCGTGGTCGTGGCGGGTGAGGCGCCGCGCGCCGAGGGCGTGCGGGTGCAGGAGCTGTTCGGCCTCTACAACGCGCGCGTCACGGGGATCAAGCCGCCGCCGGGCCAGCCGGACCTGATCCAGGGCCGGATGTACGCGTGCGAGATCGACCTCCCGATGCGCGACGGCTCGATGCGCTCCTTTGCGGAGGCGGAGCAGAAGGCGCGCGACCTGACCTTTGTGCCGACGCAGCTTGAGGCGGCTGACTCGCTCGGGTTTGTGCCGCCCGACCGTTTTCCGGGCAAGGCCTCCTCGCAGAAGCCGTGGTCGGGCGTGGACGCGCTGGAGCTGGGCGTGTTCCAGCCGGCGCAGGTGGAGAACCTCTTCGTGCTGGGGCCGCTGGCCGACGTTTCGCGCCAGGCGGCAGAGCAGCTCATGCGGCCGGGCAACCTGATGGCCGCGGGCGAGCGCGTCGGCGAGGCGGCGGCGCGGGCGGCGGCGCGTCGGTCGGCCGTGGCCGGGGTGCGTGTGCGCGGCGGGGTCGCGGCGCC
>JAKJGY010000211.1 GCA_022704145.1 Verrucomicrobiota bacterium
CCCCCGCCGCACCCTTGCCCCGCACGCGGACACCCGCCCCCCCGGCTCCCCGCGCCGCCCCCCCGCCCCCCTCCTTCGACGGCCTCGACCTCGCGCGCTATTTCAGCCTGCTCGAGATGGCCAACCCCATGCACCGCCTCTGGTCCGACGGCAAGTGGCTCAAGGTGCAGCTCGCCAACGGCTGCTACTGGCACCGCTGCGCCTTCTGCGACGTGTCGCTGGACTACATCGGCCGCTACGAGGCTCCGGACGCCGCCGCCCTGGCCGACACGCTCTGCCGCCTCAAGCGCGAGACCGGGCTATCCGGCTTCCACTTCACCGACGAGGCGCTCGCCCCGGCGCTGGTCCGCAAGCTTTGCGAGGCGCTCCTGGCGAGCGGCGAGACACTCACCTGGTGGGGCAACGTGCGCTTCGACGCGCACTTCACCCCCGCGCTCGCCCGCCTCATGGCGCAGGCCGGGTGTATCGCGGTCACCGGCGGCCTCGAGTGCGCCAACGACCGGCTGCTCAAGCTGATGAACAAAGGCATCACCCTCAAGAGCGCGGCCGACGCCTGCCGCGCCTTCTCCGAGGCGGGCCTCCTCGTGCACGCCTACCTGATGTACGGTTTCCCCACACAGACGCGGCAGGAGACCCTCGACGCGCTCGAGTACGTCCGCGGCCGCTTCGCCGACGGCCACCTCCAGTCGGCCTACTGGCACCGCTTCGCGCTCACGGCCCACAGCCCGATCGCCCGCGAGCCCTCGCGCTTCGGCCTCAGGCTCCTCCCCGAGCCCGCCTGCGCGTGCCGCTTCGCGCGCAATGAGATCCCCTACGAGGAGCCAGGCGCGCCCGACCACGCACGCCTGGGCCAGGGCCTGCGGCGCGCGCTCTATAACTACATGCTCGGGCTCGGGCTCGACCGGCCGGCCGCAAGCTGGTTCGGCTGAAAACAGACAGGCGCCGGACGCGCACCGCACGTCCGACGCCTGCATGCTTTAGCCAAGAAGCACCCGGCCTAGAACCGCGCGACGATCTCCCAGCGCAGGAAGTAGGCGAGCGTGTCCGAGCTGTAGTAGTCGCCCGGATCCAGCACCTCGGCCGTCAGATGGCCCGACAGGTCGCCGCGCTTGCCGAAAATCTTCTGCCAGAGCGGGAAGTCGTAACGCACCATGCCGAACCAGCCGTAGAGGTCGCCCCCGCCGCTGCCAAGATCGTCCTCCACCGCCGCGTACATCGGCCCGACGTTCGCGCGCAGCTTGTGGCCGGGCTTGGCGAAGCTCACACCCGCCTCAAGGCTCGGATAGAGCAGGTTCGACCAGTAGCCCGCACCGTAGATGAAGTTGTAGACATACAGCTCGCTGAACTGCGGCCAGCGCGCCCACAACGGATCCCAGGCGCCGTCGTTGTCGTCGTCGCCGCGCGAGGAGTCGCCCGACAGATAGTAGCACGAGCCCGTGAAGTACGGCTTGGCCGTGCCGTCCACCAGCGGCTTGTAGGTCAGGCCCGCATACCCCATGTAGCCCGAGGTCGAGGGGCCGCCGTCCTTCTCGCCCGCCTGCACCGCACCCTCGAACTCGGCCGAGAGCGTCTCCGTGAGCTGCGGCATCACGCGCGCGCCGAAGGTGTTCACAATCCGTCCGGGCAGAACCACGCCGCCAGCCATCTTGGCCTTGGACTCACGCTTGTACAGGTAGTACAGCTCGAACGGCACGCTCTTGAACTCTTTCGAGCGGAAGTAGAGGCCGCCGCCCCACTCGGTCAGGTCCGTGCTGCGCGGATTGATCGAAGTCAGCGGACGCTCCTTATACTCCGTGCCAGCCGAATTGTACGGGTGCCCCCAGCTCAGCTCGGTGTCCGGGCTGTTGTAGATCGCCAGCAGGTCCAGCACGTTCTTCTCGTCGAACTTGATCGTGGCCTTGACCGCATCCATGAAGATCGTGCGCGAGCCGTCGAACGGCGTGCCGTCACAGATCACCCGCCCGGCCCCGTAAGTCGGCCCGGTCGGCCCGTAGAAGTCCTGCCGCCCGATCCGCAGGTCGAGCTTGCCGTCGAAAAGGTTGTACAGGTCGAGATACAGGCTGTCGATCAGCACCTCGTCGGGCGTCTGGTAATTCTTGTTGTTCCGCACCTGGAAATACTCGCGGAACTCGTCCGTCGCGCGGATATACAGCTTGAAGTCCTCATTCTTGACCTGGCCCCACACCCGCGGCCGGATACGCAGGTAGCTCTGGTTCGCCATGACGCGCCCGTTGATCATCGGCAGATTGTCGATCAGCTCCTGCCGCACCCGCAGGTCGGCGCCGCCGTCCCAGTCCAAGCCGCCCGCCGCCTCAGCCGGCTTCACCGCCACCGGGGCCTTCGCCTCCTGCGCGAACACCTGCACAGCCAAACCGACTCCCAACCCGAGCCACAACAGTTTTTTCATGCCAACCACTCTCCCGTGTCCGAACCATGATGGAGCCTGACGCACCCGCGTTACTCCATGTAGAAACAGATAATCCTAAAAAACGTATTCGCTGTCGAGGGCAAAAGCGGAAATTTTTCCAGGACTCTCGCGGCGTGCAAACGCCGCCTCTCTCTGCTACAGTATCGCCATGACTTCTACGACCCTCTGGCTGTTATGCGCGGGCGCCGCCTACCTGATCGGCGCCATACCGTTCGGCTTCCTGCTCGCCCGCTCGCGCGGCCTGGACATCCGCACCCTCGGCAGCGGCAACATCGGCGCGACCAACGTCTTCCGCTCGGTCAGCAAGCCGCTCGGCATCCTGACTTTCGCGCTCGACCTCCTGAAAGGCCTGAGCGGGGCCGCGCTGCTGCCGCGCCTGGCGGCCGCCAGCGCCGGCGCGGCCGCGCCGGACATGCGCCTGGCCGTGCTCTGCGGCGCCCTGACCGTGGTCGGCCACAACTGGACCTGCTTCCTCGGCTTCAAGGGCGGCAAGGGCGTCGCCACCAGCGCCGGCCTGCTCCTCGGCCTCTGCCCCGCCGGAGTGGGCCTGGCCTTCGCCGCCTGGCTGGCGCTCTTCCTCACCACGCGCTACGTCTCTGTCGCGTCGATCGGCGCGGCGCTCACCCTCGCCGCAGCGGTCTGGTGGCCGCTGCGCCTCGCCGCCGCCCACGGCGCCTGGTTCCCCGGCGTCCTCACCCTGCTCGCGCTGCTGGCCGTCTGGAAGCATCGCGCCAACATCGCCCGTCTCCGTGCCGGCACCGAGTCGCGCTTTCATTTCGGCAAGCGGGACACCCCCCCCTCACGCGCCTCCTAAACCAACAAGAGACCACGAAACGCACATGCCTGCCCCATGCAATACCGGGTCGCTCCGTCCCAATTCACTTCTCATGATAAGTGAATTGGGGCGAGCCACTCGCAGGACGCACGAAGAGGCAGTCCCCGTAAGTCTCTTTCTGTGTTCCGCGTGATCCAAGGCTGCTCATCATCGGCCGCTCCGGCCGGGAAGGTAACCAACCATGAATATCACGATCATCGGCGACGGCGGCTGGGGCACGGCCGTCGGCCTGCTCCTCCACTCCTACGGTCACACGGTCACCCTCTGGGGGCCTTTCCCGGACTATATCGATGAGATCCGCGAGCGCCGCGAGAACCCGCGCTACCTCCCGGGCGTCCCCCTGCCCGAGACGCTCGCCTGGTCGGCCGACCCCGCGGCCGCGCTGGCCGGCGCCGAGGCCGTCGTGCTCGCCTCGCCCTCCAAGTTCTTCGCGGACGTCTGCCGGCGCTTCGCGGGCCTCGTCCGGCCCGACACGCTCACCGTCAGCCTGACCAAGGGCCTGTGCGAGGCGACCCACTGCCGCATGAGCGAACTCGCCCAGGAGATCCTCGGGCTGCGCTCCGTCGCCGTGCTCTCCGGCCCGAGCCATGCCGAGGAGGTCGCACGCGGCATCCCCACCGCCGTCGTCGCGGCCTCGTCGGACGAGGCCGCCGCACGCCGCGTGCAGGAACTCTTCAGCGGCCCGCGCTTCCGCGTCTACACCTCGGACGACCCGCTCGGCGTCGAGATCGGGGGAGCCGTCAAGAACGTGATCGCCATCGCCGTCGGCGCGTCGGACGGGCTGGGCTTCGGCGACAACACCCGCGCCGCCCTCATCACGCGCGGCCTGGCCGAGGTCACACGCTTCGGGCTCGCCCTCGGCGCGCGCCCCGAAACCTTCGCCGGCCTCAGCGGCGTCGGCGACCTCATCGTCACCTGCACCAGCCGCCATAGCCGCAACCACACCGTGGGCGAGCGCCTCGGCCGCGGCGAGCCGATCGGCACCATCCTCGACAGCATGCGCATGGTGGCCGAAGGGGTGTGGAACGCCCGTGTCATCCACACCCTCGCCCAGAATATCGGCCTCGACCTGCCGATCTCACGCGTCGTCTACGGCCTCTGCCACCAGGGCCTCTCGGCCCGCGCGGCGGTCGAGGCCCTCATGTCGCGCGACATCAAGCCCGAACATCCCCGGCCGCTCTGAGCGCGCGCCGCGGACGGCCTCAGCTCGCGACGCCCTTGATCACCGAGGTGGCCGCCTTCAGCACGCCCGCGACGTTCGACAGGTCCGCCGGGAAGATCATCGTGTTGTTGGTCTTGGCCAGCTTGCCGAACTCGTTGAGGTACTGCTGCGCGAGCTGCGTGTTGACCGCCGCCAGCCCGCCCTCGCTCGCGATGGCCGAGGCCACCTGGCGGATCCCGTTGGCCTGCGCCTCCGCGACCAGCAGGATCTCCTGCGCGCGGCCCTGAGCCTCGTTGATGCGCTTCATCTTCTCGCCCTCGGACTTGGCGATCGCCTCCTGCTTCTCGCCCTCGGCACGGTTGATCTTGGCCTGGCGGTCGCCCTCGGACTCGGCGATCAGCGCGCGCTTCTCACGCTCGGCGCGCATCTGCTTCTCCATCGCGTCGCGGATCGTCTGCGGCGGCGTGATGTTCTTGATCTCGTAGCGCGTCACCTTCACGCCCCACGGGTCAGAGGCCTTGTCCACCGCCTCGACGATCGCCGCGTTGACCATCGTGCGCTCCTCGAAGCTCTTGTCCAGCTCCAGCTTGCCCATCTCACTGCGCATGGTGGTCTGCGCGAGCTGCGTCGTGGCGAAGAGATAGTTGCCGATGCCGTAAGAGGCCTTCGCCGGATCCATCACCTGCAGATACAGGATGCCGTCCACCTCCACCGTGATGTTGTCTCGCGTGATGCACTGCTGCGGCGGCACGTCGATCGCCTGCTCCTTGAGCGAATGGCGGTAGGCCACCCGGTCGATGATCGGCATCAGCAGATGCAGCCCCGCGTCCAGCGTGGTGTAGTATTTGCCCAGACGCTCCACGATAAAGGCCTGCTTCTGAGGCACGATCCGCACGCACTTGGTGACGGTGTAGACCACCGCCAACGCGATGAAGATGCTAATGTACATGCCGCCCATACTGTCCTCCCTTTCTCCGCAGCCGCACCGCGCCGCCTCACGGCCCCGTGCGGCCATCCTTGTCTGCCGTTCACACCGGACCGATACGCACGGTCAGGTTCTGCTTACCGAGAATCCTCGCCGGCGTCCCGGCTTCCAGCACCTGGTCGGACTCGGCCTTCCACGTGCTGCCCGCGAACTCGACCCGTCCCGGACGGTTCGGCCCGACCCTCTCCACCACCACCGCCAGCTTGCCGGTGAACTCGTCGTTCACGCCCGCCGAGACCTCCCTGTCGCCGCTGAAGACCTTCTTGAGGCTCTTGCGCAGCAGCAGGATGTAGACGACCGAGAACAGCGAGAACATCAGCCACTGCCAGCCCTGGCCGAGCGACGGGAACAGCCACACGAGCAGCGCGACGGTCAGGGCGGACAGGCCGAAGAAGAGCGAGACCAGGCCCGGCGTCATCACCTCAAGCACGATCAGGGCCACACCCGCATAGAGCCAATACAGCGACGTCATCTGCAACATGGCGCACCTCCGTCCGTGACCGACCTCAACGGACACTCAGAGTTAAGCACCTCGCCCCCGCCGATGCAAGCAAAAGCGGAACTCAAGGGGTGCGGGCCGGCTCGCGCTCCTCCAGCAGGCCGTCGCGCAGCTCCAGGATGCGGTCGCAGAGGGCCGCGCTCTCCGCCGAGTGCGTCACCATCACCAGGGCCAGCTCCTTACCGCACGACAGCCCGAACAGCAGTTCCAGGATCTGCCCGCCGGTCATCCGGTCGAGGTTGCCCGTAGGCTCGTCCGCCAGGATCAGCGCAGGCTCGTTGATCAGCGCGCGGGCCAGGGCCACACGCTGCTGCTCGCCGCCCGAAAGCTCCAGCGGCATGTGCGACACGCGGTCGCCCAGCCCGACCTGCTCCAGCAGCGAGAGCGCCCGCTGGCGCATCTGGCCGCGGCTCAGGCGCCGCACGCCGGTCATGGCCGGAAGCATGACGTTCTCCGTCACGTCCATCTCCGGCAGCAGATGGTACGACTGGAACACGAAGCCGATCTGCGCCGCCCGCACTGCGGTCCGCACGCGCGACGAGATCCCGTACA
>JAKJGY010000212.1 GCA_022704145.1 Verrucomicrobiota bacterium
TCGCGGTTGACTTCACGCACGGGGCGTCCGATAATGCGTCCAGATCGTGATTTCAGCGCACAGACGGCTCCGGCCCCAAAAACGACGGGAGAACCCCATGACGCACCGACCCCAGCGCCCCACCCAACCCCATCTGCTCGCCGCCGCCCTGCTCCTTGCCGCCGCGCACGCATACGCCGAGCCGGAGCTGACCCCGCGCCCCGCCTCGTTCTTGCCGCGCCAGGGCGTGCTTGTCCTGCGTCCCGACGAGAGCGTCGCCTGCCCCGACACGCTCCCCGCCTGCCATCTGGAATCCCTCTCGCGCGCGTCCGGTCTCCCGCTGGCGCGCGCCCGCGGCGCGCAGCTCCCGACGGCGCGCGTCAGGCTCCTGCCCTCCGCCGAGGTCCCGGCCGGGACCGCCGTCCCGCAGGGCGAGGGTTACCTCGTGCGTGTCACCCCCGAGTCGCTGCTCCTCTACGCCGCCACCCCCGCTGGCCACCAGTACGGGCTCCAGACCGTTGGCCAGCTCCTGGCCGCAGCCCCGCGCACGGACGGGACGCTCCACCTCGCCTGCGCGGAAATCGCCGACGCGCCGCGCTTCGCCTGGCGCGGCTACATGCTCGACGAGTCCCGCCACTTCTCCGGCAAGGCCGCCGTCCTGCGCCTGCTCGACGCCATGGCCGACTATAAGCTCAACCGGCTCCACTGGCACCTCACCGACTCCCCCGGCTGGCGGCTGGAGATCAAGGCCTACCCCCGGCTCACAGCTGTTGGCTCGCGCGGCTCGGAGACCGACCGCCGCCCGGACGCGCCCGCCCAGTTCTACACCCAGGAGGAGGTGCGCGAGATCGTCGCCTACGCCCGCGACCGCAACATCACCGTCGTGCCCGAGATCGACATGCCCGGCCATGCCGACGCCGCCGTTCTCGCCTATCCCGAGCTTGACGGAGGCGGTTACCTCCAGAAGGGCCGTACCGACAAGTGGCCGCACTTCACCTTCAACCCGGCCAGACCGGAAGTTCTGAAGTTCCTCGACACCGTGCTGGCGGAGACCGCCGCCCTCTTCCCCGACGCAGGCGTCATCCACTTCGGCGGCGACGAGGTCCACTTCGGCTGGCAGCGCTGGCCGGAGCTGCCCGAGGTCCAGGACCTGATGCGCCGCGAAGGCTTCACCCGGCTTGAGGAAGTCGAGTCCTGGTTCAACCGCCGCATGGCCGGCACCCTCCGCACGCTGGGCTTCAAGACCGGCGGCTGGGACGAGATCGCCGCACGCGGCCTGCCTCACGACCAGACTGTGGTCTTCTGGTGGCGCCACGACAAGCCGCCCGTCCTCCACGCCGCGCTTGACGCCGGCTACCCGGTCGTCCTCTGCCCGCGCCGCCCCTGCTACTTCGACTTCGTCCAGCACGCCGACCACACCACCGGCCGGCGCTGGAACGGCTTTAACCCGCTGGACGACGTCTACGCCTTCCCCGACACCCTCGGCCTGAACGCGGCCCAAGAGGCGCGCGTCCTGGGTCTCCAGGCCTGCCTCTGGACAGAGACCGCCGTAACCCAGGCCCGCCGCGACTTCCTCACCTGGCCGCGCCTGCTGGCCCTCGCGGAGGCCGCCTGGACGCCCCGCGACCGTAAAGACCTCGCCTCTTTCCGCGCCCGCCTGCCCGCCCTTCTGGACCGGCTCCGCGCCCGCGGCATCGGCTGTTACGACCCCTTCACCCACTCGCCGGAAGTCACCGACGCCCAGACCGGCAAGCCGCAGGCCCACCTCGACTGACCCCGCGCCCGCCCGTAAGAAAGGCCTCCCCACATGCGTACCAGCCAAGCAGCCGCACTCGCCCTCGCCGCCGTCCGCCTCGCCGCCGCCGGCGAGAACCTGCTGCCCAACGGCTCCTTCGACGCCGGCGAACACGCCGCCGACCGCTGGGAGCGCGCCGACGGCCTCACCAGCTTCTTCCTCTCCGAGTCCGGCCGCGGCCGCATCGTCAGGCTCGACACCCTCGTCGACCGTGACCAGGCCCTCGAATGGGCGAAAGCCTTCAAGGCCGACCCCACCCTCCCCGCGCCCGCCAAACGGCCGATCCCGCCCGACAGCTACGGCAGCATCGGCGGCAATGAGGGCGTCATGCTCGACTCCGAGCTGATCGACTGCACGCCCGGCCAGGACTACCGCCTGAGCGTCGATTTCAAAGGCGAAGGCAAACCCTTCGTCTGGATCAAGGGGTTCCTCTGGCACCCCACGCGGGAGACCTGGACGGACGGCTACCAGACACGCCTCGAGCCGGACGCGCCCAGCCGCACCGAGTGGCGGACCTTCTCCATCGGCTTCAACCCCACCGCACGCTCACCCCGCGTGCGCAAGATGAAGGTGCGCCTCTACGCCTACTGGCCGAACGGACTTTACCACTTCGACAACGTGCGGGTCGAGGCCATCACCCCAGAGGAGATGGCGCGGCTGGTCGCGCGGCGCGACACCGGCAAGACTCAGGACGCCACCGCGCCCTGACCCGCAAAGATCCGGTCCATCAGGGCGCTATGCTCGGCGTCCGTATACCCGCCGCTCTCGATCGTCACCCAGCCGCTGTAGCCGACCTCGTCGATCACGCGCCGCACCGACACCCAGTCGACGCTGCCCTTGCCGATCGGCACGAAGTCGCCGTCGTTCTTCTTCTCGCGGTCGATCTTGAAATCCTTGATATGCAGCTTGGCCAGTTCCGGCCCGAGCGCGCGCAGCCACTGCTCCGTCGGCGCATACCGCACGTTGTTGCCCAGATCGAGGTAGGCCCGCACCTGCCTGCTCTTGAACGACCGCACGAACGCCGCCGCGAAATCGGGGAGCACCCACAGGTTGTTCCAGACGTTCTCCAGCGCGATCGTGACCTTCACGCGCTCCGCAACCGGGATCAGCTCCTCCACCGCGGCGCGCGACAGCTCGGTGGCCCGGTTCTGCGCCTCGATGTAGGCGGCGAACGGCGCGTTGTCACCCTCCACCACCGTCTTCACCGCCAGCGTCACGGGGTCGAAGTCGATCCGGAACTGCGCCGGTCTCGGCATCGGCCCGCCCACCCGGCACGGCACCAGCAGGATCGCGTCCGCGCCATACGCGGCGGTGACCTCGATCAGCCGCTTCACATCGTCGATCGAACGGCGGCGCGCCCCCTCGTCCGGATTATTGAAATCGGCCCAGCCGCCCATGAAGGAATGGATCTTCACACCATGGCGCTCGGCGGTCTGACGCCCCGCCAAGGCCTGCTCCACCGTCACCTCCTTCTTGTTCAGCTCGACCCCCGGAAAGCCGGCCGCCGCCAGCCGCGCACAGGTCGCGTCATCCGCCACGCCCGCGATCAGCGCCTTGCGCAACGCCGTCCTGAACACCGGCGCGGCCTCGGCCCGGAGCCGCGACGGACACGCCGCCGCACCCGCGGCCAGCGCCGCCGCCTTGATAAACCCACGTCTGCTGTCCCTCATGTCACACCTCCGCTCTTTCCTCTGCTGCACACGGCCCTCACTTCTCCGGCTGACCCGGCACGGACGGCTTGCCTTCCGCCACCGCCGCCACCTCGCCCGTCTCGAAGTCCTCCGCCCGCACGGCCGCGTTCATGTTGTAGAACGGCGACTCCGCGTTCGTGAGCAGGTCGGAGAGCCGCACCATCTGCCCCGTATAGGCCGCCAGCGTGCCCAGCATGCCGCTGGCCGTCGCCATCGCCACCTGCTCGCCCTCCTGCAGGAGGTTGCCGCTCAGCAGCCCCGCGAGGAAGTCGGCGTGCTCCATCACATACATGTTGTCGTCACGCCCGGCGACCGCCTGCTCGTCGAAGGGGAACGGCTCGCTCACGCCGTTCGGACGCAGGATCTTGCTGCCCAGCACGTCGATCTGACCCGTCGTGCCGCTGAGCAGCGCGCAGCAGCGGTCGAAACACCCGTTGATCTGCCGCGCCACAGCATGCACGTGCAGCCCGCTGCCGTAATCGTAGTCGATGCCGAAACAGTCGTACGTGTTACCGGTGGACCGCTGGTGCCGCGCGCCGATGCCCATCGCACGCTCCGGCAGACGGCCGATGAACCAGTTGGCAAGGTCGATCTCATGCACCGCCTGCTCGGTCAGGTGGTCGGCCGACATCTCGCGGAAATGGTACCAGTTGTTGGCCATGTAGGAGGCGTTCGTGTCCTCCGGCCGCCGCCGCCGCAGATAGTTGCTGGAACTCATCGCGCCATGGCACCGGTAGACCACACCGCCGCGGATCTCGCCGATCACGCCGTTGCGGACCGGCCCGATCTGGCGCAGCGCACGGCTGTTGTGGCGGTGGCAGGTCCCCGAAAGGATCGACAGCTTGGCGGCCTGGGCCGCCTCGACGACCTTCAGGAAACGCCTGAGCCCCGCCGGATCGGTCGCCACCGGCTTCTCGGCGAATATATGCTTGCCCGCCTTGACGCACGCCTCGGCGTGCAGCGGCCGGAAAACCGGCGGCGCCGCCAGCAGCACGATCTCGGCGTCCGAGGCCAGCACCTCGCGATACCCCGCCGCACCGCCGAACGCGCGCGACTCGTCACACCCGTTCGCGCGGCAGACCGCACGCGCCTTGTCGACGAAGTAATCCGCCGCCGCCACCAGCACCGCCTGGTGCCCGAGCCGCTCGGCCGCACGCGTGATGTCGCGCACCGCGCCGCTGCCCCGCCCGCCGCACCCCACCACCCCGAAACGGAATACCCGGCGCGCCTGCCCGAACACCGCGCGCGGCGCGGCCGCCACCGCACCCGCCCCCGCCAGAAACACCCGCCGCGACACCGTCACCGAACGCATACCTGCCTCCCCTTGCTTTCCCTGCAGCCGCCCCCGCGCCATCCCCTACGGCGCTTTCCGACTGCACTGCAAACAGTCTAGGCTCCAGGCACCCGCTTGTCAACCGTCACCCGCAGTCGGGCGCACGCATACCGCAAACCGGACTCGACAGGCCAACAGCCTGAGTGTTACAGTCCGCACAGGCTGAGGTTGCAAAGCGTCTCAGACCTCTTAACAGCAGAGGCGGTCGGGCCGGCCCTCTCCCGGAGAGGCGTGCGGCAGGCTGTTTCCGGAGCGGCGTGACGGGGAGGAGCTATGAAGACGGATCGTCGGGGGTTTCTCGCGGCGGGAGCGGGCGCAGCAGCGTTCATGATCGTGCCGAGCCGTGTGCTCGGGCGCGAGGGCCAGACGCCGCCGAGCGGCAGGCTGAACCTCGCGACCATCGGTCTCGGCTGGCCCGGCTGCAAGACCGCGAACGCGCTGGCAGGCGACAACAACATCGTGGCGCTGTGCGACGTCGACGCCGAGCGCGACCCCGAGTTCCGCAAGAGGCACGCCGGCGCGAAGTCGTTCCAGGACTACCGCCGGATGTGGGACGAGCTGGGCAAGACACTCGACGCGGTGATCGTGGCCACGCCCGACCACACGCACGCGGTGCTGGCGATGGAGGCGATCCGGCGCGGCAAGCACGTCTACTGCGAGAAGCCGCTGGCGCACTCGCTCGGCGAGGTGCGCGCGCTGATGCGCGCCGCGGCCGAACAGAAGGTAGTGACGCAGCTCGGCAACCAGGGGCACTCCTCCAACGAGACGCGAATGTTCTGCGAGTGGATCGCGGACGGCGCCGTCGGCGCCGTCCACACGATCCACGCGGGCTCCAAAAGCGTCAACACCGGGCTCGACCGCCTGGCCGAGGCGCGCGCGGGCGCGCCAGCCCCCGCCAGCTTCGACTGGGACCTGTGGCTCGGGCCGGCACAGGCGCGGCCCTTCTCGCCCGCCTACGCGCCGCACAAGTGGCGCGGCTGGGTGCCGTTCGGCAACGGCACGCTCGGCGACTGGGCCTGCCACGTGCTCGGCCCCGCCTTCCGCGGGCTCGACCTCGGCGCCCCCGCCTCCGTCGTGGCGGAGGTCAGGGACTACCCGCAGGAGGTGCGCGGGGAGGTGTTCCCGCGCGGCGATATCGTGACCTTCGAGTTCGCCGCCAAAGGCGCGCGCGGCCCGCTGACCGTCAAGTGGTTCAGCGGCGACCAGCCGATCCCGCGCCCGCCGGAGCTGGAGGCCGAGCGTAAGCCGGTCGAGACCGGCGCGGTCGTCTACGGCGACAAGGGCACGCTCATGTACGGCTCGCACGGCGCGGGCGGGCTGCGGCTGCTCCCCGAGACGAAGATGCAGGCCTATAAGCGGCCCGCGCCGAGCCTGCCGCGCGTGCCGCGCGGCGGGCACGAGCAGGACTGGGCGCGCGCCATCCGCGAGGGCGGCACGAGCTGCTCCGACTTCTCCGTGGGCGGCCCGCTGACCGAGATCGCGCTGCTGGGCGTGATCGCGCTGCGCTTCGCCGGCCAGAAGCTGTCCTGGGATACGACCGCCGCTCGCTTCACCAACTGCGACGCGGCGAACGCGTTCGTCAGCCCGCCCTACCGCAAGGGCTGGACGCTCTAAGCGGCGCCGTCCCCGGCGGGGCCGGCACCCTTGAACGCCTCCTGGTTCC